>WALV01000060.1 GCA_015522645.1 Candidatus Tiamatella sp.
CTCACTACAGCCGGGCGCTCTGCCGCTGAGCTACCGGGGGATCCATGGATAGTTCTCGTTTCAGATTATATGAACTCGCGGGGTTATAAAATATATGCCGCCGGTGACAAGAATATTATCATGGGGAGATGAAAGGGTTTGGCTATACCGCGGCTCGCTAGGAAGGAGCTTAAGCACAGGGAGACCGTTAAGGCAACTACAACTACTGGACTGGAGGCCTTCCTAGGCGAGCCGAGTGGTACTGTTGACTTGGAGATATATGATATAGTGTTCGAGGGCCTCGTCGCCCAGGATCCTGGGGAGGAGAGTGTTTACCTGGTAGAGACGGGTAGCAGGGTTAGGTTATCTGTCGGCGGTAGAGCTTACTGTAGATGGCACAGTGGGCCTTTGGATAGGAGGGATAATGTTCTCGAGAGGAGGTATTGTAATGTTACCGCTGACACTAAGGGGGGTTATTGTTTGAAGCATAGTAGGACTTATAGGGCTTTATACGACCGCTGTGTCGGCACGGGCGGGGAGTATGCTTTGGAGGCTTGTAGGAAGGTTGAGGAGAAGATTAAGATACCGATGGGGTTGTACTTGGTTGACCGTGGGTTGGAGAAGTATAAGACCGGTGTATCGAGGAGTTGGAGGCTCGAGGATAGGATTGCCGAGCAGCCGCATGTAGTTGCATCTATCCTGGCACGGGGCCTTGGCTTGGCTGAGTCACGCGAGCTTGAGATGAAGCTTAGCCAGTACCATAATATCCAGCAGCTGACTAAGAGGACTGATCCTAAGAGCGTGTTGGAGCATGATCCGGGGAAGAGGCTTCCACTGTTGTATGGTGTTGTTAAGCCTCTGGGGTTGACTGTTAAACCAGAGTTCCTAACTATTAGGCCTAGGTATGAGGAGTTATGGGTTCGTGCTCCGGTGTTGAAGGAGACTCCTGAGGGGGTTTTCAGGCTGGTTGACTATTGGGGCGGTTACCTTTTACTGGAGGGCGGTGAGGGGTACGTCCTTCTTCCTTTCAAGTTAATCCAGCACATGGATACTCTTACACAGTTGTCCTAGTAGACTATCGTGTCCTGACTTTTTCCTTCATTTATTGTTTCTGGATATTTTATGAAGCTTATATACTTTAAAGTACAGTACTTTAAAGTACAGTACTTCAGTGTTCATAATGCTATGCCGTTTCGTAGACAGAAGAGACGAGTTATCACTACTTAACCAAGCCTACAAGAGTCGCCCGGGATTCGTGATAATATACGGTAGGAGGAGGACTGGTAAAACAAGGCTCATACTGGAGTGGATTAAGTCGCATAAAGCTAGGAGCGTTTACTATCTCTCACAGTTAGCCAGCCACATGTACAATATAGCACTAATGGCTCGGGTGGCAGCGGATGAGACGGGTGAACCCAGTCTGAAGGAGATCAGACCTGAGAGACTATCAGTACTGCTATCATTACTATCCCGGCTGAACGTGGATGTAATAGTAATAGATGAGATCACATACTGGGTTAAATCAGATCCTATAGTTTTAAGCGAAATACAAGAATACGTAGACCGAGTGCTTCCTAATACAAAGACTCTTCTAATACTCACAGGAAGCCTTCTTGGAGTATTGAAGGATGAAATCCTGGGAGGAGGTAGCCCCCTATATGCTAGGTCGACGAATAGAATTATGCTCAAATCCCTGTCTTACGAGTATTTGAAGTGTTTTATGCCTCACTACAAGCCTGAGGACAGAGTTAGGTTATATGGCTTGGTAGGAGGAATACCACATTATACTTGTCTATTAGCTAGGACGAAAACATTGAAACAAGCAGTTCAAATGTTGGTAAATCGGGATTCACCGTTAAGGCATGAGAAGGATTTACTGCTAAGAGAGGAATTCAGGGAACCAGCAACGTACAATGCCATACTCTCAGCCCTTGCAAAGGGGTACAATACCCCGGGTAAAATAGCTCAGGTAACAGGCATTTCCCCTGGACTAGCTAACAAAGCTTTACACATTCTCGAATACCTAGAATTTATCGAGCGCGACATACCTGTTTTCCGCAAGAAAGGAGTATATAGAATAAGGGATCCTATACTGAGAACATGGTATGGTCTCATAGAACCCGTAGAATCCCTAGTGGAATTAGGGCTGGAGAAACAAGCTTTAAACTATGTGCTTTCTAACATAGATATCCATACTTCCCAAACATGGGAAACACTTGTGAAAACCTATCTTGCAAAGAAATATGCACCTAAAGGATACACGCTGGTGGGTAGACTAGTTCATAGAAACGAAGAAATAGATATTGCCCTCATTAATCAGAAAGAGAGGAAAGCCATAATAACAGAGGTTAAATGGAGCAAGCTTACGCCTAAGGAAATTGTGAAATTACGCTTCTTAACAAGGGAAAAAGCCAGCAAACTACTTCCAGAGAAATATCAAGTAGCAAAAACCTACATAGCAGTGAGAAAGGTGGAAGGTCAAGTTCCTAGCGACACAATTACTCCTGAAACAATTGATGAGTATGTAAATTGCTATGAAGCAATGCCTTCTTTCTAGTTATCATAGTATTTTTCTAACTTATTCTCCAATTCCTTGAGTACTTTTAGTTCCGGTATTATGTCTGTTTTTTCTGCTTTGTCTATTTCACTGCCTTCATCTTTGTAGGAATCCTTGTATCTTAATACTCCGATCCATGATTTTTTCCCCAGTATGCACTTGACACAGTATAGCTTGTTTACTTCTGCTCCACGCTCTAGTTCTGCTTCTATAACATATGCTTCCTCTATCTCTGAGTTCTTCTGTGCTACTAGTTTCTCAGCGATAACTATGCCTTTGATCTTTGTTTTCTTTTCCACTATGATTGTTTTCCCAATTATGACGCCTGTATAATTACCGCTTATTCTAGCTTCTCTAACATATAGCTTACCAGCTTTTAGGGAGCCTCCCACGATTAGTTCTCCTATTACTCCCTCGCCTATTTTCCCCGATCCTCCTATTGTAAACTCTCTCGCATTCAGTTCCCCCTGGACAACCATAGTACCGCCTATTTTTCCTGACCTAGTTTTTAAGCTGCCCTCTATACTAGCTGAGCCCCCTATTTTGAACTCGCCTCTCACCGTCAGGTCTCCTTTTACTTTTATGGAGCCTCCCACGTCAATGTTTTCGAACTCTATTGGACCCCCTAGGGAGACTGATCCTCCCACCTTCATTTCACTCAAGGTTCGGACACCGTTTTTCTAACCGGCATTATGCTTTAATTATTGAATCTCACAAATTGTGAGCATAAGGGAGGATACTTGGCTAACAGATGCAGGCATGATATAATCGCCAGCGTGTTAAAGGCAACTATTGAAGGCCCGTCAAAGCTTTCTCATCTAGCATTGAAGAGTAATCTACCCTACGATAGGGCCAGACCTATAGTCGAGGATCTTGTGAAGCATGGGCTTCTCTCCTACAATCCAGTGTCCAGGACATATACTCCAACTGAACTAGCATACCAGTGGCTTGCTATTTACCTGGAACTCGGGAATATCTATGATAAGAATAAGTTTTTAGGTTGATGGTACATAGAATCTCCTCCCCTCACTGTCCGTGAATTCCACTAGGTCCACTCCATATACTCTGCGTAGGAGTTCCCTAGAGTAAACCTCTCCTGGGCCACCTGAGGCATATACTCTGCCGTTCGAGATCACTGTGGTTTGCTTGGAGAATGCTGAAGCTATGTTCACATCGTGAGTCGTGAATATGAAAACCTTGCCGCGTAACCTGTTCATTAGTAGGTTCATTGCTGTTATCGCCCACTTGAGGTCTAGGTGGCTTGTGGGCTCGTCTATCAGGATTATACTCCTGTCCGAGGCTGCTGCCGCGGCTAGGTATACTAGTCTTCTTTCCCCACTGCTTAGTGTTGAGAGGTCCCGGTAGAGGTGTTTGTCTGCTTTGAACTCTTCCAGTATATCCATGACTCTTGTTATACCGGTTTCACCGTAGAGGCCTTTCAGCCCTAGAGCTATTTGCAGGTAGTCAATCACCTTTAGCCCAGGGAAGACTCCCGGTTCCGCGGGTAAATAGTAGATAACTCTCCTAGGCTCCGGGGTGCCTTCTATTCGCACTTTGCCCTGTGTAGGCTTATATATTCCCGCTATTACTCTGAGGAGGCTGGTTTTACCCGAGCCGTTAGGCCCGATTATACTGTGAGGCGTCCCCACTGTTGCTTCTAGGTCTACGTTTTCCAGTATTCTCTCATGGTTTATTTCGAGGGACACGTTCTCTAATACTAGCTTCATGTCTCCGCTGGCCTCCTTGAGAGCAGGTATAGGAAGAAGGGTACTCCTAGGAGAGCTGTCATTGAACCTAGCGGTGCCTCCTGCCCGCTAGGGAGGAGGTTTCTAGCCATGAGGTCAGCTAGTAGTGTCAGGCTTATTGCAACGGGGATTGCTAGTATTGAGAGCCGTTTTACTTCGCTTCCCACAAGCATTCTAGCTATGTGGGGGCTCATTAACCCTATGAACCCTATGGGCCCTGTGTATGTTGTGAGCATTCCAACGGTTATTGTTGACACTATTATCATAGCTCTACGGGCTGACCTCGGGTCTACTCCCATGCTGAGGGCTTGCTCGTCCCCTAGTAGAAGTAGGTTCAACTGCCTATAGTAGAGGGCCAGGTAGAGAAGTATCAATGCCGCTGGGACTAGTAGTTGTAGTGCCTCACTCCAGCCTACCAGGCTCAGTGTACCGTACATCCACAGCATCCCCAGCTGCCTACCTCCCTGTAGTGTTATGAAGATCACTAGGGCCAAGCTAGCCGTCATCCCCCCTACTGCTACTCCAGCTAGTATTACAGCGTACACATTGTACCCAGTAAGCTCCCCTACGAGTATGACTAGGCTTACTGCTAGTATAGCACCTATGAACCCTGCTATATTCATTCCTATGTAGCCTAACGCGGGGAGGGTTGCTAGTGACACTATTACCCCAAGCGTCGCGCCTCCCGATACTCCTAGGAGGTATGGTTCAGCCAGGGGGTTCTTGAGCGCTACCTGTAGGAGCAGGCCGCTTATGCCGAGTACTAGCCCTGTTAATATAGCCCCCACCGCTCTTGGGAGCCTGATATCCCATACTACTGTTGACGCCTTCCCCGTCTTGTGGAGTAACGCGCTTGTAACTTGACTGGGTGTATAGTGGATTGGGCCTAGATATACTTCGCCGACGAATAGGAGTAGGGTTATAAGGAGTGTTATGCTTAGCGTTCTCTTGTACTGTGAAACTATACCGTATTGCTTCTTACCCGTCAACCCCGGTTTTCCCTACTCAAACTGTTCACGTCAATAGTAGCGGGAATGTTACATTGTACGTTGCCTCTAGTTGGCTCGCGTAATTAGCGAGCTTCCAGTTTAACGGGGTCACATCGTGGGGTATATTGCTACCTGTTTCAGGGTGTATTATTGCGAGTAACAGTAATCCCGCTGCAGGCGAGCGTATTCCAGGCCTGACTAGCATATCGCTGTATGACCCGTGGACAACATAGACTTCCCCCGTCTGAACCGCCTTGAGGCTGGCTCCTCCGGGTATTGATTTCAGCCATGCCATCGCGTCAGTATAGTTTGACACCCCACTACCATCTGTGAATACTATTATGTCGGGGTTCGCGTTAAACAAGTCCTCCGGGCTTATCATAGGGTAGGCTTGACTGTAGTTGTAGAACGCGTTTTCACCTCCAGCCATTTCTAATAGGCTTGTCATGAAGCTCTCTTTCCCCGCTACAAATATCGGGTTGTTCCAGACTATAACTCCAACAGTCGGCGTCGTGTTGAACCTGTATGATATTGCCGCCAGGCTCTCCAGGTCACCTGTTACTTGCTCGGCTAGCTTGAGTGACGCGTCATCTACGCCGAGCACCTTGCCCATTAGTATTATAGATGACACTATATCGTTCATGTCCTTGGTTCCGAGGACTACAACCTTGAGGCCTAGGCTGCGGAGTCTATGGGCTATCTGCAACTGCACACCCTGGACTGTGAACACAACGTCGGGTTTCAGGGACACGATCTTCTCGTAGTTAGGGTTTGAGAATCCCCCTACAACCTGTATCTTACCGCTCTTCTCTAGGTCCTGGAGTTGCGGTGGATAATTACTGTACTGGTCTACCCCGACTAGCTTGTCCTGCTGGCCAAGGGCGAATATTATCTCCGTGATACTTGGTGCTAGGCTAATAATCCTCTTCGGCTGTTCTTGTATGATAACTGTTTGCCCTGTGAAATCAACTATTGTACGCGGGTAGCCTGTTAGCTTGTTAACGGAGTTGGAGAGAGCTTCTACTTGCTGTTTTATCCCAGTTATCTCTTCCTCCGTGTTGCCGAGTCTTTCCTTTAGGATTCTTGTACTGGTGTCGACCGATAGTTTCACCGCCTGTATGGTCCGGTTGATTTCATGCATTTGCTTTTGCTGCTGGCGGAGGCTCTGATTTATGCTGCCCAGCCTCTTGTTCTGGCCTTCCACTAGTGCTTGGAGTGTGTTGAGCCGATTGTCTAGTACTGCGAATTCAGCGGCGATTATCACGAGTATTATGACGATTGCACTGAGAGTCATGGTCGAAGGCCTATCCATTGTTGGACACCATATCCAACGCAGTGGAATGGTCCAGCTTAAAAAACTGACGCATAATAAAACAAGGGCAAAGACTCCCTGGAATAGTAGATAACGGAATACGCTGGAAGGGGGCTCCAGGGAGGACCACCGCTTCACAGTCCAGACGCCCCGGGCTCAGGGATGATAGAGGCCTCCACACCGCCAGAGGAGGATACTGGTTTACAATGACCTGATAAACATATTGCAGTGGAAACACAGTGTTCATATACAGATAGAATACAATATGCAGGCCTCTTCGTGTAAGGTGACCCTCTATGGGTGAGGAGGATATCTACGATGTCCCGGAAGACGTTGTTGAGGAGGTTATCGAGGAGGAAGAGAAGCCTAAGCAGGGGGCGAGGAAATCCAAGTACCCCACGCAGGGGGAGATAGCTGAAGCAGTGAGAACCACCGCGTTAACATACAATGGGGAACCAACAGTATTCCCCGAAGCCGTCCTCAGCTACTTGGAAGAACAGGGTTTTAGCGTCAAGCACGTCAGCGTCAAGAGGATTTGGAGGACGTATGAGAAACTTGTTAGAACTGGGCGAATAGGTGACGTGCTAGGGGTGATGTATGACTAGAGGTTGAAGTACCTCGCGAACTCAACTGGACTCGGGTATTTCTGGAGCTCTTTGAACTCAGCCCATTTGAGTTCTATATAGGTTTCTATTAGCTCGCCTGGGAACACGGGTTTCAGGAAACTATTGTCGCTTTCCAAAGCCTCAACCGCGTGAGCCAGGCTAGGCGGCATAGTCTTTATTCCCATCCTCCTCCTCTCATCCTCAGTTAAGTGGTATACGTTGCCTTTGAACTGGTCTCCAGGATCTATCCTCTTCTTCACACCGTCTAAACCGGCCATAACTAGGGCTGGTATGGCCAGGTAGGGGTTTGCAGTAGCATCCGGCTGCCTGAACTCTAGTCTAAGGAATTTCTCATCCGGCTTCGGGGGCCTCGGCACCCTTATCATTGCACTTCTATTAGATACTCCCCATACACCATATACTGGTGCCTCGTACCCTGGGACCAGTCTCCTGTAACTGTTGACCGTTGGGTTCGTGAATGCTGCAACTGCTTCCAGGTGCTCTATTACTCCCCCTATAAAGTATCTGGCAGTCTCACTTATCTCACCCTGGTTTGAAGGGTCGTAGAAGATGTTCCTGTCCCCACTCCACAGGCTCATATGTATATGCATCCCGCTGCCGTTGTCGTTGTAGAATACTTTGGGCATCAGTACGGCTGTAAGCCCGTTTATTACTGATATGTTCCTGATCACGTATTTCGCCGTTACTATAGCGTCAGCCGCCTTCGAGGGTTCGTAGTGCTTTATGTTTATCTCGCTCTGGCCGAAGCTGGCTACTTCATGGTGGTGGACTGTTGAGGTTACGCCCATATCCTTTAGGGTTGACAGTATCTCGTTTCTCACTTGTCTAACAGTGTCCTGCGGGCCTGCTAGGTAGTAGCCTGCTTTCTCCGGTATTCCCGTTGAAGCGTTTTCTATTGATTCTTCTGAGACTATCTCGTAACCTAGCGAGTCTGGAGACATGTCGAGGTAGAACTCTCTGACTATGAAGAACTCTATCTCGCTGCCTGCGAAGGCTTTCAAGCCTTGCGACCCCAGGTATTCTTCTAGGCTTTCAGAGATGAACCGCGGGTCTGTAAGTAGTCTTTTACCGCCCGGCTCGTATACCTGGGTTATGTACCTGACGCTAGGCTCCTCTGCCCATGGGATAACTGCCTCCGTTTCCTTTAGTGGCTTTAGAACTAGGTCACTGTCCTCTATTGGTTTGAACCCGTATACGCTGCTTCCGTCCAGTTTACTTATTCCGTCCTCGAAGACTCCGGGTTTCAACTGCTCCCTAGCCAGTATTACCTGCCTTAGCACCCCGAGGAGGTCTGTGAACTGTAAATGTATCCAGTTGGCTTCCAATACTCTCACCTACAACTTACACGGGAGGGAAAAATGTGGGCTATGAATATAAATAATTCATTGTTTATACATTAGAATCCGTTAAACACCGCGGTGATCTAGTTTGAACATAAAGTTAAGCCAGGGTATGGGGGCTACCCTCCTTACTATAGGCGTGATCCTTGTTTTAATAGTGTTCTATAAAGCATACCAGGAATACGCGAGTGTAAACATTAACCTGGGAAACTCGAGTGACGTAATGCAAGCCATAACGTCTAGCAGCGGCATGCTTATTCAACTACTCTTCAAACTCGCATACCTGGGGTTAGCGTTGGCAGCTGGATCTATTCTGATAAAGTACTCGATACCCATAATTAAAGAGGAGAAAGGGGAGGAAAAGAAGGATTGAACGTCCTCCACGCGGCTATTGTTATCGTAGGATTGATTATCCTAGGAATGGTGACTACTCCCCTAGGGTTACTTATAAGGGATGCATTAGGGAACCCTAGAATGCTGAATGTCAGCATGCAGCAAGGTAACAATAGTATCCTAATCACACTAGCGTATAATGGCACTATAAAGCTGACGGACGTGAATTTTACGGCGGTAATAAAATCCGGCGGGCATGTTATAAGTAAATCAGCCTATACAGGCGAGTTGGATAAGAACTCCACTATTCTCATCAAAATCCCTCAAAGCGAGCTCAATGCAACCAGCGGACTAAGGTTCGAGGAACTGGTTTTAAAGGGTAAGGTAAGCGGGCTATATCCTTTTGAGATCACTTACCATCCAACTGGCGGGTGACTGGTGTGGCAGAGGAGGTTCCTGTCTCTAGGAGGATAGCGTGGGCTGTAGTTAGCGGGACGCTTGGAATGGTTTACTACGTGTTAATCTACGTGTATCTCATACCAATGGTTTTCTCTTACCTAGCAACCCAACTAAGCTCCCAGCTCCCCCCTATCTCTGGCGGGCAACTAGCAGGTCTCGCATTGTTCTTCCTAGGCCTTTCCAGCGCTGCATCCGGTTTAAAGGGCACTATATATAACCCGCTGCTCAGAGCCTTCTCCAACATATTCGGGTTCTTCATACTACTATACTACATGAATGGAGGGGAAATCTCGGGAAGCATAGTAATGGAGGGCGCGAAGCTGGGGTTGTTTATAGATCTCTCCCCTATAATATACATAGTATTCGCATTCATCACAGTGCCAGGCATAATAATACCTTTCTATGACTACTTCACGAAAGACCTGGCCGGAGCCGGGTAACGGTAGGGTGAAACCTTTATACCCTCAGGGGAAACAGTGGTAAACACAGGGGGTCACCCCGCGGTGATGAACACGTGACTGCTCCACTTAGAAGAATTGTTTTAGATGTGCTCAAACCGATTAAAGGCCCGACAATCATAGACGTAGCCGAGGAACTCGCTAACCTTGACGGTGTAGACGGGGTAAACATTACAGTAACGGAAATAGACGTGGAGACTATAACTATAACAATGGTCGTAGAGGGGCCTGGTATCAGGTTCGAGGAAGTAGAGAAGAAACTCGAGGAACTAGGCTGCGTGATACATAGTATAGACCAGGTAGTGGCTGGAACGAAATATGTCGAACTCCCCATGCTCGAGGAAGACTGAGTGCATGGAAGAACAAGTAACCAGGGCGCTAGCAGTCCACCTAGTATTGAACGGGAGAACAGAACAGGCCATCGCACTGCTATCCAAGTTTTATAGGGTTAAGACTCCGAGGATAACAATAGGTGCTAGGGGGAGATATGATATTCTAGGATGCTACGATCCGGGTAGGAGAGAGATATGCTTGAAGAACTCCCAGGTTTATATGAACCCGTTCATAGTGTTACACGAGTTCTACCATCATCTCCGAAGTACCTCCGGTAAGCACAGGGGGAATGAGAAATACGCGGATAAATACGCGTTGGAATCCATATCCTATTACTCGATGGGATGCCACCTAGCGAGGGATTCCTAGGCTTCCCTGGCGAACCTTGAATGCTTTATATAAACATAAAAACGAGTCTATATACATATAAACATTATCGTTTTTCAATTAAAACTTATTAATAAACCAAGACTATTACGTGGATCATAGAACAGGTGGCGACAGTGGCCAGGCTGACGAAGATACTGATAGGAGACAGGGGTATCGCACTGCTGGTTGTAGCTGGAATCTTCATAGTATTCGCTCTCACCATTGCACCCATATCAATATATAAACCATCCGACCAGCTCTTAAAGGAATACCTGAACACTCCGGAATGGACTTTCGCTTCATTCCCACCGAATCAGCCTGTAAGCGTCAACTCCTATGGAACCATTGTATCAGCAGGTTATCCAACTAGCACTAGCCAATTATTGAACGGGTTAGAAACAAACATCAAAGAGGCCATAGAAGTTATTCCGACGAATACATCAACGTTATACGCTGCAGTTACTGTAGGAGCAGTTGAAGTAGAACCGGATAACGCTAGTCAAACACCACTCTACGTTATAATTTTCTATTATAAGTCACCGAGGTTAACAGGTAGTTACATTGAAAGTAATCCATCACTCCGCGGGAAACCCGGCTTTCTATTCGATCAATCCAACTTTAGAGAAGTAAACATTAAAACAGAAACGTATAAACCGTTAAATGAAATCACAAAGGAATACTGTTCCGCGGGAGGCCTAAGCGCGTTCATAGAAATTCTAACACAGACCAACAAAGGATACGGGGAATCAATGACATTTACCAATATGGAACCCGGTGAACCCTCTTCCTTCCACTCTGAATACAATTGTATATCGAAAAATAACGTGTTACTAGTTTACACAGACAACATATCCAATATAACACTATTCTTCCAGTCACTCGACACGATGAACGTTACATATAAAGCATATGCTCCATGGGAATGGGGGATACCTAGATATATTTCGCTGATCAAATACAATTTCTCTGCCATAACATTTAACCCCGTTTCACCGAACAAAATCAAAGAGCAGATCACTAATATAGCGAAAACAATAAACGCACACGCATCCAGCCAATTATGGAACTCCATCACAAACTATGGATTCATCATCCAATCCTTCCAGCTAACCACAACAGTAATCTTCGTAGTATTCATACTTGGAATATTCATCGTAATACCGTCAACGAGCAATGCAATGACGAGTAGGTTGAGGAGAACATTGTACCTCCTACGGATAAGAGGTGTGAAGCATAAGATATTGAAGCGAAACCTTCTCTACGCATCAATCATCACAGTCATTATCGGATTAATAGCAGGCTACATTGGTGTTCTAGCGATCATATACATGTGGATCCCTGAGTTCTCCAGTCTAGCATTGAACTCTGTTATACTAGATAAAACTACTTTGACAGCTATCATCATATCGAGTTTAATAGCAGCCCTACTCTACTGGAGGAGTTTTACGAGAAACCTTAAACTAGAGAAAATTACGGAGGAACCCAGTGAAACCAGGGAGAGAGGAGCTAAACTAGCTTGGACATTACTAGGTTTATCTCTATATCATATTGGCCGCGGATTCTTGGGGTGGAGTGCCATACGGGAATTAGAGTACAATAGTGGAAGCAGTATACTGGTAACAATAATACTGATAATCTTAGGAGTGATTGAGTATGTGACCACGATTTTTACACCCGTAATGATCTCTTACAGTGTTTCCGTCCTCGTAATGAAATATCTCGACGTCCTGATATTAGCTATATCTGGAAGCCGGAGAATATTGGGAGAGATGGTTAGTGTAGCATCCGGGGTTGGAAGACTGATTACCCCCTCCCTAGTAGGATTATCGACAATCCTAGTGTTCAGTCTCGCAGTGCTTCACCCAGCTCTATCTCTCTCCTCGATGGTTAATAGTTCAGCTAACAACGCTGCGGAATTTGACGTCGGGGCACCATATGTATATGTAGTCCCCATATCACTTACAAGCAAAGAAGGGCTGAATAATACCATTCAAAACTTCACCCATATATGCCCGGACTGTGGTTTGCTTCTGTTAATCAATAGTGGTTCGATACCATTCACATACATGGATACAGGGCGCATAGTCAGTGAAAGACTGAACATTCCATATGCTTGGAACATAGCCGTTGCAGTAAACCCCTCAATTATCACAAAGATCGTTTACCACAGTGATTACAGGATTACAGCTACGGGGAAAACCATAAAACAGGATTTGATCAGCCTAGAGTCTAGTAAGAAATCATTCATAGTCCTTCAGAACTCAATGATATACGACTTTTACATGTCCAAGAAAGCATTAAAACAGGAGGGCGGTAGTATCCTTTCCTCTGTATGTTTAAAATATGCTCTCAATGAGAGCAACCGAAAATGTGTAGGCTACAGTATCAATGATGTCACCCTGGGAATCCCTGGTAAAGGAGTTCTACCTAGATACACGTCGTATTTAGTAACAGGGCCGTGGATGATCGGGTTTATTGACAACTGGCTAGGACAAGTTAACAGCTTAGTTAGCACGACTATTCAAGGAATCCCTATTATCTCGGTGGCTAACCATAATCCCGGAGTAGAATCTTCCCTCATAATTCTATCCGAGCACCCGTTGAATAATAATATAGAAAAAATGTCGATGGAAAAGGTAAGCATCTATAATATCACAAATAGCACAACGTTTAAACTCTGGAAGAGAAGTATAGGAGTGGGATTGGGTGCTCCATCGTTTAAGACTACAGGGGCCATCCTAATAGGATTGCTTTTACTGTTAACGATGATTTTATCATATGTTAGTGTTAGAGATGTTGATAGAATTTACAGGTTACTAAGGCTGAGGGGTATAAATAGGAGGATGACCCTGACTACACTACTCATCCCATGGCTAGCTATCATTCTAATCATAGGGTTAGTCGGAATATTGTCAGGCATTGGGGTCACTCTGATCTACAGGATGTCACTACAGCCTGGAGGGAATTTCATGGGAACTATGGGGGGTATGGAGCAATCCATTGCGGGTGTACGGATAACTGTTAGCGATGGATACATAGGCTCAACCACCGTTCTTACTCCTGTTCCATGGGAAATCCTCCTCATGGCTCTACTTATCTTGATCCCGGTTATCTACTTTTACAAGATAACTAGGGGATCCCCCGTACAAAGTGTGAGGGAGGTATAACTATGAGTTCGCTTGAAGTTATAAGCGGATTATTCGCCCGGAAGGGGGTTCGAGTCCGTGGTGAGAGGCTAATTAAAGTCTACCGTAATGGGCCCCTCGAAGTGCAGGCGTTGAGGGGTGTCACGGTAGACTTTGACCCTGGGAAAATGTATGTGGTCATGGGTCCCAGCGGTTCCGGTAAGACTACTCTAATGAACCTTCTAGGCGGAGTGGATAAGCCCACTGGGGGCCTGGTCTTTCATGGCAGTAAGAGGATAGACACTATGAGTGATACTGAGTTGGATGATCATCGATTAGACTACGTTGGATTCGTGTTCCAAACCATTAATCTGATTCCAACTCTCACAGCTAAAGATAATGTTGAGCTCCCCCTTCTCTTCAAGAAAGTGCCTAAAAACGTGAGGGAAAATAGGGTAATAAGACTTCTGGAAGCCGTGGGGTTGGGGGATAAGGCTACTTATAAACCGGGTGAGCTTAGCGGTGGGGAACAGCAGCGTGTCGCTATAGCTGTTGCCCTAGCTAATGATCCCCCCATACTTATAGCCGACGAGCCGACGGCGGAGCTCGACTATGAGAATGCAAAGAAGATAATCGACACTCTTCACTCTCTAGCGCTTCAACACGGTAAAACTGTTATAGTTACTACACATGACCCCAGAGTGGCTGTTAGAGCTGACAGGATTATCAGGTTAGAGGACGGGGTGACCAAGGGGGAATATACTCCTGTAGAGCTGGAGGAAGCTTATACGCCTACCAAGCCGAAGGAGGATACTGGTGTATATTCTCTAGCTAACATCGTCAGAGCCAGGCTAGCTCGCGTGAACGAGGAAATAGAGGAGCTTCAAAGGAAGATGAAGAGAGGCGAGATGGGTATAGAGGAGGCTTTCGATCGCTACCAGGATCTGAGTAAGCAGAAGAGAGCCTTGGAGGATTTATTAGCTAGCATAGGAGGCTAGACTATTCCCTCATTCCTCAACCTGTCATATACTATGTTTATGAGAAGTGCCAGGTATTCATCCTCTCTCAAGTCTTTAGGCGTTCTCAACGTGTAGCACATGAGGGAACCCAGAAACGTTCTAATTGCGACACAGTATTTGAGGGAATCGCTACTGAAAACTTTCCTAGCCAGTTCCCTTGTATACATATTACATATTTCACCTATCTTACTCCTTATTTCCTGGTAGAGTGTTTCGGAAGCCATAGTATGTATGAGGAGGTTCTTCAGCACAGGGTCACGGTATTTATCCATATACTTCTTACCCACGCATTCCAGGAGGCTTCTCCCCTCCAGCTTTTCATCTAAGCATTCATCTATAACGTCTTTCGGCAGGCTTCTAGAAGCGGCTTCTAGTATGAGTTCGTCCTTCGACCTGAAATACCAGAATACTAGGCCCTTCGATACCCCTGCTTCTCTTGCCACTAGGTTTGTTGGGGCTTTGAAGAACCCGTGTATTGAGAATACTCTCATAGCGGCTTCAATAATGCTCTCCCTGACCTCTTTCTCGTCTCTCCTCAACCATAGCACACCACAAATATGATTCTAGCGTAATTAACTGCACATGAAAAAAGTACTCCACTGGGATATATTTATGTGCATTCTGGTTATCATGTCTTTAACATTCTCCTTAGAATCGGGGCTGATGCCAGATAGAGTATGGCTACTATAGGCTGTATTGCCGGCACCAGGGCCGCTGGGATCGCTGCTGCTGAACCTATAGCCATAACGCTTACTGCCGCTGCAACACTCTCGTTTTTAGTGAGAGAAATAAACGCCATGCCTATGTGATCCTCGTAGGTTAGTTTCACTAGGAATGTGACCGCTATTAATGACAGTATAATAACGGCATATACTGCTAGTTGAAACCCAATAACCTGGAAGGCTATGCCTGGTTTAGCTATTAGGAGATAAGCCTTGTTGGCTATTAAGAACCCTATTAACAGGAGCATCGTCACCATAGTCGAAAGACTGAGATACGGCTTTACCGACTTACTTAGTTTGCTCTGGACGCACTCTAAAGCTTCCTCCATATGCCTCAGGAACTCGCTTATACTTATCTTATCGGTAGAGATAATCTTTTCCACTGTACACGGGTAACTCTCATGACCCATTCTCAGCAGCTTTTTCGCCCTTCCTTTAATAAGGTAGTACCTAGTCAATTGCCCTAATATAAACGGTGTGAGTAGAGCTAACCCTACGGATTCGCCTAGGACCGCTATTGGAACATTGACACTCACGCTCTTCGCAAACCAGCCTATATATGCTGGAACAGTAACTAGGGCACCTATTATGCTTATAACAGCTAGTAGCGTTGCGAACTCAATGTTCCCCTCCGCGAGAAGCACGTAGGCTATCGATGCACTACTAGCTGGAACAGAGTTGGCTGCTACAAATCCTATTGCAACCGATTTATGCCCTATAAATCCTGCTAGAAACATTGCTGTTAGAGGGGCTACTAGGAAAATCACTATTAATGCTAGCACAGTCTCTCTTACCTTACCTCTGAATTCATCCACGAACTTCTCTGATCTAAGCTGGATCATCGATGGGTATAATGTAATTATTGCCAGCGATATTATTGTCTCCTTTATCAGCTCCTTATGTGTCTCAAAGAATTCAGCGTTATAGTATCCTATTGGGAGGGCTATTATTATGGCTAGGATCACATATAGTAGGAGGTAGTCTCTCAAGTGTTCTGCGATTCTCAGGATCCTCGCATTTGCCATTCCTATACACCGGTTTTTGCGTTTCCCTAGACGGATATAAACTTACTGACTGGTTAGTCAATTCTAAAGGTTAATAAAAAGGAATATATACAAGCGAATATATTAAAAGAAATCATCTAGACGTTAAGTTCAACTGGGATTTCAGTTCCTCTAACTGGCTATATAAGTCATTCAATTTCTGAATGGTTTCATTTATCTCCTGTTGAATATTATTAATTCTAGCTAAGACAGTCTCATTAGTGTATCCAGGTTTAACCTGTGTGATATTAAGCACTTCATCCAGTATTACCTTTGCAGTGATACTTTTCTCTACTTTGAAACTCGTATCCTGACCCGACTTCGCGTTTATAACGTCAATAGACACTAGTCCTCGATAGTCCCCGGTTACTACACTTACTTTCCATAACACAGATCCATTGGTTATCGTCGGTAAAGGCTCAACTGCCTTCACTTGCCCCCAATCATAGTTCGGATGAGCCTGCTTCACGTAGCTCATAATCTTACTGACTCCTATTAGCAGCTCACTCGGCTTCCACAAGTAAATTAACGGTTTCCCTGAAGGGTCTCTGGCATTTATGTATAGAATATATTTGGTTGAGTGCGTGTTGCCAGCGGGTTCTACTGCGAACACCCACCATAACGTACCGTTGTCCCCCGGCTCTAGGTATGGCTGTGGGTTTTCCCCGACATCCCTTATTTCATACTTGTTGTGTTTGAAGTATACTGCGACAAACCCATTCTTATACGCGTATTTCTCAGCCCATTCCCTCGCGGTTTTCTCGGAAACTATGGGTAGACCCTTCAATATGGGGGATTTAACTGCTGCTTCCAGGGTTAGCTTTCTCACAGTTCCATTACTATTAACTAATATGATGCCTGCAGGTTTTCGGAGATCCCATAATAGCCCTCTCTCCCAAGTATTGTATGGGATAGCTATCCATATCTGCCCTTGCCTGTAGAGCTCAACTGCCTCGTCGAACCTTATATCATACCCGAGTGCCTGGAGTTTTAGTTTCCGCTCTAAACTGTCGAAATAAAATAGTTTGAACTTCATGTTATGGAGACCCCATTTTACCTGGGAGTTGACCAGCTTGACGTTCACAGGGTACTTGTCTCCTTCAACGAAAATAGCCCCTATAGGCTTCCTTGTAACCGAGTTCCAGAAGCCTTCTGGTTCTATTAACCAGTTATAGATCGGTGTCTCATTCTCGTAGTATATATAAGTCTCAGCCTTATAAACAGTGTGAGTCGGTATCTGTATTCTATCAGACGCATATACATAGGCGGTATATAGAGGTATCAGCCTGTTTACACCGTAAACATTATAAGGATGAGTTAGAGTAACCCCTGTTATTTCCCTAGAAGCCATCACCGGTGCGTAAAGAACAAGAAGTACACCTATAATGAGCAATATAGTAACCAGTGCTGAGAACAGAGCGTTACTAGTTACCCCCTTATAACTTGACTTTATAATCCTAACACTGAATCCTTTGCCATAGCCTTGCCCGCCATACTTGATGGTTAGTGGAACTATAAGCCATACCAGGCCAGCGAGAGTAGCAGTAGCAGTGACTAGGGAATAATATAATACCACTATAGCTCCAACCGTGAATCCCGTCCAGAACCCGCTTATCGACCTGTATGCCTTCACGAGGGGTTTAATAGTGTAATACAGGACATATAAAACAGCGATAATATTGAGGGTAAGCCATAGATACGGCGCCTGTCTATATCCTTCAACTAACAGGTGAAGTATTCTCACGAAACCCTGTGTAGTCAGTGATGTAAGCCATAGAAACACGGTTAACCCAACTATAAATCCGCTTGCTCTCCTAGCCAATGGTATCCACCTACCTCATAAATGTCTTGTTAGAATAAAATGCTGATACACATACTTATCTATATCTTCGGTATTCACATTAGGATGAATACTACTATGTGACTGAGTATATTCCCGCTGCTAAAGCCCCTATAATTGGCTCCCTACCAGGATAGCTGGAAACAGTTAGAAATACATTCTTGTTCAGCGAGTAAAACTCTAGGTAGTTGATTATTTCATTAAGAAACCGGGATAACCCCTTATGGAATACAGTGCCTCCTAAAACTATTATTTCAGGGTCGTATGCCGCTATAACACTAGATAATCCCGCCGCTGTAACCCTAACTATCCGGTCAACAACATATTTAGCCGCGGGATCCCCTATAAATGACTGGTGGAACAATTCTTCTACAGTAAAACTGCCTTCCACTAGTCTATGGTAAAAAGATGTTCTCGCCCCCGAGTAGCCTTCAATAAGTTCTTTAACATTCCTCGGAATATTCTTCCCACCAACATACGCTTCCCAGTGCCCATGACCCCCGCAACCGCATTTCGCCTCGGATTTATAGTCTACAACGAAGTGCCCCACTTCATGCGCGTTCCCCTTTCTCCCCATGAGGAGGCGGCCATCCACTATTGCCCCTGCACCCACGCCTGAACTCAGAGTTATGTAAACCATGTTCCGGGTCCCCCTATACCTCCCGTACACGTATTCCCCCCAGACAGCGGCTTGACAGTCGTTCAGTAAGAACACTGGGACTCCCAGCTTACCCTGCAATGCTTCCACTATAGGATACGGCCCTATCTCTTTATTAGGTGTCTCAAGTATCCAGCCTTTCCCCAGGTCTAAAGGCCCTATGCTAGCTATGGACACTATGGAGAAGCCTTTCCTTTCCCCGGCGTATTCAACTATAAGGTCGACTAAGGCTTCACCGCTTGACGGTGTCCTCACCTGGATTAAGCCAGATAGTACAGGCTTTCCTTCCTCCCATCCTATTGCGAGCCGCGTGTTTGTAGCACCGATATCTACTAGGAGCACCCGTTTCATTGCTTGTTTAACACCATGCATCTCTCCGCGAATACATTGTAAGGGTGAATGCTTTCGTAACTAGTCGCTTTAACGCATATTTCCGCGGGTGGCTCAATTACTTCTTCCAGGATGCTCAATGCGTCCCTTGCCACATCCTCCACGAGCTTGGGGTTTCTATGTGCTTCTATTATCAGTCTAGCTTCATCGTCTTTTTTGAGGAGCGTTCTTGTTGGCTGGGAGAACGCCTTGAGGAGTTTTAGGGCTATGCCCTCTATGTTGTAGACTCTTTTCTCGGTGAATGATATTGATGCCTCTATTCTGGCTCTTTGCATGTGTGTAGGTGTCACGTTAACCGGGGTGTTAAGCTTTTTTGAAATATTCACCTGAGCATGAGGGCATGCAGTTATACCTGTCACTCCAAGTGTTAACGTCCATCTTTTACCATTGTTCCTCCAAGCCTCTATCGATATTCTCACGTTAACAGGCTCCAACGTTCTCCCCGTTTCTACGAAATGCTCTAATTCTAGTTCCGCTCTGGCGTATTCCGTGTATTCGTGTTTCCCCAAAAGTTTAACAGCTACCTCCTCCATCAGCGCCTCCAAGCTTTCCTTTCCCTTTTTCTCTGATTCCACTAAGGCTTCTATGAACGCTTCAATGTTCCTGGAAAGATGCACTGCTCTTCTTCCAGGTGAGAGTTTAACGTAAGCGTTATAGGTCACTGGGAATTCTATTATTCCTCTAGGACTCCTTATTCTCACTAGGTACTTTACCCCCTTGACTCCTACTAGGTCAAGAGGGTATGGGTGCTTCGGGGGCATGTCCTGTATTTCAACTTCCAATCCAGCCTGCCACCTCCATTAACTTGTCAAGGTCTACTTCCGCCAGGACGGTAGGGTATTCTACGCCGAATTCGAGTAATACATCCGGCCTTGCCTCACCCAGGAATCCGATCTCCACATTGTTCGCGTAGATCCTCCCTGTCCTGCCCTCTATGAGGTAGGGATGCCTCGACTCGGCTGCCCCGGGCTCTGTCCCCAGGAGTCTCAGGACCTTATATACTACAGCTTGTAACTGCTCGTAGCTCGCCTCGTCATCCATGTATAGGAGCCCTAGTCTCCACGACTCCTTCACTACTACGTTATCCTTGTATACTACTGGCCCTATTTCGAAGGCTTTAATGGGTTTGGAAGCGGAGATATTAGCTCTGGCTACCTGTATAAGTCCGGGTATCAGGCTCGGTCTTAGTATACTGTATTCCGCCATTACAGGGTTCCCTATCTCAACTAGGGTACCGGGGTCCCATTTGCCAGCGAGTATCGTAGGTCCCACAAGTGCTAGTTGCATTACTTCAACGAACCCTCCTCCTATTAGTATATCCGATATTTCTCTGGCGAACACTGTCCTGTCCGAGAGTTCGCCGCGCATGACTGTCCATGTAGTTTTGAGCGGAATGTTATCGTAACCGTATGCTATTGCAATATCTTCCACTAGATCGATCTCACCTAGAATATCCACGCGGTAGGGGGGTACTGTAACAGTGAGTTTTGACTCGGATGCCACGGCATTATACCTCATTCTCTCGAGGATCTCGGCTTGCTCTTGTACCGGGATTTCTAAACCCAGTATCCTTTGAGTATAATCAGGGTTCAGTTCCACTTTCTCCTCTTCTAGCAACGGTGTAACGGTCTCCTTGCCCCTAGACAAAACTTTAACTCGGCCTATTTTGGCTCCCTCCCTATCAGCTAGGTTAACCGTTATTATATCTAGGAGCTTCATTACAGTCCACTTATCAGGGCCTGTCACGTCTATTAGGAGGCTATGTGTTCCGGGTTCAACCCTAGTTATATCCGAGTTTATCACAGGAGGCATTGCTATGACTTCCCCGCAAGCCAAGAGGAACGGGTGTTGTCCCTGTTCAAGGTTTATGTTACCGTATAATTTGCCTTGCTCTGTTTCCCTGAGAACCTCCAGCCCTGTCATTTCTCTGTCCCAGTGCAGCGGCCGGAATCTTGTTTTGGATGGGTCAATGTAAGTGTATTCGAGCCTATTACATGGGAGCTTTGAGAGATCATGGAATCCTATCGCAGCTTTCCTCCTCTTCCGGCCGAAAGTAACGTGTAGTTTCTCCTGGAATTGTATTAGCTCCTCCAGGTATTCCTCGTCGACATTCACGTTTTCCACTACTCCTACGGCTATATATTTTCGTGCTCCAAGGTTCCCTAACTCTACTGTATAGTCCGTTCCCACAACAGGGTAACCCGGGTAGCCGGTCTCTTCCCCCGTTAATCCATTGACCGCTCTTACCAGTCCTTCAGTTATCAGCATGTCCGGTCTATCCGGGTTTACCTCCACCTCTAGAATCCCAGGCTCCACCTCTTCAGACTCACATTTCAACCTGAATAGAGTATCCTTTAGCTCATGAGAGGTGAGCCCCGTGAGGCCCGTTAGCTTCTCCAGACTGAGCCTTATTACAGGCATTTCAACGCATCCTCCTAGCCGGGAAGTTAGAAATGAAGTCCATATCCTCGGAGTAAAGCATCCTTATATCAGCCAAGCCATAGTAAGCAGCGGCAAGCCTCTCAACACCGAATCCCCAAGCCGCAACAGGGTAACTTATCCCAGCCATTTCAAGGACTTCAGGCCTGAACATGCCTGCACCGAATAATTCCAACCATTTCCCAGTTGGCAGTTTCACGTATCCTTCCACACTCGGCTCTGTAAATGGGAAGTACCCTGGTTTGAATCTTACTTTGAACCCTAGCCTCCCAGATATTTCAGTAAGCATTCCCAGGAGATCCCTGAAACACGTTGACCCGTCCCCCATTATCCCGTCCAGCTGATGGAACTCTGGGAGGTGGCTTGCGTCAATTACATCGCTTCGAAAAACCCTTCCAAGCGAGAAGTATCTTATCGGGGGATCCGGCTTCGATGTTATTATCCTCGCTGAAACACTCGTTGTTTGACTCCGGAGAATATGTTTAGAAGCCTTCAACGTGCTCCAAGTATACCCCCAGCCTTTCTCATGTATACGCCTAACTCGTTCGACCAGATCCTCTAACCCTTCCAGCCTACCGTAGACAGGGTCCCTTATCCATAGAGTGTCATGGACCTCTCTAGCAGGGTGGTCCTGGGGCTGGAAAAGCAGGTCGAAATTATATAGTTCAAGCTCCACCAGGGGGCCTTCAGCCTCCGTAAAGCCGAGTTCCTTCATTAAATCTCTTAACATATCAAGGAACTCGCTTAAGAAGTGTCTTCTACCTAGCCTGATACCGGGCGGTTCCGCGGATACATCATATTTCCTCAATTTCACCAGTGCCCATCTACCTGTCTTTAGATCGTGATGTGTCAGCCTGCCTTTCTCCACGCTTGCCTCCTCTAGCACTTGCTCCAAGGGTTTCGCTGGTAGAATGATTTTCTCGACTACCTCCTCCTCGCGTACAAGCCCTCTTTTAATCAGCCCGCCGAGCAGTTTACTGTCACCGGATCCTTTCTCAGCTACATTCCTGAGTAAACTCTTCGTTTCCTCCAGTTCCCTCAGCACAACATCTATAGGCTTTGCGAGTTCCACGCTCCCTTTATTTATCATTATCCAACCATTCCTGCGAGCTATCCCTATAGCGATCCCGGACTCGTCTCCCAGTTCTTTTCTTATCCGCCCGAGCTCCGTGACACCCTGAGCGACCAGTTTCACCAGATTCTCCTCAGGTAAACCATCACGGAGAGCTTCCACGCCCCTATTTGTTAGACTGTATTTTTTCTCCCTTCTCTCCATGATCTTCAATATACCCTTAGACTGGAGTAGCTCTGATAAGCTCGCGATCGCCGACTTGTCTAACCCTACTATACTAGGGAGGTCATCTAGTTTTGCCTTGCTTACTCCCTTCTCGACCATTCTTCTCAGCAGATCGTACTCGGAGTCGCTTAGCACCGGGCGTTCACTCAAAACCCTCTGCACCCAAGATTAACTATGGGAATGTTTCCTAGTATTAAAAAGGAGACGAAAACACTCTGGCTTAGTGTTTGTTTAGGGCAAGGATCCAGGGGGCCCAGGAGGCTATGAAGACCCATACAGGCGTCGTCAGCCCCAGTACTTCCCTACTAAATACATTTGAAACACCTACATAGTATGTTAGCAGTATAGCTACCAGTAAACCAAATACTATAGAGGACCAGGAAAGCGTGTTGTAATTCTTTGGTTCCTTCGATAGCAGCCCGGCTAGTGTGGGAGGGAGGAGCGGTAGCAGGAACAGGCTCGAGAGAACGCTTAGCTGGACTATATAGGAGACTCTTAAATACGCTATTCCCGATACTATAATCGCCATTAACGCTATAGTAGTTTTAGCCACTGACAGTTCACTTATCTTTCTTTTATCGTACGGCAGGTCGTGCCCGATGGAGCTAGACACGGAGAGTATTATGGAGTCAACTGTGGATATACTAGCTGCTATTATACTAACGAACACTATTACTGATATCCATAGAGGTGCTATGTTAAGGAGTGCTGGGGTCACAGAGTCTTTTCCTTGCAGATTGAAAGGTATGAGTGCAACCCCACCTGCTCTCGCCAGCATTCCAATTAATACCACTATCACTGTGTAGAGGAGGCCGAATAATCCGAACCATATAATCATTCCCCTAAGGCTCTTCTCGTTCTTCGGCATGTAAACTCTCTGGAGTACTTGAGGGTTTGTCACCGCGAAGAATAGCCATGGAAGTGTGAACGATACGAATACAGGTATCTTCCAGAAGCCTTGGCCTGGTGAAACTTCGAGTAAACCGGCTTTACTAAGGTTGCTCGTTACAGTCGACATGGTCATATGGAGGTTGCTGAATAGCTCCCATACTAGCCAACCCGAGAGTAGGACTGCAGCAGCTATCATCCAAATACCTTGTATAGCATCTGTTATGGCTACACTCCATATTCCAGCTAGCAATGTCCATGCCAGTATGAGCGTGAACCCTAGTAGTATCCCCCAAGCATAGTAGCCTTGTCCACCGGCAGTAGCTATTGTTTCCCCTATTCCCTTCAGCTGTGCTGAGGAATAGGGGAGTAGTGCGAGGAAGTATATTACTGCTATTACAGCAGCTAGCCTAGGCGAGCCGTAGAGGTCTCCCAGCATTTCACTTGGTGTAACCCAGCTCCTCTCCCTCGATTTCCTGTAAATTATAGGAGCGAGGATTGCTAGTAGCAGCAAGGTTGCAATATAATAGGATAACTCGAAGCCTAAGCTTCCTATTCCCGTGAAGTACGCTATGCCTACCAGCCCAACTATCATGAAGCTACTATAAGTAGTCGCCGCGTATGTTAATGCTGCTAGGAACGTCCCGAGTCTACCGCCCCCTATATAGTATTCTCTACTCGTCTTGACACCGTATTTCCTCCCGACTATTGCTCCTATCGTGCCGAGGAATATGTAGAGCAGTAGCACTGTTAGCTCTATGATTAGTCTTTCCTCCACCACTGCTCACCTCTGAATAGATAGTATAGTGTGAGTATGAATGCTATGGTGGAATCAGCTATCCAGTACCAGGCATCGATGGGAGCGTGTGTTACATAGTATGGGATTATGTAGTGGAGCAGCAGTATAACCGTCATTAGTGTAGCAAATAAGCCGGCTTTCATTACCGTCACCGTATTGCATTAATGAAACATATGTTTCATATTTAAATATATCCCCGGCTATTATAGTATTATGAGGGATGAGTCCTGGAGACTGTGAGGAGAATACTGGAAGGAACCCCTGGAATGACAATAGCAGAGCTAGCCGAAGCGTCTAAACTCTCCAAAGCAACGGTCTCCAGAATAGTTAAGAGACTAGAGGAAGAAGGATTAGTATCGACGGTTACGCGGGGGAGAAACAAGCACGTCTACCTAAATAAGACTAGGGAGAGAAGGAAACATGTAGTCATAGGCATTATTAGGGCAAGCGAGTATCTCTTCCTACCGTTCATAGTTAAGAAGTTAAAATCAAAAGGATACAATGTGGAAGTGAAAGTATACAACGAGGGGTTAACGCTGACAAAGCACATAGCGATGGGAGTATTAGACATGGGGTACAGTCCTCTGGTAACACAGCTCCTCTACTATAGGTTTAACCCGACCTACAAGGTTATATACGGGGGTGTTTACGGGGGTGCTGGCATATTGTCTAACCCGCACTCCGCCACGGATAAAGGCGGGAGCACGCCGATATCGACAATGGAAGCATGCATCAGGTCGTATGACAAGGACGTTAACGTCCAGTACTACTATAGCGGGGAAGGCATACTTAAAGCGTTGAGGAGAGGGGACATAAAGATTGGAGCAATATGGGAGCCTTATCTGTCGGATGGGATTAAAATGGGATATAGGTTCGAGGCCCAGTGCTCGGAACTCGTTGCCCCGTATTGCTGTACTCTAGCAGTGAACAACGAGTTTTTAGAAGAAGAACAGGCTCTGCGTTCTCTAGTGGAACAGTCACTCGAGGAGTACAAGCATAACCCGCTTAGAATGGTATCATGGTACGCTAAAATAACGAGAACACCGGTAGTCGTATTGAAGAAGTCATACAAGTCATACAGCATTTCAGGAGATATTGATAGGAGCAAAGTCCGCAATATACTGGAAAAAGTAGGCGTGAAGCTACCCAGCCCCTCGATGATGATAGAGCCAATAAATTATTCCTCCCCGTCCATTAACGCGTAGTATGACTCTATCATAGTTTCCGCTAGATCGCTGGGAACCTTGTACTTATCAACCAATATTCTATAAATTTCGTTTCCAGTTAGCCCCTGTGAATTTAGCTCCCTAACCATAGACAACACCTTGTCGAGTAGCTTCCTACTAAGATTATCATCTATCGTGAACAATGCCTGAATCACTGCGGATACGCATAGCTTGAAAGCTTCCTTATACTCCATGCAAGATGATGGTAAGTCGCATATGAGCTTGGTTCCTTCCAGGTCTTCTAGGGTCTTGACCATTGGAATAGTGAATACTTCCTCAACGGGCTTCCGCCTAATCCTCTCAGTTTCAACCCTCAGGAATCTACTCTTAAAAGTATGTATGATCAGGTTCGTACCGGTGAAGAGAAGGTTCACTACGCAGGTTCCGTTCCTACACTCGTATACGATCGAATCACCGAACTCTTCTTCCAATATTTTCATGAGACCGTTTAACTTATCATCCAAAAAATCCACCGGGGAAGCTTATTGTGGTTATAAAAAAAGAAATTGTTGTCTAGGATAGTATTGTTATTGTCGTATTGTATTCCATTTCAAGTATTATTAGTACTGGCTGTATCTCTGGGCATGTTGTTCCAGCCGTGTTCTCAGCACTCTTTACTAGGTTGGAAGCGTTAGTCAGGTATGACATAGCTACCGTGTGATTATCAGCGTGTGCAGCATTGGTTGCGTATTGTAGCGCATCCTGTAAATCTTCAACTACCGTATTGTTAGTGGAGTTACATGCCCTTTCCGCAATTATTAGAGCGAATCTATTATCCTTTACGAGTGTCCTAACCTCGAGTCTATAAACGAGTTCTCTAGCCATTCTTATCTCCTGGCCTGCATGCCTTATCCCCTTGAAATCCTGTTCAACCATGTTTTCTATCATCAATAAGGTTCTATCCACAGTCCTCAGCAGGTTCTTGGTTGGTGCGAATCCTTTATTTGGCAGCATATTCATAGTCTGATCCGCGAGGTCTCTTGTTTCATTGATAAGGCTTTCTAACTGTGATTCGGTTGTATTTAAATTGGACGAGCCTGTCCATGCTTCTATTAAAGCTTCATGGTATAGTTTTGTTATATTGCCTATATCCGCTGATATCTTATCCAGGTTATCCTTGACATTTGAAGGTAACCCCGCGTTATTTCCAATGTCTTTGATAGCGTTTGAGGCCATCCGTAGTTTAGCTCCTATTATCAGTAAATGCATTTGTCCTTTCCCAAGTATTTGAGCCCGGTTCTGGAAGTGGGTTATAGCTCTCCCTTGCATTATCTCATAGCTATATAACATTTTGAATGCTGCAATTGTAATCCATAGTTTAGTACAGTTCACTGTAACATTCATTTCCCTAATTGTATTCATGAGGATCTCGTTTTCCTGGGAGAATTTCTTTTCAACACTAGTTATCCTCATAGCAGGCCCTTCCAAGCCTTTCTGCTCCAGTGCAGCTTTTCTCATAGCAAGTTTCTGTATCATTAAATTGCCTTGCATTAGCCTTTTCTCCAGCGATTTCATTATAACCTGCTTGAAACGGCAAGCAGTTAACGAGTCTAACATGTTTCTCGCTGTAGATATATCGTTCCTAGTATTTATTAGGTAATGAGCAACCGTGCTCGCTGTCCCATTTGTACAGTTCCCATTCTGTGATTCTAGGATGTTAATAGCCTTCGTGTCATTCGCCTTGGCTTCCACTAGGTAGTATAATGCTTGTGTTATGGATTTATTGTATAATCCTTTTGTAGATTCATTGAGGTTATGAGCTAGCTTTATAAGCTTATTTATTGTATAGTTGAATCCAACCGCTATTCTATAGAGACCCGTACATGAGTGTGATGTTTCGTTTGATAGCATTGTGAATGCTTGAGATGCAAGTATATCAGCCTCCGTAGAATTAACGTGTCTCAGCTGGGCTGCTTCCTGAAGTATGCTTATCACCTGGTTGCTTGCATGGATCTTACCGTGACTTATCAGTTGTAATAGCAGGGTTTCAGGGTACACTTTGCTTGTTTCCTGGGCTGCTGCTTTTTGTGTTATAGCTCCTGAAGCTCCTATTACGGGTGCGACTAAGGCGACGAGAAGGACTAGGGCAATTATTCTCATTTTGACGTTCTCCATGGTTTTTCACCTTTTTTGATTTTCCGGTTATTGGTTTACTGTTCGTTTTAGATAAAGGTCAGCTCGGAACGTGGGAGTTCTTATTGTTCCGTTCAAGGTGGAACATTGGGTTATGTAGTGAGGAATGTTCTTCCTTTTTCGGTGATTTTTATCTCTGTTTTCCCGATTCCTTTACTGACTTCGATTAAACCCATTTTCTCCAGTTTTTTAATTCTCCTCCAGACTACTGATTTGCTATACCCTGTTTCTTTAGCTAGGCTTGAAATACTATGACCTCCTTTTTCTATGAGACGCAGGAGAGTCACATCCCGGTCATCCAGGTTACCTGTGTCCAGCTGTACTCCGCCGGATCCACCTTTACGTTGCCGGGATTTGAAATAATACGCTAAAGCTATAGCTATTAATAATATTGCTACACCCAGGATACTGTAGGCATATATCCCTTTCCACTCTTTAGGGTGGCCAGTGGTTCCTGTTTGCTGTGGACTAGTAGGATACGCACTAGTGGTGGAGTGTTCTCCAGGGCCTATAGTTGATGTAGGAGAGGTTACCGTGCTTGATGACGGGGTTGGAGATGTTGTCCCGCTGGATACTCCGGTAGACGTAGTATTGCTGGTCGTAGTAGTTCCCTGTATAATCCCCCCAGTATAGTATATTGTGTATATCCCTTGCTCACTGTATGTCAGGATTATTCTGCTATAGTTTGCATAGATTTTCGGGGAGTCACTGGAGTATACAAGGCTACCATTAATAGGTAGCAACACTGTTGCCTGCCCCAGCGGGTTGATCACTATCATATTCGTATTTTCAACTACATACGGGTACATTATATAGGATACTTGAATATCCCTCGTGTCATTACTAATGTAAATAGTAATGCTATCCGCTCCAGCCAGGACTGGGAGTGGTGTGCCATCCTGGTTTATAGCGACGATGCTTTCCTCGAGAGTCCCCTGATCCTCCGGTATGGTTATATTAGTAAGGCCTGTTACCCCGGAAATCGATACAATCACATAGACTAGCCCGTTCTTACAATCATATGTGTATGAGAAGGATGGACTGCTCGCGCTGGCAGTTAGTAATATAGGAGACGTCAACGATATGATTACAAGCAATACCAGTAATCCCACAGTTTTTCTCATATAACCATCGCCCCCACAGCTCACTCGACTAGGGCGTTAGAACCCATTAATTATATAACTGATACGCGGGGTATAAACAGTATAGTCGGTGCACTATTTGACGAAGATATCAGCTATTTATAGGCACGCATGCCCCAACTGTGGCGGCCCTATAGATGATTACAGGCTGAGACAGGGGCTACCGTGCAGTAAATGTCTGCCCGATCCACCTAGTAAAGCCTCAAGGGAACAAATCTACAGAATGCTCGTTAGAAACGGCCATCTATCAAGGGAGTATGAAGTTCTCCATAAGCAATGGAGGCTATCCAAAAAATTCGAATTATTCTTCGAAAAAGCCGTGGGATCCAAGCCCTGGGGAGCCCAGAGGACATGGAGTAGGAGGCTCGCCAGGAGAGATAGTTTCTCCATAATAGCCCCAACCGGAGTAGGTAAAACAACGTTCGGGCTAGTGTACTCGATTTTCCTAGCCTGCCGTAGGCACGGTAAATCCTATGTAATTCTCCCAACCACGCCCCTGGTAGTGCAGGCTTTAAAGAAGCTCGGCAATATAATGGATTCTGCTAACTGCAAGGTTAGAGTAGCGTACTACCATTCAAAGATGAAGAAAAGTGAGAAAGAGGAAATGCTTAAATCAATCGAGAGGGGAGACTTTGATGTTCTACTTACGACTGTTGCTTTCGCTAGATCCAAGCTAGACTTGATTGAAGGTAAAAACTTCCGTCTCGTTTTCGTTGACGACGTCGACGCTGTTCTTAAGAGTGGTAAAAGTATAAGCACAATCCTCCGTATCGTAGGGTTCCCCATCGAAGTCCAAGAGAGGGGGTTGGAGTTATACTACACTAGAA
>WALV01000061.1 GCA_015522645.1 Candidatus Tiamatella sp.
GCGTTTCAACTCTTTCCCTTAAGTCTTCAAGGAGTGACGTATAGAATAAAGCTATGGGAAACGGGGGGCTAGGTGTCCTCTCTGATTCAGGCCCAATCTTTACTTCACATCCCTTAGACGTTTTCAATACTAGTATAAGTCTAGAGTTAACCAGGCAGGTTCTATCCGGCCCGCATATGTCCCCTAGCCTACAATTCCTAGATTTACATTTGAGTTTAACTTCACTGCTCCAGGTTTCTGCCTTTTCAATCAAGTAACTAATATTATCTAGGCTGGCTTCCGAGCAGTCTGCAAGAATCCTACCTGCGGATTCCTCGACGCTTACAAGTTTACATATCTCACGTGCTTTCCTTGCCAAGAATGCTGTTTCAAAAGGTTTCGAGTAAATTATTAGGATCATGTTTAATTTACATTTGCACAATTCACTGTTCACCGTTGCATAGAAATATACTCCACATCCACTATGTGATGAAGGGCGATGAGGACAAAGCCCGGGGAGAGTATGTATTGCTATGATCCTTATTATCCCCGTCCGAGCCCCCCTGCTTTACTTAATCCCCCTTCGGGAGATATTTGCTTAGAACCTTGGCGAATAACGGTAGATTCCTTGTTTGAACCCATACTCTCCCTGGGCCTTCCACGTCCATTACAATCCCTTCCCCGCCGAATATGAATGACTTCATTCCCCCGAACTTCCTTGTTCTCCAGGTCACCGTTCCATCCATCGCTACGAAATGCATGTTATCGATCGTGGTTTTCTCACCAGGGTTCAAGTCTATTCTTTCTATAGCACCGTAGCTGTTGATGAAGACTTTACCCGTTCCTTCTATTTTTAACCAAACCAGTTCTCCCTCAGCTAGAAGCCCTTTAAGCCCTCTCCATCCTACCGTGACTTCCAAGTTACCTGTATGTGCTAAATAGCTCATGTCTTGAACATATAAGGTACCGTTAACATCGACTTCTATGATGTCACCCATCAGACTGGGAGCTATCCATATTTCCGACGGAGATCGTGCCACGAATGTATTCAAAAAGAGGCTCTCCCCGCCTAATAGAGATCTAGCGATTCCTTTTAGTAATCCTCCAGTTTTCGTCTGGATCTCCACTTCTCCTTTGTGAAGCATATAGCTGCCTGCTTCCACTGTTATAGTCTCTCCAGGGGAGAGTTTCGCTTTTAACAATGCGAATGATGGCTTGTATTCTATATTGAACTCCAAATTATAGATTCACCTCTAACAGTCAAGAGTAACGCGTGATAGGTAAAAAGTATTTATAGGAGGCTCAGAAACACGTGCCTTCCACACTCTTTTATTCAGTGTCGTAGCGTTCATCACGGCCTCACATATAATTTACTGGCCTTTAATCTTAATAGTACATCCTCGTCCTTTGTATGAAGGCTATCCCGTTTCTAATGAGATTCGGGACAAGCTCTTTCGGAGCATGGAGATAACTAACGTCTCTCTCATCGTATAAGTTCATAGATTTTACTTTCACGCTATATACTTCGCTGGGAAGCATGTTTAACTTGCTTTCCACGCCATCCTCCATTGGGCTGACCATGAAAGTGTAGGGTACCCCTCCTCTACTAGTATGTATCTCCACCTGGAACGGTTCATCCTTGACGGGTTGGAAGCTTTCCTCGAACTCCTCCATTTCCATTATAGTTTCAGCATCCCCTACTAGAGCCCACCTACAATCGTTGTCATACGGGTCTTTAAAGCAGAAAACCCTGTACGGGTGGCCTGGTTTCCTCATTTCTCTGAGAGCGTTCTCAATAGTCTTCTCTGCAAGATCAAGTGCTTCTGAGAGTTCAGTGATAGTCATAGCAAATCCTCGGAGATTCTCTGCTAGAAGACGTTCAACTCTCTTCATCCAAGGCTTCACTTGTGGGAGGCCGAGTATGTGCTTTGTTATCGGTGTTAAATGCCCCCCGTTCTTAGCATATATTCTTACTTCGTTTGATTTTAGCCTCTGTAAGAAGTTTTTCACCCCCCCAACGTCGAAGATCCTGTATATGACCTGTTTCAAAGCATCCTCTAAGAGTATCTGGTCCTCATCAGGATCCGCCTTCACCACTATTCCGAAGCTAGCCCGTATTTCAGAGATAACCTGACTATAATAAGGAGTCCTAAGTGCAGCCTTAACTGCCAGTTGATCTACATCCCTAGGATCCAAGCTTAACAATAGATCTAAAGGGCTTACACCGCTGGGTGTTTTAACTGAGAATCCCATAGTACTACTCCTATAGTATGTTCCGAGGCCGTGTTTCCTGGATACTATATAAGACAGGATGGCGCCTAGTGTTTCACTTATTCTATTTCCAGTAGGGTATTGGAAAACGTATTCATCATTGACTTGTTCCACTAGCATTAAGTCCCTTGAAGGTATAGGTACTCCCATCTTCTTGTATTCTTGAGCCATTATCCCTAGTTCCTTATCTCCCATAGGATCGGTTTCCAGTGTTTCGGGTTTCTCATATGTACCCTTTTCTGAAAGACTTTTCAGAATGTCATAGGCTACATCTGCTATAACAGGGCTCCTAGAGAACGTTTCTCCCCTCCATAACGGTATTTCCCCTTCCCCTACTCCTTTAGTAACAGCGATCGATCTTAGCTGCTCGTTTATTTCCTTGACCTGCCAGAGGCTCCCGGCTAACCTTATAGTGTCTCCTTCCCTGAGATGCCGGTATACATATGATGAATCAATACTTCCAATAGGTTTCCGTCTATAGTAAACAGTGAAAGCCTCGTTCCTAGGTATAACTGTAAAGAACTCCGCGAAATTCTTAGCCCACCACGGCTTGTCGTAGTTTTTAAACCTCCATATCTTGTAGAAGGTAGGGCCCACTTTTAGGACGCCGTTTCTACGGACGAGTAGCTTGTTTCTGAGTAAATAGTTTACAAGTTTCTCTACATCCTCCCTGCTGAGATTATCGTAGAATGATCCTAATCCCTTAAGCATATCATAGTACAGATCTATGTCGGCTTCCCCACGTTCTAGGGTTACACCAACAATCTCCCTGGAAACAACGTCTAACGGAATTATAGTATCGGTAGGCTCCTCTATCCAGCCCTCCAATGCCAGTTTCGCAGCAGCTATCGAAACTAAGTAATCCACAGGGTCAAGTGTAATTATAGCCCCTTTACTTTCAATACCCATCTGGTGCCCGCTTCTACCTATCCGCTGCAGGAGGCTTGATACCTGCGGTGGACTACGGTATTGAATAATTTTCTCGACTTCGCCTATATCTATGCCTAGTTCGAGCGTCTTCGTTGCAACTACTGCTCTGATAGAACCTTCCTTAAACATTTTCTCGGCTTTCTCCCTTATCTCCGCCGAAACACTGCTATGGTGCACGTAAATGTCTCTCATGCCAATTTTATTCAGGTAATCCTGTAATCTCTCAGCTATGAAGCGTGAGTTAACGAAAACTATAGTCTTACCTTCAATTTCCTTCGAGACTAGTTTAGCACTTTCCTCGAATATATCGTCCCCCGAAGCGTAATCCACCTTTATTCTTACGGGCTTAGTTACCTGCGGCTTAACTATGGCTATTTCCCTTTCAGATGACCCGAAAATGAATTTTGCTACCCTTTCCGGGTCTCCTATTGTCGCTGATAGAGCAATTCTCTGTACATCTCTGCCTGTGAAATGCATGAGTCTTTCGAGTAGTATTGCAAGCTGTATACCTCTCTTCGTCCCAACTAGTTCGTGTACTTCGTCTACTATGACGAACTTGAGGTTTCTATAGTTTACCCTGAAACTACTCGCCCAGTCTAAATCTATTTTCATGCTCTCGGGAGTTGTTATTATAATATGAGGTATTTTCCTAGTCCTTCTAGCTCGTTCTCCTTTCGACACATCACCGTGTTTCCTGGAAACAGTGAATCCTAGCTTGGATGCCCACCACGTTATTCTCTCATATAGATCATTGATCAATGCTTTAAGTGGAGTTATGTATAGCACTGTAACTGGCTTTGCTTTTTCCTTCAACATTATATCAAGTATGGGGAGAAGGGCTGCTTCCGTTTTCCCGCTCCCGGTTGGAGCTATTATAAGAGTGTTCTTTCCTTGAGTTATTTCATTATAGGCTCTTAACTGGATAGGGTTTAGTCCCTGCCATCCCTTCTTTTTTACCAGCTCTTCTATGCTTTTTGATATCATTACCGTCATCCCTTAAACGCTATTAATCATTATCTATTAAGGCTACCACTAATACCTCCCGAGAATTGTGGATATCTAGCTTATATATTTCTATTCATTGAAGGTTCTTGGATTTAGGGGAGAAATGCAGGGTGAAATATATTGGCTCGAGACTACTATGAGTGTGTTGTCTGTGGACGGAAGTTCCCTGTTGGACAAGGGGTAATTCTAAGTAAGTCTGGATTCACATTATATTTCCATAGTAATAAGTGTGCATCAAAATTCCTTAAGCTCTTATTGGAAAGACTGGACGAGGACTGTGCTAGGAACGCTATTCGAGAAGTGCTAGATGAGCTCGATAAGCTTAAGGCCTATAAATTCAAGGAGAAGGAAATCTAGCGGTGTATAAGATTTGAGGATTAGGGTTAGGCTCTATGCTGTGCTAGCTGAGCTTGCCGGATCGAGTGAAATAGTTATTGAGTGCAATGACAGGTGCAGTGTTAATGAGGTCCTAGACAGGCTTGCAGAGATAGGCGAAGGATTATCCATGGTTTTATCCAAGCTTAAGGGAATCATCGTTCTAGACGAGAAAGGCAGGAGACTTGGGGGTAATGACGTTATTGAGGGAGAGAGAGTGGACGTGCTACCTCCATCTGCAGGTGGCTCTAAGGTTTATGTACGTGTAGCCAGGGGGTCCGATGAGTTTTCTCTTGATAAGCTGTTTGGAATGTTGGATTCCTCGGATGAGACTGGTGCTACCCTCTTCTTTATAGGTACAGTTAGGAAGCTGAATAGAGGAGGCATCGTATCAGAGCTATATTATGACGCGCATGAAAGCTTAGAGGCTAAGCTTAGGGATATTGCCTCGGGGGTTCTAGAGAAATATAGTTTAGATAGTGTCGCCTTAATTCACTATACTGGAACTAGGAAGCCTGGTGATATAACTTTTATCGCTATAGTTAGGGCTGGAAGCCGTGGGCCCGGGTTCGCTGCCTTGCGGGAGCTTGTGGAGAAGGTTAAGCACGAGGCTCCTATTTGGAAGAGGGAAACTAGAGACGATGGTGTCTATTGGATTATTGGTGAGTCAGATGTAAAGGTCAAGTGATCGCTATTTGCGAAGATTCTCAAGTATTTTTACTGCTTTCTCCATTGCTTCTTCATCATTTTCCGCTCTGACGTTCAATATAATATTAGTACCTCTTACCCGGATCTTGTATCTTTTCTCCGAGCCTATCGAATTATCCCCTAGAATGATTATTTCCTCTATTTCCAGCTCCACTTAATTCCCACCAACCTATATTATTCGGATACACTAAGTATAATTTTAATGTATTATTGGGAGGTGGATGCTAAATGGATGCTCCTCACATTATAGTGGAACCCCCTGGGCCCAAGGCTATGGAGGTTCTTGGAAAAGATAAAAACACACTCATGCAAAGCTTTGTGAGATGGTACCCTCTTGTCGTGGATACAGCTAAAGGAGTAGTGGTTACCGATGTTGACGGTAACCGTTACTTAGACTTTAACTCAGGTATAGCTGTAATGAACATCGGACATCTCCACCCCAAAGTCGTGGAAGCGATAAAACATCAGGCGGAGAAGCTTCTCCATTACAGCTTGACTGATTTCTATTATGAGGAGGCAGTCAGGGTTGGAGAGAAAATTAAAAGTATAATGCCCTTCAACACCGACACGAGGCTATTCTACGCCAATAGCGGTGCAGAAACCGTCGAGGGCTCTATTAAGGTTGCTAGAGGATACTTCAAAGGCTCACGTCAGTATATTATTGGTTTTCTCGGAGCGTTTCACGGTAGAACAATGGGTGCCGCCAGCATAACTGCTAGCAAGCCTGTTCAGAGAAAATGGTTCTCCCCCCTGGTGCCAGG
>WALV01000062.1 GCA_015522645.1 Candidatus Tiamatella sp.
AACTAGTACCTCAGTATTTTCAGTTAAAATAGTATCAACTTGATCTATCCCGATTTTCCTATTCAATTTTTCTACTTTTTTATTACACCCCAACCTACCAGTCTCCACCTGCCATGAACTTGTTTGCTTATAGCAATCCTAGCTCCCGGCCATCCGATCACCGGGCGTTTCAACACTATTTCAAGTTCATCTTTCCCTACTTTAGTTGTTATCCCTAGAGTTATAGCTGTTCCCACTGTTAACATAAGAGGTTCTCTAGCATTGAGTTTGTCAATACGTACTAATTCTTTTAGTCCTACTACTCTCTCAAGGAGGTGATATTCTATTCTGAGAGAGTTGTATACAGGAGGAAGTGTTCCGGGTTTACCGATCGCGTTACCTACCAGGTTATCTGCCTTAGTTACGGAGGGATCGAGCTTCGTTCCTATAGCCACGAGGCCCCCTGGCTTAGCTTCTCTTACACTAATGTCTCCGAATTTCAGGCTTTCAATAGTAGTTGTCAACGGCTCGTATACCGTTTTTCCTCCGGATTTCACTATCCTTACACCGGGTTTGATTTCAATTTCATCTCCCAGTCTAAATACCCCTTGTATAATACTACCTCCTATTACTCCCCCCACTAATTTATCTGGAGGCGTGCCTGGTTTATTGACATCAAAACTTCTTGCAATAAACATTAGCGGGTCTTTATCGAGGTCCTTAGGTTTTGTAGGAAGATGCTTTTGCATAGCCATTAAAAGAACATCTATGTTAATATTGTGAAGCGCGCTAACCGGAATTATAGGAGCATTCTCAGCCCATGTCCCTTTCAGAAACTCTTTTATCTCTAGGTAGTTTTCCTTTGCCCGTTCCGGACTAACGGCGTCAACCTTATTTTGGACAACGACAAGGTTTCTGACACCTATTATCCCAAGAGCCATAAAGTGCTCGTAGGTTTGCGGCTGTGGGCATTTTTCATTGGCAGCTATAACAAGTATCGCTCCATCCATTAGTGCTGCTCCAGACAGCATTGTAGCCATTAGTATTTCGTGTCCCGGTGCATCCACATAGGAAACCCTTCTAAGTAGTTTGGGTTCACCTTTACCGCAAGGACATACCGGTTTAGGTGCGTATCCTTCGGGTTCACCGCATTCTCCGCAAAACCAAATATCCCCATCCGCGTATCCTAGTTTAATAGTCATTCCTCTTTTCAGTTCCTCACTGTGTTTAGAAGTCCATACGCCTGTAAGTGCTTGTACCAGTGTTGTTTTCCCGTGGTCCACGTGACCTACTACTCCTATGTTCACCTCTGGTTGCGTTTTAGCTTCCTCTGCCACACTTCACACCTATTTACACAATATAGAAACACGGCGAGATATTAAGCGTTATAAGAAAGGAGAACTGTTTCAGTAAACTACAACAGTGTTTAGCTGAGCTAGTGCTGTCTTCCTACGTTCTCCTCTAGGGTCAGGTATAATATTTCCTCTTACAAGCTTCCTTTTTCTTTCACCTTCCTCTTTAGGATGAAACCCGGGAGGTGATGATAGAAGTGTCCGTTTCCTGGCAGCACCTGGAATATCGGGCCGCATCGGTATACCAGTAGCATCTGTTCCTCCTGTTACTCTCAACCTTTTTCCAGGTAGACCTATAAGGCCTCCATCAAACTCGTCCTTTATTTTGAGCCCGGAAAGTGTTATGGAAACATTCTCTGGAACAGCAATTTGCCACGCTTTAGCCCTAAAGGCATCAGCTTCAGCCTCCATTTCACCCGTCGCTTCACCTATTAATTCAATGTTTATATACACCTCGCTATCGGGAAGATCATCCTTCTGCACGACTTTGAATGGTATGTTGATCTTCTTGTCATCCTTGACGAATCTAATGGTCATTACGCCTACTTCGCCTAAGTTCAGCTCTTCGTAGACTTTCTTGCCGACGAATGCTATTGGAAGCTGGCTTCTCTCTTGGTCTTTTTTCTTAGTCATTTCTGGTTTTAATTCCAGTGCAGGATCATCCGATCCTTTAACTTTTACTCTTACGACACGATCCCCTGCCTTGGGGTCAGATATTACTACCCTTAGAGGCGGCTTCTCCATATAGCTCATTACTCTACACCACCGGTCCCCACTAGTATATGGGCCGCGGGGACCAGCATGAATTATCTCCTCGATACAGTCAATATAAATCCTTTCTATGGAAAACTTCATGCAGGGTGGTTGGAGTGGAGAGTACTACAGGTAAGAGACTTAGGCAACCTATAGTTACAGTCTTAGGTCACGTGGACCACGGGAAAACAACTCTCTTAGATAAGATTAGAGGTACAGTGGTTGCTGTTAAAGAGGCTGGTGGAATAACACAGCATGTAGGGGCGAGTATCGTACCTGCTAGCGTTATCGAGAAAATCGCTGAGCCATTGAAAGACGTTATTCCTATAAGGCTGGAAATACCCGGGCTTCTTTTCATTGATACCCCGGGTCATGAGTTATTTAGTAATCTAAGGAAAAGAGGTGGAAGCGTTGCCGATTTTGCTATTCTAGTGGTTGATATTATGGAGGGGTTTAAGAACCAGACTTATGAAGCTATAGATATTCTTCGACAAAGGCGTGTGCCTTTTATAATAGCTGCAAATAAAATCGATAGAATACCGGGATGGAACTCCTATCCGGACGCACCTTTCATTCAATCCTACAAGATACAGGCTAACGAAGTTAAATCACTATTAGAAACGAGGATGTATGAACTAATAGGACAGATGTATGATCTAGGTTTACCTGCAGATCTTTTCTTAAAAATAAAAGACTTCACTAAAACCTTTGCTATAGTTCCAGTCTCTGCCCGCACTGGTGAAGGAATACCTGAGTTACTCACAGTACTAGCAGGGTTAATACAGCAATACCTGGCAAAGAAACTAGTGTACGTTGAAGGGCCTGCTAAAGGTGTGGTTTTAGAGGTTAAAGAGGAACCGGGTTTAGGCACTACGCTAGATGTTATAATATACGATGGAATAATCAGGAAAGGAGACATCATAGTTACAGGAGGACTGAATAGGCCTGTAGTAACTAGAGTGAAAGCCTTACTTATGCCGAGGCCTCTCCAGGAGATACGCAGTCATGAAGGCAAATTCATTTACGTTGACGAAGTAACTGCTGCTGCTGGAGTTAAAATAGCTGCCCCTGATCTGGATAGTGTTTTGGCTGGTGCACCGCTTTATGTTGCAAAAGACCATAGCGACGCAGAAAAATTATGTAATATTGTAATGAAGGATGTTGAGTCTGTCCTAGTAAAAACAGACAAGGAGGGGGTCATCGTGAAAGCGGATACCTTAGGGACCCTGGAAGCGCTTACTTTTGCTTTAAAGAAAAAAAGCATAAACGTAAGAGCAGCCGATATAGGTAATGTAACGAGAAATGATGTTATAGACGCCTCCATAACTAAGAAGCATGATCGTTATCTTGGTGTAATTCTAGCGTTTAATGTCAAGGTAACGCCTGAGGCTGAGGAAGAAGCGAAGCTTCGGGGTATTCCTATTTTCGTGGACAATGTCATTTACAGGCTACTTGAATCCTACGAAGAATGGGTCAAGCATGAGAAGGATAAAGAAAGGCTGGAAAGGCTCAATAAAATGGTTTTGCCGGGAAAAATCAGAGTATTACCAGGACATGTCTTCCGGAGAAGTGACCCAATAATAGTGGGAATCGAGGTTATTGGCGGTAGAATAAGGCCTGGATACAAGTTGATAAAGCCCGATGGAAGGGTTATTGGAGAAATATCAGGTATACGTGATAGAGACATGTCTCTAGACGAAGCTAACATGGGTATGGCTGTAGCTATCTCCATTAAAGGTAAATCCATGGTTGGCAGGCATTTATTTGAAGGAGACATTCTCTATACTGACGTCCCCTTGGATCATGCAAGGAAAATTATTGAGAAGTATGCTACAGACCTCTCCAAGGATGAACTAATTATTCTGAACGAGATGCTTGAAACAAGGAAAAATGAAAGCACCATGTATAGGCTTTTACAGAAGAAACTGGTTCGATTGATAGAAAAATGATTACCCCTCTATTTCTTCGGGAGAGAAAAACACTTTATACTCTCTTTCAAAGCTCTCAGGAGAGTCTGACGCGTGTACAACGTTTTCTTGTATAGATAACGCGAAGTCTCCTCTTATTGTTCCTGGAGCAGCTTTTCTTCCGTCAGTCGAACCTATGAGTATCCTTACAACATCGATAGCAGAATCACCTTCCAGTATCATTGCTACTACCGGGCCTCTTATTACGAAGTCTACTAAATCGTTAAAGAAAGGCTTGTCTCTGTGTACACTATACAGTTCTTCTGCTCTCTCTCTACTTAGTTGAACCATTTTCAGTGCCCTTATAGTAAAACCTTTACGCTCAAACCTTGATATGATTTCCCCGATTAATCCCCTTTCAACTGCATCGGGTTTTATCATGACGAAAGTTTTCTGGATAGACACCAGGCGTCACCTTATGCCATAACTTTTGGTCCACTTTAGCTTCCTAGGGTTTCTCCTTAGTACAAGGTAGTTCTTCATACATTTACTTGAGCAAAACCATAGAATATTCCCTCGGCGCGTAACGTATTTTATCCCGGTTCCAGGCTCAATCGGCTTACCGCAAAACGCGCATACCTGCTCCTTCGGCAATCCCTATCACCCTGGCAAATACTATAATGGGGGGTTCATTAGACATAGTTTAAATAGGTTTTTATCCTCCAGGTATTATCCATTGACTGTGTAACAGTGGATGTCATGGTGTTAGGATATGAGTAAGAGGGAGGACAACATAGTAGAGGAACTTGGATACCCGGCTGAAGTAATCCAGCTCATTGGGAAAACAGGTGTTTCAGGGGAGGTTACCCAGGTACATGTCAGAGTATTGGAAGGAAGAGATAAGGGTAGGATAATCACTCGAAACGTTCTTGGGCCGGTGAGGATAGGAGATATTCTAATGTTAAGAGAGACTGAGAGGGAAGCAAGAAAACTGGGTAGGCGATGAATGCCATTTATTCTTTAGACACCTATTTTATAACAGGCATATTCTTTTGATCCTTGAGAGACGCAGGTTTCAACTATTTTTATATTATTATAACTGCCAAGCTTGTCCCATACGAGTCTTCCAATATGCTGTGATAATGCCTCCATGGTTGCTTGCGGGTAAGGTAGAACAATATATTGTAATCTTAGTTTCTCTAGCATAGAACGCAGCTCGTTTTGACGATTACCTATAATAACCTTATGATCAAGGTTTTGTATAATTCCTTCTAACAGTTTTCTCACTATAGATGTGTCTATGATGATATAAGTATCAGGGTCAATGCCGCCCCATATTTTTATTTTTACATTAAAAGAGTGACCGTGAAGTCCATAGCTTCCCTTTTCCTTGGTGTATGTTAGATGCGCAGCTTCGAAAGAAAAACCTGTTAATTCGAGGTATATTTCATCATTGATCTCAGAGAAGTCTGATGGCAAAGAACCACCCACTACTATTTACCTGTTTATCCAAACTTATACCAGACGCCGTGTCCTCCGGGCGGATAACTCCATGAGACAGCATTGTATGGGCATATGACCCTGCAAGTACCACATTCCAAGCATCCTTCATATATAAACAACAGTTTCCCGTTCTCATCGAGGCTATACAACCCGGCGGGACATGCCTTTATACAAGGCTTAATTTCGCATTTCTCACATTTTTCAGTATCGACAATAATGTGAGGTTTCTCGTAAATTTCGAACTTCGTTAGAGTGAGTCTTTTCTCGACAGTTAAGGGTTTTTCTTCCAATTCATTGGAGCTCATATCGATCGCCTCGCCTCCATTAAGAGTTTTAATAAAGTGAACCACCCGATGCCATGGGATTTCAGGGAGTTCATTAAAACAGGGTATATCCTAGTAACCTGCTCGTCAGTAGTGTATGCTGTATTGAATAACTCGCACATAATCTCTGGTAGATCTCCGTAGAGTAGATCCTTCTCTAGGAATTTAGGTAAATTCCTGTATTCCCTCAGGTTTCTTCCGATCACGCTTTCCTCCACTAATTTCTTATAGTGGGAAAGAGCCTCTTCGTCTCTTTTATTTTCATTATGAGCCTTGTTAATCGTTTCAGCAGCCAGTCTGCCTGATTCTATTGCCAAGTCGACACCCCTTATCGTAAAACCTGTATTTAGTATATAACCCGCGGCATCACCTACTACAAGGTATCCCGGCCCATATGGTTTCTCTAATACATCCATCAAACCGCCTTCTCTTGTTAAATGAGCTGAATATTCCATCAGAACGCCTCCTTTAACATATTCGTATATTGCAGGATGTAATCTCAACTGTTCAGCTATGTCTTTCATTGTAATTTCTTTTTTGCCAACTTCCGAAAGTCTGATAACAGCCCCTATAGTCACATATTCACCCATAGTGTATAGGAAGCCTCCGCCAGCTATACCTTTGAGAGGATCGCCTATGAAGAAATGAGCTACACCCTCCCAGTCCTCCGTTCCAAAACGCTTGTTAATCTCTTCCTTTCCCAGCCTAACCACTTCTTTAACGCCTAAAGCTGTAGTTTCAAGCGGTGGTTTCACTCTGATACCTAGTTTCTCACTGAGCAGAGTATTCACTCCTTCAGCAATTACTATGTAGTCGGCGTCAATTCTCTCTCCATCAGCAAAAACCCCGGAAGCTATCCCTTTTTCATCGAAAACTACGTCATCCACTTTACTACCACTCAACACCATAGCTCCCTGCTCCTCCGCTTTCTCCGACATCCAAGCCACAAACTTGCTGAGAAATGCTGTAAAACTATCGAACTCGTCGTCTGATACTGGTTTCTTTTTCGCGAAATCTATTGTTATCGTGTCATCTCCGCATGACATGCTGAGCTTTTCCCTTCTAACCCAGCGTTCAACAGGTGCCTCCTTTCTCCACCCCGGAAAATGTTTGTCAAGCACATAGGAGTATATCCGGCCTCCAAACACGTTTTTTGCTCCTGGTTCTTGACCTCTCTCTATTACAACAGGTTCAAAACCTGCTTTAGCTAAGAAGTAAGCAGTACTAAGCCCTGCAGGGCCTCCTCCTATTATCACAACATCGAATTTCTCTGACAATACCAGCCTACCCTTGTATTGGAATTGGAACTAGTGAAAAAGAAAAAATTATTTCCCTTTCTTCAATTTCTCTATGAGAACAGGGACAACCCTGTATAAATCACCGATAACACCGTAATCTGCGTCTTCAAATATAGGAGCTGATTCGTCACTATTTACGGCTACAATGACTTTAGCTCCCCTGACCCCCATTGTGTGATGAGGCTGCCCTGATATACCTATGGCTATGTAGAGTTTAGGGTTAATTACAAGTCCTGAGATGCCTATCCATGCATCCGCCCACCCGTAATCAGCTGCAAGGGGACGAGTTACGCTCCAGGCGCCGCCAAGAATGCTCGCCAGCTCTTTTATCATATCTAAATCCTCTTTCTTCTTAACTCCTCTACCTGCACCCACTACCACATCTGCCTTAGAAGGATCGACCCCCTCCAGTTTCCTTGGGCTAAACTCTACAGATAGGATATGCTCTCCAGCGTTAACTTCTATTACTTCCCCCTTTGAACCAAGGGTTTCTGATTCTTTGTATGATCCACTCACTATGCATGCTATCATGGGTTTCTTTACATTCAATGTAGCCGAAGCATTACCACCGAATGTAAGTTTAATGACTTCAAATCCATCAGATAACGGTTTAAGTGAAACAGTGTCTGTAACAGTATCGTAACCTGTAAGCCCTGCCAAGAGTCCTGCTATCATTCTTCCTTTATTTGTACAAGGGAACAACACGGCCTCCGGAGACTCTTTTGACACGATTTCATGTAAAGTTTTGGAAACAATCATAGGATCAAAGTACTCTAGAGTACTATAGTATAGCCTTTCATAGAACCCTGTTAATTCCTCTAAAACCCCTTTATTTATAGTATAAAGCACTGGAGTCCCTAACTCTCTAGCAGCTGTTGAAAGCTGTTTGCTCCAGGAAGACTCTTCTGAGTAAACAAGAATATTAGCCGTCTCAAATCACCCCCTCTTGTTCTAGAGCTTTAATGAGCTGATCCACTGCTTCTTCCACGTTATCAGTAGCATCTATCTTAACACGTTTACGTGGAACCTCGTACCTTTTAACGTCAACTAGATCTACTTTAGATAATTCCACTCCCAGATCCTCTGGTGAAATCTCGTCTATAGGTTTCTTTTTAGACCGGAGTATATCTCTTATTGTCGGAATTCTTGGTTCATTTGCCTCACTTGTAACAGTTACAACTGCAGGTGTCCTACTTCTAAATTTATACTGACCGTCCTCTAAGGTTGATACTATAGTGATATCATCCTCTTCTACTTTTACCCTATCAGCATTAGCGAGAAGAGGCATGTTAAGCAATGATGCAACCATGGGGCCAACCACGGATGAGTGCGTGTCTCCTGCTCCAGACCCCAGTAATATCATATCATAAGGACCTGTTTTTTTGATAAAAGATGCAATGATAGTGGCAATCGTTAGAGCTGAAAGGTTGTCAGGATCATTTACTTTGATTGCTACTGCTTTCGTTGCCCCCATAGCATATGCATCCTTAAGTATTCTTTGATGCTCTTTTGACGAACCTACAGTTAATGCAACAACCTCTTCGGCTTTACCTGCATCTTTTATTCTAGCAGCTTCCTCCATAGCGCATTTGTCTGCTTCTCCCATAACCCTAGGGCAAGCATCGAGAAGCGGGGTCCCGTCCTTCTCAAATTTCAATTGATTTATATCATATGTTAGCTTGACAGCTACTAGTACTTTCAAATTTTGAACCCCCTAAGCTTGGGAACTATGAGGAAGAAAAAAGGAAGAAATGTTAAAAATGGGTTCACTCCTCCTTAACCCAGACGTTTCTAACAGCATCGCTCCCTAAAGTATCCCTAGCTATAATATACTTCATTATGTTCTGAGCTCCTTCTGCTCCTATTGTGTAAGAGAATGTTCCGAGCCATCCTCTATGAGCTGAGCATTCCTTAGTATAACCGTATGCACCAAACCATTTAAGTACTTCAGTGTATACCTCTGTTGCTGTCGTAGGACCCATCATTTTAGCCATAGCCACAGGCAAGTTAAGATCCTGTGGTTTAAACCTGGGACTCTTTGTTAGGTACGTATTGTCTGTCATCCAAGCGGCTTTATACACAAAATATTTTGCTGCCTCTACCTTTGTGTAGAGTTCTGCGTAACGGAAGCTTACTCCCTCGAAGCTAGCTATAGGCCTGCCTTGGAATAATTTCCTAGTAGTAAGCCATTCTTTAGCTTTGTCAAGAGCCCACCTTGCACTTCCAATAGTCGCTGCTGCAACGAGTATTCTAGCAATATTGAAGCCCTGTAGAACTAGGTAGAACCCTTTGTTGACCTCACCTATTCTATATTTATCATCCACCTCAAAATTCTCTAAGGTGAATCCTCCTGTAGAAAGCCCGTGCCTGCCTATTTCTTCATATACCGTGGGTTTCCATTCCTCTCTTATTTTACCATTCCATTTGGGTAAGACTGCGAAATCAGTTATCCTAGTATGGCTCCATCCAGGTTTTTCTGTTTTAGCTACTAGGAAGAATCCTCCTCCCTCGGGAAGTTCTTGTATTTCTCTTACACCACTTATGAAAGCTTTTTCGCCGCTTATGACCCATTTGTCACCCACTTTCTTTGCAACTGTCTTGTTCCCAGCTACATCGCTACCTCCTTGAGGCTCTGTAGATCCTATCCCAAAAAACGCGTCTCCAGAAGCCACCTTCGGAAGTATCTCCATCTTAGCTTCTTCCTGGCCAAATAATGCTAGTGCAAGAGGCCACCCGTTTTGGAGAAGCGTATAAACAGCTATCGCAACTGCAGGATCGTGGTAAGCTATTTCTTCGACAGCCAAAGCAGCCATTACCATCGTACCGCCCATTCCACCATATTCCTCGGGAACCGGTATGGCGAATAGCCCCTGATCAGCTATCTTCTTTATAAGTTCCATTGGTATCTTTCCTTGATCATCAATCTCGATCCACTTAGGTTCTATATAACGCTTAGCAAACTCTCTTACACTATCACGGAATCTGATCTCGTCCTCCGAGAACTCGAAATCTACCAAAACAATTCACCTATGCAAATTAGTTAGATCCGAGTAGACATTTAGGTATGAATGCCATATAAATGTTAATAGAGATATGAATGGAGTCCTACTCCAGGTAATATAATGTATTTACATTGACATATACTTCTATAATACTCGACTGAACGCTTATCTACCACGTGGGGGAGGTGTACTATTTTTGAAGTCCCATCCATGGATGCCTAATTCTTCGCCTCAAACAGTCAGTGAAATGCTTAGAGAAATAGGGTTGAACGATCTAATGGAGCTATTTAGAGACATTCCGGATGAAATAATTCTCCCAGAAGCCAAACTTAACTCCATAGGCAATATCATGGATGAATCGAAAATTAATTTCATGGTTAATGAAAAAATTTCACGCGACAAAATATATTTGCCGAATAGAATATTCCGTCCCCCATGCCCTCATATAATTCCAGCAATAGTCCGGCATATAATGGGGCGGTCAGAATTCTATACATCGTACACACCATACCAACCAGAAGTCTCCCAAGGACTATTACAAGCGTTCTTTGAATACCAAAGCATGATAGCAGATTTATTCGAGCTTGATGTAGTTAATGCGTCGCATTACGACGGAGCAACAGCCTTAGCCGAAGCTGTACTCATGAGTTTCCGTGTGAAACGAAAATACACGGTTATCCTCGACTCTTACATTGATCCGTTTTATAAACAGGTGATCGAAACATATTTGTCCGGTATAAACGGTAGAACCATGTATCTGGATAATCTCGAGTCCGAAAAGCTTAAGGGAATACTAGAAACTCAAGATACTGCTTCTGTCGTTATAGATAACCCCACTTTCTTCGGTAGAATACGTGAGAATACCGTAGAACTGGCTGAAATAGCCCACGATCATGGAGCTCTAGTGGTAAGTCTAGTGGAACCTCTTTCACTCGGCATTATAAAACCTCCCGGCGAATATAATGCAGATATAGCTGTAGGAGAAGGAAGGAATTTGGGTTTAGGATTGAACTACGGTGGATACGGGCTAGGTATAATAGCTGTTAAATGGGATTCCAAGCTTGTTAGACAAATGCCCGGTAGAATAATAGGGCTTGGAGAAGATGTAGACGGCAATCGTGCATACTTAATGATCCTACAAACTAGAGAACAACATATTAGAAGAGAGAAAGCTACAAGCAATATTACTACAAACCAGGCGTTAACAACAATAGGTGCTGCCGTTTTTATGGCTCTACTAGGAAAGACAGGGTTCACTAGAATAGGAGAGATCATACTTAAGAAAACCAAATACCTAGCTGACCTATTCTCGGAGATTAATCCTAGCATGATACCCTCTAGAGGATATTACTTCGAGAGACTCCCAGCATCATTCCACGATGATTACGCGATAATAGAGAAAGCCATTAGAAGTAAGGGAATTCTGCCTGGAATTCCCTTAGGCCACTATTGGAACATGCTCACACGTCGAGCATTATTCTGTGCCAGTGAAGTTCATAGAAAAGAGGACTTGAAAACACTAGTAGATACGATCAAGGAGGCGATTCAGGGATGACTAGTGTAAACAAAGCACCCTGGAGACAAGCACGTTGGAATGAGAAACTGATCTACGAGTATTCCACGCCTGGAAAAACCGGTATAATAATTGAGGATGACCTAGAGGAGTCTAATATAGAGCTTCCTAGCAGTATTAAAAGGCAAAACGAACTAGAGCTTCCAGAGGTTAGTGAAGTAGAGGTGGCCAGACACTATACTAGACTTAGCCAAATGTCCTATGGCGTTGATTTAGGCCCTGTTCCATTAGGCAGCTGCACAATGAAGTACAACCCTAAAATCAATGAAGACTTGGCTAACAGAGAAGAAATAGTCTGGCTGCACCCCCTACAACCAGATGAAGAGGTTCAAGGCATTCTAGAGATACTCTACGAGTTACAGTCAATGCTTGCCCTAATAACAGGTATGGACGAGTGTTCTCTTGCAGTTCCGGCAGGAGCATCCGGGGAATTTTCCGGTGCGTTAATGGTTAAAAAACACCTTCTTATTACGGGTGAAATAGATCGCGACGAAATGATTATTCCAGACTCGGCCCACGGTACAAATCCAGCTAGCGCTAGGATGGCTGGTTTCAAAGTAATCACAATTCCCTCGAACAAGGAAGGAACCGTTGACCTGGAGGCACTTAAATCCATAGCTGGATCGCATACTGCTGGAATAATGCTCACCAACCCGAATACGTTAGGTGTCTTTGAGAAAGATATTCTTGAAATATCTAGGATCGTACATAGCGTAGGGGGTAAACTATACTATGATGGTGCGAATCTTAATGGTATTCTTGGAATTGCAAGACCAGGAGATATGGGTTTTGATATAGTACATATTAACTTACACAAAACGTTTTCAACTCCTCATGGCGGGGGAGGTCCTGGAGGGGGTGCTGTTTGCGCTAAAGGGGAAATGGTAAAGTATTTGCCGAAACCTATAGTCAAGAAACAAGACAACCACTATTATTTAGATAAATCCTGTGAAAACTGCATAGGCTATATGCACTCGTTCTACGGCAATATACCTGTCGACCTCAAAGCATATGCATACATTAAGTCCCTAGGAGCGAGGGGGCTTAGGCAAGTTGCATTGATAAGTACACTAAACACTAATTATTTTAAGAAACTTGTAGAGGAAATAGACGGGTACAATATACCATATGAACCTGAAATACCGAGGAAACATGAGATAGTAATAAGTGCGTATCCTCTCAAAGAAAAATACGGGATCACTGCTGATGACATAGCAAAATATCTGCTTGATAATGGTTTTTACGCTCCAACCATATATTTCCCGCTTATTGTAAAAGAAGCATTAATGATAGAATTCACCGAAAGCGAAACAAAGGAAAACATAGAAAGATACGTGAACATACTTAAGGAGATAAGAGAACTAGCCGAACAAACCCCTGAAATAATAAAGAAAGCACCTCAAAACACGGTTGTGAAAAGAATCAAAGCTGCAGAAGCAAATAAGCCGAGAAACATTATACCTACCTATAGAGTATTGATCGGTAAGAAAGAAGGCGTGAAAAAATACGAGAAGCTATAGGCAATCAATAAAAACCCAAGAAATAATAATGGGAATCCAAGGATAAGCGGGGGTGCCCGAGCCTGGTCAAAGGGGTCGGGCTGAGGACCCGATGGCGTAGGCCTGCGT
>WALV01000063.1 GCA_015522645.1 Candidatus Tiamatella sp.
AGATACTCTTATGACTCCCCGTATATTGTACAAGTCACTATATAAATCACTAGCCACCTCCTCTTCTATTCTAGTTAAAACGTTCTCCCGGGCTCGGTCGATTTTATTCAAGACGAGTACTATAGGATTGATATCAGCCTCTATTCTTTCAAGAATAGAGAGGCCAGCGTCTAATTTGTATATGATGGTTTCATAATCCTCTGAGGAATCTAGAACAAATAGTATTAGATCCGAGAACATGGTTTCTTCTAGCGTCGCATGAAAAGCTTCAATTATTTCAGGCGGTATGTTTCTTATGAAACCAACCGTGTCTATGAAAACTATTTTCTTTCTCTTATATATTATTGCTTTGTGCTTAGGTAGTAGTGTAGTGAAGTACTCTTCACCTACAGGCTTTGATTCTCCTGTTATGGTGTTGAAGAGACTTGTTTTCCCGGCACTAGCATAGCCTACTATAGACACATGTGGAATGCCACCGCGTTTTTTCATCATTGCCTCTCTTCTCTTCCTTACACGTTCTAACTCCCTTCGAAGACGTGATATTCTATTTTTTATATGCCTGTAATATCTTTCAACATCATACATTCCGGGACCCATAAATCCCGGCATTTCCCCCATTCTTTTACGCCTCACCATTTCCCTGACCAGTGGGGTTATATGCTTGAGCCTAGCTAATTCTATTTGAAGCTGGGCTTCCTTTGAACCTGCGTGCTGATTGAATATTTCTAGGATAAGGAGTGTTCTATCTACTACTTCTTTCCTCGTGGTCTTCATTATTTTTGAAACTATAGAAGGCTTCGGGTTACCATAGAATATGATAGTGTTAACATCATTTTCTTCCACACTATACTCTATCTCTCCTAGTTTACTCCTTGATAAGTAATGGTCTGATTTGACTGGAATAATATTAGTAGCCTCGTATCCAGCGGTTTCGAGAAGACCTAGGATCTCTTCTATATACTTTTTCTCCTCTCTGGTGACGAGTAGAAGTGCTTTTTTCATTCTTCTTCATCCTTCTTCTTTAATACAGCAACGTCTCCTAGCGTTAGAACAGATTTCCCTGAAGGGTTACTAGCAATCTCCTGTTCTTCTTCATCATCTACAACTGGCTCAAGCAGCCTTACTTTCAACACTCTCTCAAGTCTGCGGGCAAGATCAATTGTAGGCATCAGCCTCCCTGTTTCTATTTTTCCCAGAGTGACCTCCCTTTCTTGTACTTTCCTCGCTAACTCCGCCCTAGTCAATCCTAGGCGTTCCCTCGCTTCTCTTATTATTTTAGCATAATCCTCTACAACATCATAATTCTCCGCCCTTCTCCTAGGCCTAGGTCTGCCTACACTCTTCTTAGATCTAACTAGTCCCCTTTTGCTTAGAGAATCTTTCTCGGACTTCTTGGCAAGCCCCTTATCTTTCAGTAGCTTAAGGTAACATGAAGCACAAACAGTGAGTTCCACTCCTTCAACAACTACTTTATAGGCCTTACCGTAGATAGGCCTACCGCAAAGTTCACAGGTCTGGAAGCTTTTTACCATGAAACCTCCTCCGTTAATGGATGAAGTTTATCCAGCAGTATTAAGTTATTAACACTCTATTGATACTAGAGTTATACTTACTCATTAACAGGTCGACCCTTTAATAAAGCTCGAAGGATAAAGAATCCATTGGTGAGTAGTGCTTGTCTATGGCTAATGACGACGAAGTAACAATAACTGAAAACACTATAATTAGGCAGATAAAAGAATTGGAAGCTGAGAATGCTAGCCTGCGATCACAACTAGAAATATTAATGAGGCAAAACGCTAATCTGTCAGCGGAGCTTCAATATTACAAGAAAGAAGTTGAGAAGCTAGTATCGCCGCCTCTTATAGAAGCCATAGTCCTAGAAGTTCTCGACGAAGGAGAAAGAGCTGTAGTAAAAAGTACTACTGGTCCTAATCTGATAGTGAAGATTGACAGTAAGATAAGCAAAGAAAGCCTGAAACCCGGCCTTAGAGTAGCGCTGAATCAACGTGGATCAACTATTGTTGAAATATTGAATGAGCGAGAAGACCCCGTAGCCCAGGCTATGGAAGTTATAGAGCGTCCATCAGTGTCTTATAAGGATATCGGCGGCCTGTCCCGGGAGATCCAACTTATTAAGGAGGTTGTAGAGTTGCCTTTGACCAAGCCAGGATTATTCAAGGAGTTAGGGATTGAGCCTCCCAAAGGAATCCTACTTTATGGTCCTCCCGGGACAGGTAAAACACTTCTAGCCAAAGCAGTAGCTAGGGAGTCGAATGCAACATTTATACGTGTAGTAGCCTCAGAGTTTGTACAGAAGTTTATAGGGGAAGGTGCAAGGATAGTTCGCGAGGTATTCAAGTTAGCCCGTAAGAAAGCGCCTGCCATTATATTCATCGATGAATTAGATGCAATAGGAGCGAAAAGACTAGATATTGGTACTAGTGGTGAGAGAGAGGTACAGAGAACACTGATGCAACTGCTAGCAGAGATGGATGGATTTAATGAGCTTTACGATGTTAGAATATTAGCGGCAACCAATAGGATAGATATCCTGGATCCCGCTTTACTAAGACCTGGAAGATTCGATAGAGTAATAGAGATTCCTGCCCCCGATCTAGATGGTAGGATAGAAATCTTTAAGATACATACCAAGAAAATGAAACTAACAAGAGATGTCGACTTCAAGAAGCTTGCAGAGGTAACGGAAGGATTTACTGGAGCAGACATAAAAGCCGTGTGCACCGAAGCAGGATATAATGCACTCAGAGCCAACAGACGGTCTGTACGGATGAAAGACTTTATGGACGCTGTCGAATTCGTCAAGAATAATCGTGCAGTTGAGTCCCGCGGGATTAAGCTGGATGGGAAGGAGCAAGGGGTTAGTATACTCTAACTCAATCCACAGTTTACGTGTTTAATGTTATAAGAAAAAGGGTTCTACACCAGTTCTTGGGACTAGATATGGCCAGGAGTAGCAATAGGATTCCAGCAGATAAGAACATACGTGAAACAGTAAGAGTAATAATAGAAAGACAGTTTGGAGGGAAGCTGGCTGATTATGTAGCAAGCAGTGACTCTCTTGAAATAGAATTATCACCTAGGACTGGTAGAATTAGACATGTGTTCATTGGTAACAAACGCATATTAACTATGAGAGCTAGTGACGGATTGTTCACAATCTCGTTAGACTTTGCGAGAATCGTCCTCGACTTATGCAAAGAGAAAAAGTATAGGGTAATCAGTGAAAAAAACATAGAATTGAAGGGATCTCTTTTAGTCCCAGGTGTAGTGGATTGCGATGAAAACATCCGTCCCGGTGATGAGGTAGTAATAATTGACGTAGACGGCAGACTCCTAGGTGTAGGAAAAGCACGGATATCCTGCGTGGCAATGAAAACTAGTTTGAAAGGAGAGGCTGTTAGAGTCAGAGCACGATCGAACTAATCTATTTGATCTACTTTTATACCCGGAGCTTTGCCAAGTCCCATTATTATGTGGTCATGACACGGTATCCTTTTCGGGTTATATATGGTCAGTTTACTAATATTGTTTTTTAAAACGAATGTCACTATTACCATAGCTGTCCTTCTACACATATCATCTTCCACGATGCTACTAGTGTCATGCTGGGAATAAGGATAGGATCTACACAACGCTAGAGGTATTAATCCGAAGAACGGTGAAACAATGTAATCTTCCGGAGCTCCTATGCTTCCACATAACTCATACCCTGGCGGGTATAATTTTATTTCTTTAACCCTAGGCTCGTGGTCGTTAAGTAAGTATTTTAAATGTCTCACGATTATGGGATTCCAAAAATTCTCTGATCCAAGTAGTTTACGGCCCTTGGGATTGGCTATCGTGCGTGGCGTGTGGGTTTCAATGAGGTTATAATATTTTCTGAACTTATGCAACAGATCGTATGTTGATTTATGATTCCTAGAGTAAGCGAGCAGTAGCTCCCAAAGCCTGCCTTCTTTTATAGCTTGCTTAGTCTCTTTGATAGTGGAAGCTATTACTTGTAGATTATTAAGTGCTAGCAACCTAGTTCGTTCCTCTACAGGTAGTTCTAACAAATCTTTAGGCGTGTATTTACTGCATACCTCTGTGCTACATGGCATATAATCCAATGAATCTAGCCTGTAGACGCCTTTATCGGTCATTATTCTGTTATCCCTGGCATACAATATATATGAAGCTGAGTCGAAGGTATCAACTCCCAGTGCCACCATAAATGGAATAATAAGCGGATGCCCTGCTCCGAATAAATGTAGGGGTCGCCCCCAAGGTATGGTTCTTTTAGCAGTATAAATTATGTCTCCGATTATATCGTATTTATATTTTTCAAGGAAAACAGTGGGACTGCCTATGCTATACATTTTATACGGCATTTCACTGGCTTTTGCAGAGGATTTCTCTACTAAGTCGAGGTAGCGCCCTCCTTGAATTGGAAGCACCCATATGGTTTCATCGGAATCAGGGTCAATAATATCCAGTGCTTTCTGAGCTCTCTGTATAGTCATTCTAACAGTTTCTTCTGCTTCCATACGGCCTGAATCCCCTGTAGGAACATCTAGTATAACCCCTATATCGACATCCAACTGTTTCTGGAAGTTTAGTATAGTTTCTTGATCAACATCTATATCACCATATTGTAAAAGCTGGTACGCACCTGAATCCGTCATTACTGTTCCATTAAAACCAAGCAACTTGTGGATCGACTTTATACTTGGCCCGTATCGCTTATAGATCAAGTATGAATTAGTAATTATCTGGTTGAACCCTATTTTCACGATATCACTCACACTTAATTCTTGTCTGTAAATGTCTATAACTGGAAACAATGCAGGTGTTTCTATTCTACCATGCTTCGTCTCCAATAAGCCTATTCTACCGCCTAGATCAGTGTATTTAACTTCAAACAACACTATCGACCTTTGATAATAATTGTTCCAGAAGATGGTTTAGAAAGACTCTTAGAGTGGAAATAGAGATTATCCCTTCTTTTTGGACTTCATATATTCTTGGAATACGGCATGGATACTGTTAACCATCGGCCCCACGCCTTCCACGCCTTTCTCAGAAACCGTAATCTTCTTCAATACAACAACAGAGCCGGCTTCCTCTATTACTGTAATATCATATGGTTTTAGATTAAGCTTCTTTACCAAGAAATCCTTAAACTCCATAGGGTCAAACAATTTTTGTTCAACTTCAACTATTTCCGAGACAACGTCTCCTCTAATGATCACAGAAGAATAAGAGTTCCCTTCCTTGTCCATTGCACTGGTTATGAGTAGATTAAAATGGGGGTGATCGAATCCTTCTAGTATTCCAGTATAAGATTGACCGTTAACTAATCGTACACTTATTTTTCTACCGAGAAGCGTATTTAATTTTGTAACAAGTTTTCTCTGGGCATCTATTACACTCATCCTAATCACCCGGTTACCAGGTTGTCAATAAGTATTACGGCTTCCCTTAAATATTGTTTTAAAGGAGTATTCGAGTATATTGGGAATAAGGGTGGAGTAGATGGCTGTTGCTTCAAGTTTTGAGTGTAGAGTGTCAAAGGTTGAAAAATCAGAGCTCCCACGGACTAGAATCTATAGGTGCAAATTATCTGGGTTGCAGAATGCTTACATAGTATTTGACATGCTTGAAGACGTGATTTACTTGGGTACCGGAAGGAGAATTAATGTAGTTATAACAGACAAGAAACCCGAAGATTTAGAGTCATTTGGCTTCTGTGGGAAAGCCAAGTTTGTTAGTGAAAACAGCGATGGCTCTTTAATATACTCAGTTGGAGGGTTTGTAGTGAAGATTGTAGAACCGAGAGAAGTATTAGGTAAAAAAACTGCTCTGCGAGAATTTTATCTCTGCATACGCTGATAAACAGTTTGTTCTCCCTCTTTAAAAACGACACCTGGTTTTAGGGTGTGAGTTGAATAGAAACTATTTACCCGGATTAATAGGCATAGTACTTAGTATTTCACTGATAACTTATACAATAAAGGGACTATTTCTATTAAGCAATCCATTATTTCTTTGGTTGTTGATGACGTTTCTTTTTTCAGCAATTGCTGTTTTCAGCATATCCCATAGAATTAGATCAATAAATTTTAATGGAAACGGAACGGTCATAGCATTAGATCTACAAGCAAAGGAGGAGGCATGGGACTGTGTTAGAAGGATCCTAAAAGAAAGAATGGCTTCCTCTAGTGTTCAATATCACTATATCGTCTCATCTCCCCCAAACGGTTATTCATCGGTAACTATTATTTTGAGCGGGCAAGACGATAAAGTAGAAATAGAGAAAGAAGTTATCAAAACAGCACTAAAGGCAGCATGCACAGGTTTCAGGCTATCTACACGGAGTCTAGGTTATTCCGATGAGATTCTTTCTCTACTGAAAAGATTGATGGTTGTTAAACAGGGATTTAGCAAATTGAAAATTTGGGGTACAAGTGAGTTTGACCTAGTTTTACCCACGTTCTACCCATATCCTGTAAACAAGGATAACGCTAGTAATGGGCATTTTACTCAGCTTCAGTCAGATACTCAAATCAATATAGGACGTTCTCTAAATAGTAGTGAGCCTCGAGAAGTTGCTATAACGTATAGTGACATAATTAATAGGATAGGTATTTTCGGTTCTACAGGTACAGGTAAATCAACCACGGCCGCACTAATCATAACTGGTCTTGCAGTAAATAGTGCAAGATCTCGTTTTAAGGTAGTTGTTATAGACTGGCATTCAGAATACTCTAAACTCTTGGAGAGCATGGGTTTCGATAATTATAGAGTGATAGATTTTTCACGCCAAGATGTCCGTTTAGGCGTTTTCTGTTATTCTAAAATGGGTTTCGAAGGTGTTACCGAACTTTTATCCGAAGCACTGTCTTTAAGTGATCCTCAGACGTTGCTTTTGGCAAGAATAATTCACGAGCAAAAACCTGCAAATATAAATAGTCTCATAGAATATCTGAGTAGTTCAGCGGCTGAAGGTTATTGGTCTAGAGAGATCAGGCATGCCATTCTTCGTAAGTTGTATATAATTAATCATTCACGCTTTAATTCACTGTTTTCATTTTCATGTGGGAATCTTGACCAATTACTAGATAAGTCACAGGAGAAAATATTGATCTTTGATATGTTTAAGATCAAAAACACGAGTTTGCGGAGGCTCGTAGCTTTCACTGTTATTTCAAACTTGTATTATCTGGCTAGGGAAAAAGACAAAGATATTATTCTGCTGTTAGATGAAGCACAAAACTTAATCAGCAATTCCTCAGCGAACCTTGTGAATACTATTGTTATTGAGGGAAGGAAGTTTGGTTTTGGCTTAATATTATCTACACAGAACCCATCTATGTTACCCAAGGAGATAATAGCTAATATGAACACTAAGCTAGTCCACGCTGTGAGATCGGGTGCTGATAAAAAGATTATAGAGGAATCCATGAGTCTTCCACAGGAGTATGTTCGGGTACTGGATAAACTGGAGCAAGGTGAAGCACTTCTTCAATCGCATTTATACAGGGAACCAGTACTAGTTAAGATTGACCCTTTTCTATATTTAAAACCGCATCAACAGCAGATTCATCGTTTATCCAATCTATAGTTCTACCCTGTACTGGACAGGCGGTTTGATGCATCTGCTCTATCAAGGTTTTTATCGATTGAGAAACCTCTGACGCATTCTTGTTGGTTGTATCAATAGAGATGACGCATTTAAATCGCCTTAACGCTTCGTTTTCTATAACACCTAATAGCTCCGCCTCCGCGTTTTCAGCAATCTTTTTTGCACCCCACTTCCTTTCTATAAGCCTCCTAGCTATTATTTTTGGATGAGTTCGTAGAACAAAGACGGCCATGATATCTTTTGCTAGTGAATCGAAAATCCCGGGATAGTGAGTATCAACTATAACACATTCTCTATTCTTATTGATCTTTCCTACGTATTGTATTAACTCCTCAATGTTAGTTAGGACTAAGGTTTCCCTCCCAGTCGGATCCGGTTCTCCCCATTTCATTTCTTCAACAAGAGCTGACACGTCTATATGAGTACAATTTAGCTCTCTCGAAATAAGCCTTGAAACAGTAGTTTTCCCTGTTCCTGGTGTACCTGTAATTATTATAATCATAGCGTTAAACCCTTACTATAGTCTCGTATTATACTTAAGAGAAACTGATGCAGTATTAAATTAAAAACATAGATTTGTGGAAGAAATTAAAGACTTGTGGGACAGGTTAAACAGAGGTTTTACAGCTTACTCTTCCTCCTCCCCGCTTCCTCCAGGTGTTTTACCTTCTTTTTCTTCTTCCTTGGTTCTGCTAGCAGCTATTACGTCATCTATTCTCATGACAAGCGTGGCTGCCTCTGTAGCTGCCTTTACAGCATTCGCTTTTATTCTAGCTGGCTCTATTATACCTATGTTAGCTACATCAACGATTTCTCCTGTTTTTATGTCTATCCCATAGAACTTCTTCGCAGAGTCTTCGTGTGCTGCCCTTAGTTTCATTAGTGTTTCTATAGGATCGAGACCGGAATTTTCAGCTAAGACTGCTGGGAGTGATTCGATAGCCCTGGCGAAATACTCTATGGCTAGCTGCTCTTTTCCACCGATCTTGGGAGCTAGTTCCCTAAGTTTTTTGGCTACCTCTATTTCTGTTGCACCGGCGCCACCTACTATTTTACCGTCCCTTATAGCATCAGCTACGGAGCTCAAAGCATCGTGGATTGCTCTGTGGGCTTCCTCAACCATTCTCTCAAGACCAGCTCTTATGAGTATGGTTACGCTCTTGGGGTTCTTCGCTCCTTCTATGAATATCATCTTGTCATCGCCTATCTTCCTCTCCTCAACAAGCTCCGCCTCTCCTAGATCATCAGGTTTTAAGTCTTCTATGTTGCTTACTATCTTCGCTCCTGTCGCTCTTGCTATTTTCTCAATATCGCTTCTCTTGACTCTCCTGACTGCCATTATCCCCTTCTTAGCTAAGAAGTGTTGAGCAACATCGTCAATACCCTTCTGTGTTATGACTATGTTTGCACCAGTTTCAGCTATTTTATTGACCATGTCCTTTAAGATCTTCTCTTCTTCCTCGAAGAACTTATCAAAGAGTGTGGGATCGTTAATTCTTATTTCAGCATCTATCTCGGGTTTTTCGACTTCTAGTGGAGCATCTAGTAAAGCTATCCTCGCTTTCTCTATTCTCCGCGGCATTCCTGGGTGGACAACTTCTTTGTCAATTACTATTCCGTGAATGAGTTTTGTGTCGAGTATTCCTCCTCCATGCTTTTTGATTATCTGAATATTGTCAAGGTCTACGTACCAGTATCCGTCTTCCCCACGTTTCTCCGCCACCTTCTTAACAGCTTCAACCGCTATCTTTGCTAAGTGTTCTCTTGCACCGTGAACAGCTTTACTGTTTAGGCTGGTTTTTGCTATAAGCAGAAGTTTTTCATCACCTTCAAAGTCGATTTTATCCGCCATCTCATTTATTGTTTTAACCGCTTCCTCAAGTGCCTTCTTGTACCCGGAAACAATTACTGTCGGGTGAATCCCTTTCTCTAGGAGGAGCTCGCCTTGTTTGAGGAGCTCGCCAGCTAATATAACAGCAGTTTTTGTACCGTCTCCCGCCTCTTCATCCTGGCCTTTGGATATCTGTACAATCATTTTAGCTGCAGGATGCTGTATATCCATTTTGTCAAGTATAGTGGCGCCATCATTGGTTATCGTTATATCTCCTAGGCTATCTACAAGCATTTTGTCCATGCCTTTAGGCCCATATGTAGTTTTCAGCATTTCTGATATTGCCCTAACAGCCATGATGTTCGCTCTCAAGGCGTCTCTTCCAGCAGTTCTTTGAGTCCCCTCTTTGAGGATAATTACCGGTATCCCGGTGGGTTCCATCGCCATATTCTGTCACCCCTTCCTACGTATGCTTCATGTAAAATCATGTAAAATGGCTTCTATATAAATTTTACTCATAGATGATACAGGGTTATACTCTAAGAGCTAAATGTTAACAAATAAAAACCACATAAATCAATAGGCGGACAGTGAGGTGTAAATGATGGGTAAAGTAAGACCTACCATAGTCAAGAGAACAGCAAGAAAGCTACTATCAAAGTACCCTGATATATTTACGGATAACTTCGAGGAGAACAAGAAAATAATAGATCAGCTAATAGAATACCAATCCAAGAGAGTCAGAAACAGAATTGCCGGTTACATAACTCATTTGATTAAAGTTATAAAGAAGAAAGAACAGTGAACGGAATTAATAATTAACATTAACTTCCTATACAAAACACAAGGTTAATTCCTCAGGTACCGGGGTGCATTTATGCGTATAAAAATCAAGTTACTAGGCCAGCTAAAGCATTCAGTAGGAAAGGATGAGATAGTATTAAAAACCGATGACTCTACAATGCCACTTCCAGGCTTATTGAAAACTATAAGCAAGATTAGCGGGTTATCTCAATATTTTCACGGAGAAGGTCCTAGACATGACATAATATTGTTCGTTAATGGCAAAGACCATAGAGTCTATTCCAATGATCACGTGTTCTCTGAGAACATTGAAGTAACACTTATACCAATAAGTCACGGCGGCATAGAACTCTACTATGTCTCATGGGGTGATATAGAAAAATATTCAAGGATAGTAGCAGAAAAGACCTCTACGGATAAATATAAGGTTGATGTGATAATAGGAATAATGAGAGGAGGAATAATTCCCGCGCGATTAATAGCAGATTACCTCGGAGTAAGAAATCTAGGTACAATAGAAGTCATGTTTTACCAGCGTCCAGGTGAAACTAGACACAAACCCGTTATCAGGCAACCATTAACTCTCGATATATCAGATAAGAACATCTTAATAGTAGATGACGTTTCCGATACCGGGAAAAGCCTGCAAGTAGCTGTAAGCGCTATAACACTCTATGGGCCATCCCAAATAAAGACTGCAACCTTATACCTTAAGCCGTGGACGACTTTTATTCCAGACTACTACGGTGCTAGCGTAACGAAATGGATTGTCTTCCCATGGGAAAAAAATGAGGTTAAACGTGAACTAGAATGATTGTGGAATGTACAAAAATAAACGCATCATCTTCTTCTCCATTATATATAGTTCAGTGGCAAGTAAGTTGCAGTCAAGAGAAATATAGTGGTTTTATTAATAGATTGAGAAAATTGAAAAGAAGCAGAGACACTTTAATAGTTGTTACGCCAGAGAGAGTTCACCCTCTCATTTGCTATACAGCGTATATCCATGCCTTAGATGCCTTCGAGTCCTCTAGAAGTAAAGCTAGGACTCTAGATTTAGAGGCTCTCATAATCATTTATGGGAACACGCAAATAAGGGAACTTCTTTCTGAAATACAATATAAAGTAATAGAAAGGAAGTCATACAATGTATGTGTACTGTATAAAGGAGTTCACCCCGGCCCTGAATACCTGCCGGAGCCTCCTGTGGAACCATCAATGTGTAGTAACTTGAAACTAACAGCGAGCATTTTAGGAGAAATGGAATCAATTATTGCCAACTACTTATCTATAATATAAAAGACGAGGCTCAGAATGATATCCTCTTGTTAATGTATCCCTCAGTGCCGTCACCACGCTTCATCGCTTCATGAAAACCTATAGACTAGCCTAAATCATAAACCAACAGAGGCAACCCACTTATTTTCCCATCGACTCCAACCAAGAAGAACATGGGTATATGGATAATGCCGGAGAAGACTTCGAGAATAGCAGTCATAGACTATGATTCATGTAAACCGACAAAATGCCACCAGGAGTGTATAGCATTCTGCCCCATAAATAGGACAGGTAAAACCAAGGCCATAGAAGCTAAGCCGGAGCTTAAGAATAAACCCGTCATATACGAGGATACATGTATTGGATGCGGTATATGCGTAAGGAAATGCCCATTCAAGGCTATATCAATAATAAACCTACCTGCTGAACTCGAGGAAGATGCTGTTCATAGGTACAGTGTAAACGGCTTCAAACTATTCAAACTCCCTATACCTAAAACTGGCCAGGTTCTAGGGCTTATAGGTAAGAATGGTACAGGTAAGACGACAGCAATAAAGATTCTTGCCGGCGAAATTAAACCCAATCTTGGACGAATGGATAATCCACCTGAGTGGGACGAAATCATAAGGAAATTTAGAGGTTCAGAGATTCAAAACTACCTCAAGAGAATCTCGGATGGTAAAATAAGGGTTGCCCATAAGATTCAGTATGTAGATCTTCTAGCAAAATATTTGAAGGGAACAGTCGGTCGGTTACTTGAGAAAGCAGATGAAAGAGGAATAGCGCATGATCTAGCAAGAGAATTAGGTTTAGATGCTATTTGGGATAGAAGTATAAAGAAGATAAGTGGGGGAGAACTCCAAAAATTGTTAATAGTTGCAGTGCTAAGCAAGGACGCCGACGTCTATATTTTCGACGAGCCAAGTAGTTACCTGGATGTAAGGGAGAGGGTCAAGGTCTCCAAGCTCATACGTAGAGAAGTGAAAGAAAACACGTACTACATAGTAGTGGAACACGATTTGGCTGTACTCGACTACTTATCCGATAACATCTCAATTCTCTATGGAGAACCAGGAGTTTATGGAATAGTTTCTGCACCCTATGGCGTTAGGAATGGAATCAATTATTTCTTAAATGGTTTTCTTCCAGCTGAGAACACGAGAATAAGAAAGGAACCAATAAGATTCAGGGCATATACCCCTGAACAGAAGCAAGAAAGCCCTGTACCCTACCTGGAATGGAGTGATCTCATAGTTCAAAGAGGCTCATTTAAACTGGAAGCTCACGGAGGCAGAATCTATAAAGGCGAAGTAATAGGCATTATAGGCCCAAACGGCATAGGAAAAACAACGTTCGTAAACACTATAGCAGGTAAAACCGAACTTCGGAAAGGTTATGTAACTGTACTAGGCAACTATAAGATAAGCTTCAAACCCCAGTACGTGAAAAGCGAGGATTATAAGGGAACAGTGTATGACGTTTTAAAAACAGCTAACCCGCAATCCGTCAAGCCAGGCAGTTGGCTTTACATAGAATTAGTGAAAAAACTCAAGCTAGACAGGCTTTTTGACAGGCAAGTAAGCGAACTCAGTGGAGGAGAGCTCCAAAAACTTGCTGTAGCCCAAACCCTAGCTAAAGAGGCCGAAATCTATCTTCTAGATGAGCCGTCAGCCTATCTCGATGTTGAGGAAAGGCTAACTGTGGCAAAAACCATAAGAAGGCTAACAGAGACCAGAGAGGTTGCTGCATTCATAGTAGAGCATGACGTTGTAATAGAAGACTATGTCAGTGACAAACTGATTGTTATATTAGGCCTCCCAGGATATGAGGGTCGTGCAAGCAAACCTTTAGCACTGAGAGAAGGCATGAATATGTTCCTCAAAGAGCTAGGGGTAACTTTCAGGAGGGACCCTGATACGGGTAGGCCTCGCGTCAATAAAGAAGGAAGCTACTTAGACAGGCTGCAGAAATCTAAAGGAGAATACTATTACGAGTAAGATTGCATTAAATCAATATATAACTCTCATTTACAAACCATCTTATAATCAGATCGATTTTCTAGGAGGGAGGATAATCATGGTCAAGACAACCATAAGTGTTATAAAAGCAGACATAGGCTCTCTTGCAGGCCACCATATAACTCATCCCGATACACTTGCAGCAGCATCAAAAGTCCTAGTCGACGCAAAGAAGGAAGGGCTCATCAAAGACTTCTATGTAACTCACGTAGGAGACGACTTACAGCTAATAATGACTCATGACAAGGGAGAAGACAGCCCTGAGATACATGGGTTGGCATGGAAAGCATTCAGCGAAGCAGCAGAAGTAGCGAAAGAACTAGGACTATACGCGGCAGGCCAAGACCTACTCTCAGACGCGTTCTCAGGGAATATAAAGGGTCTAGGCCCTGGTGTGGCTGAAATGGAGATAGAGGAAAGACCCGCAGAGCCAGTAATCATATTCATGGCAGACAAAACAGAGCCGGGAGCATTCAATATGCCGTTATTCAAAATATTCGCAGACCCCTTTAATACGGCGGGGCTAGTAATAGACCCGAGGATGCATAACGGCTTCATATTCCAAGTGCTCGACGTCTTCGAAGGCAAAGAAGTCGAGTTGAGAGCACCGGAAGAAATATATGATATACTGGCACTAATAGGGACGCCAGGAAGGTATGTGGTAAAAAGGGTCTTCAGGAAGAACGATCATGTGATAGGAGCAGTAGTAAGCAGTGAAAGACTAAATCTAATAGCAGGAAAATATGTAGGAAAGGATGATCCGGTCGCTATAGTCAGAGCCCAGAGCGGGTTCCCGGCAACAGGAGAAGTACTAGAGCCTTTCGCTTTCCCACATCTAGTAGCGGGATGGATGAGAGGAAGCCACCACGGCCCACTAATGCCAGTAGGACTTCGACACGCCAAATGCACAAGATTCGATGGACCACCCAGGATAATAGCACTAGGCTTCCAAGTCAAAAACGGAAGACTAGTAGGCCCGGCAGATCTGTTCGATGACCCAGCGTTCGACGAGGCAAGGAGAACGGCTAATGTAATAGCAGACTATCTACGGCGTCACGGCCCATTCATGCCTCATAGACTGGGCCCCGAGGAGATGGAGTACACAACACTTCCAGATGTATTAGAGAAACTGAAGGATCGTTTCGTAAAAACAGACATAGGATATAAAGCGAAAATCCGCCACTCAGAAATGCTGGAAGAACCTAACGAGTAATTTTTTCCATCCTATTTTATATTGTCAAACTGGTGAAGATTATGATCCCTATATTAGTTGTTAACTACAAAGCCTACCCTACAAGTCATGGGAAAATAGCGGAAAGTATAGCAAGAAAGGCTTCAGAACTCTCATCCACAGGTAAAATAAGAATAATACTGGCCGTACCGGCCACCGAGGTCTACAGGATCTCCAAAATACATGAAGACACATACATACAATCTGTGGACCCAGTAACAGAAGGAGCTCATACAGGGCACGTTACAATAGAGATGGCAGAGGATTCAGGGGCAAAAGGAGTTCTATTAAATCATAGTGAGAAAAAACTGCTCTACCGAGACATACAAGCAATCTTGAAGAAAGCAAAAATAGAAACACTCGTATGTGCTGAAACCCCTGAAGAGGCCGCTGCGGTGTCACTCTTAAATCCTACAATAATAGCTATCGAACCACCCGAGCTCATAGGAACAGGTATACCTGTATCTAAAGCAAAACCAGAGATTATAACAGACACTGTTAAACTTGTAAGACAATATAATACAGAAACAATAATTCTCACGGGAGCGGGAATATCAACACCTGACGATGCTATTAAAGCTATGCAACTAGGAACTCAGGGGGTGCTCATTGCATCTGCAGTCATGAAAGCCAGAGATCCCCTAGGGAAACTCGTGGAATTCGAGAGGAAAATGAGTATTTAAGTTTTCTACCCCTTTTCCAGTAATAAATCACCTCTCTAGAACTATAATATTTATTCGCATACTTCCAAGAAATTAGATGTTACCCTCAAGCCCAGTCAAAGGCTTGAGTGGAATAATCACGCCGCCCTTAACAATACCCTCTATCTCAGGCATGTTCAATGCACCAAGTGCTATTATTACTGTAGGAGGTAATCAATCTGGCCCTGGGTTGCCTAGTCTCTAATAGATGA
>WALV01000064.1 GCA_015522645.1 Candidatus Tiamatella sp.
CGCCTATCGGGGATTAGCCCCAGTTTCCCGGGGTTATCCCCGTCCCGAGGGTAGGTTAGCCACGTGTTACTCAGCCGTCCGCCACTCCCCGCAGCGGCGGGTCGTGCGACTCCCATGGCTTAGCCCCACCCCGATAGCAGTCGGGTCCGGCAGGATCAACCGGAGTGACGGCCGCATGCCGCCCTGGGGAATGGCGGATCCCCTTTCTCGTGGCGCAGCGCTCCATGTTGTGTGAGGAGCACCACGTAAGCAACCTCTGTCGGCCTCAAACTTCCCCGGATAGCGTCCGGGGGTGTTTGAGACCCCATTTCCAAGCGTCATTCTTTTTGTGTGCTGGATTTTACGCAAGCTAATAGTTATCTTAGGCGGGGTATATATAGGTTTTCTCACAATGATAGTTCTGTAAAGATTTATACAGTCTGAGTGTCGAGGAGGTTGTTCCCGCGGCTGGAGGCTGTAGGACTCATCCATTTATATAATCGGGGCTTGGCCCCGTGTTGTCCCCGCGCCGCCGGATAGCCGCGGGTGTTTATAAATGGTTCTTATGGAGGGGCTATTAATTATTGGTTCAATGTAGCGGGTTTTCGGGGGGAAATACTATTGTATTGAATATAAAATAGGAGATTGTTCACTGGTTTATTTCTTTTACAACTATTCTTGTAGGTAGAGGTAATTTATCCCCTCCTCTTCTAGCAGCTTCCTTTAAATGGGCTAGATCTTGCTTCTTACCTTTAACCTCTAGAACGATATGGCCAGGGAATACTATTGCAGCAGTACCTATAGGTTTTCCAAACGCTTGCCTCATTCCATCTTGAAGTCTGTCGGCACCCGCGAATGCCATCATTTTATTTTCCCTTAGAACCTGGTGAGGGTATGTTCTTATCCTGAAGTAGAAATTGTTTGACCCGACCTTCGTCGTTAGATACTTATTTACAGCCATTCTTGCCGCTTCAAGAGCATTATGCCTAATTTGCCCTGCCTCAAGGACTATCAGTTGAACTTGTGTATCTGCGTTGACGTGTGAGTTACCCATCTCGAACTTTGTAATCTTAGGCTGCGGGACGCCATGGATGTATTCTTTCCTAGTGTATGCTGGTGTCGTGAAATGCGTATAGCACTTAGCTGGTCTGAGTGGCATGTTCTTGCACCTCTATCCATTCAACTATACTACATTTTGGAACATTAATGTGTGTTATTAAAAGTTCTCTTTTTAAATTGCGCGTTCACCTGTTATGATGGATGCCCATAAGTCTCCGTGCTTCACTTTTCTATAGTCTATAATGTCAAACCCGTTCTCCTCCAGCAATTGCTTCATGTATCTACCTTCTGGCGTTATAAACGAGACCCTGCCCTTGGGAGCGATTATGATGGGAATTTTTTTCACCAGTTTTTTATATAATGCCCTAACAACGCGTATGCTTCCTAGTCGAATTCCATAAGGAGGATTGGAGACTATCACATCCACGGGAGTCACTAGCTTATCATCTAACTCTAATGCATCGCTAACAAGAAAAGTTATCCTTTTATTCACACGTGCGAGGAGAGCGTTCGCCTGAGCACTATTAATGTATCTAGGGTTTATATCGCTACATATAATACGGGAGCTCTCATACGTATAGGCTGATTCTACTGCTACGGTTCCCGAACCGCACATCGGGTCGAGAATAGCGTCGCCATCTACAGTCCGGGCTAATCGAAGCATTACTGCTGCTAATGTAGATTTTAGAGCAGCGGGGTGATCAAACACTCTATACCTTCTTATATGCCTCGAGTAATCACCTGTGAGTGAAAGCGAGATATACAAATTGTTCTCAATGAGATCTGTTCGCACGAGAATGGATGGCGAGTTCAGCCTAACAATGGGCTTTAAACCCTTATCTTTAATTGCTTCATAAACTACTCCTCCAACAATTTTCGAGATATCCATGGAAGTGAAACTATGAACGCCTTCCCTAACGGATTTGACGGCAAAAGAAGAAGAATCAGGTATGTACCGCGACGTAAATGCTTTTTCTGCACTCTTTTTGACCCACTCAAGACTAGGAGTCTCACTAACATCCCAATAGAGTAGAATACCAGCATAATGTATAGTTCTCATCTCATAGATTTTTTCCGTTAATAATTCATAGTCCTCAATAGGGGTGTCAACTACTAGTCTACCATGCATCTCCCTAACTTCAATAGGCTTAGCAGCCAATTTCTCAGCGGCTTCCAGGGATACTATATCCTCTGTCCCAGGGTTGCAGGTGATAAGAAGCTTCACTGGGAACACCTCTCTAATCTTCCCTTCAACCTGGACATCAGTGTGAGAAGCAAGCCTATTTCCATATCATCTATATAGCGGGGGTCTGCTAATTTCATGGCTAGAAGCCTAGAACTCTCCACCCTATACTTGTCTCTGAAGACTTGGGAAGACAAGTATTCTAAGGTTTCAATCAATCTAGCTCTCTGCATCATGTATTTACTCCCATCAACTCTCTCATGAAGATCTTCATTAACCAGGCTATGGTATACTTCGTACATAGTTATAGCAACGGAGTTGGCTAGGTTTAACGTGGGGTATTTCGGGCAAGCCTCTATTGTAAACCTATAGTCACATTGAGCAAGCTCTTCACGTTTTAGCCCTGTGCTTTCCCTCCCGAACACAAACGCAGCTTTCCGAGGATAGATTTTGCCGAGAATCTGTATAGCTTCATTCAACTCAAGGGTTTTCCTGAGGAGATCATCTTTTCTCTTAATAGCTGTTGAACAGAATGAAACGTCAACATCCTTCAAAGCTGCCTCCAAGCTATCTACAACAATTGATTCCCTAAGAGTCTTTGAGGCCTTGACAGAATACTGGAGTGCCTCTTCGCTCATAGAGACCTGCGGCGATACTAGGTAAAGCTCGTCAGCACAAAAGTTCTCGGCAATCCTCGCAATCATTCCAAGGTTAACTTCGCCCTCAGTTCCCACGAGAACTATTCTTATAATCAAGAACGTGCTCACCCATAACGACTAATATCTCCTCAAAGAATAACTTTCTCCTCTCAACAATATTGGCCTGACAATCGAATTGTTTCATACATTCAAACACTTCATCCAAAGGAGAAAGGCTTGATAAGACCATAAAAATAACTCTTCCTCTCCTGCATAACGAAGCACAGAATTCTATTAAACACTTGTCCCCACCGCTCCAGCTTCTAGCGAGCAGTTTATCGCACTCACCAGCGAATTCATCATTAACGAGGAGGTAAGGAGGATTGGAAACCGCTAAATCAAAAGTAGCATGCTCCCTTATACACGTATCTCTATTACACAGAACAATGGAAGACCTTTCCGTAGACCCTCTATACGTTGAAAGGGAAAGCCTTGTGCCTTCAACAGCATACCAGTTAATATCTGTGCCCACAAAGAGTGCCGGGTTCCATAAACTTAAGACTAGACTGGATATATAACCTGAACCTACCCCGAATTCAATAACGCTAGAAGGTTTTAGACCATTCTTGCATGCCTTAACCAGGGAATCCGCTAAAAGAAAGGTGTCCTCTTCTGGTTCATATACACAGGGATGTACCGCATATCTAACATGGAATCCGCTGTGAACTACTGTTCTTACGAGGATATCTCTAGTAGCCTCTCTATCTCCCATGGCGTCATCTCCCTGACTCTCTTTCCCGTTAGCCACGAAACCTCATTAACAGGTAATCCTGTACATTTTGAAGCTTGTTTATAAGCCATCCTGTTTCTGCCAGAGAATAAGCAGGCAGTCAACTCCTCTAAGTTTCCATGTATCTTCTCATCCCAAGCTTTTTTCCTTCTGAGGCAGACCAATTCCCCTGAAACCTCAGGTCTAGGATAAAAGAAACTCGGAGGATAAACCCGTTTCACTTTCGCTTCAAAGAACAATTGTCCTATAATCGATAGTCTACCATAATCGGGTTCCCCCGGTCTTGCCAATAACCTGTCCCCAACCTCTTTCTGGAGAAGTAACGACGCCGAGTGAATAGTGTTGCTCGACGCTAGCTTTGCCACGATTCTACCTGAAAGATAATACGGTGTATTAGAAACAAATTGATGGAATAATCCAGTTGAAATAAAATCCAAACCGTTACCATTAACTATACTCCCCCTAACATTCTCTACGACCCTGTAAGCTATCTCAGCCAGTTTCGAGTCTATTTCCACAGATAGAGTAGAGCCGCAGATCGCATTGAGATAATAGGAAAGAGACCCCAATCCCGCGCCGAGCTCTAATATTCGCGAGCAAGAATATGATAGTAGACAGTCTATGGAATCAATGATTATTTGAGGTTTAACAACGAAGTTTTGGCCAAATCTATCATTGAGTCTTAGGCCATAGATCCTCAAAACCGTTTTAGTCCAACGAAGCAATCCAGGATAAGATAGGGGGGGTGCACTCGAAATAGAATACATTGCTACTCTTCATCCTGTGTTAAGCGATCCAAGTAGCCTAAATATATTTTCTGTCTACCAGCTTCACCGGGTGTGGGAAGAGGAGGCTTTACGAATATATAGTATCTATCCTCTCCTTTAAGCTCAGCGATAATCTTATCAGCTATCATTTCAACAGGGTCGCTCCTTAGTACACTTGAAATCTCATCGAAGCTCTTGAACCTACCCCGCTTCTTTCTCTCATTAAGGAACTCTCTTAACGTCCTTTGTCCTATTCCTTTCAACAACTCTAAGGTGTGGAGTCTTAGGCTTATCGGCTCCGCCATGTTATAGAATTCGATGAAGATTTTTTCCCTCATTTTTATGATTTTCTTCAGTGCCTCCTTCAAATTATCTTTAGCTACTGTTGTTAGGTCCTCGTATTTAAGGGAGACTCTGTGAGTGTCAATAACCCTGGGAGAGAACCCGAAGGCCTCTATATACTTGGAAAGCACAGAAGAATCTATGAATACTTTAACAGAGGAAAATCGTCCAACTTCTTTGACCACATTTTCTGCTACACCTGTGTCAACAGGTTCACTAGAAAGGCATGCAACGCTATTTTTGAGAACCTCGATACAGTTTAGTCTATAACTACCTGTCCTGAACTGGAATGATAGTGAAATCTTTTCAATAAATTCTGGTTCTCCTATTAGAGGAGTCCCGTCTAACAAGGTAAACCTCCTTATTCCTACACCAACAACTATAGGAACTCCACTCCTATGCTCCGGGTGCACGTCGAAAGGGTTCCCTCTAGGCATGTAATCAAGTACGATAGCCTCCCTCTCTATTCTAGCAGGGTGAAAACCATGGTCTTTACGCCATCTCCCTGGAGGTAGATTAGGAGAATATTTCCTGGGAGGCCTCCTTCCAGCTCTATACATAAGTGTTCACCAAATAGCTTTGCTTTCCTAGTAGCTAGCAGACCATACCTAAAATATAGACTGGATGGCTTAAATAGATGGTGTAACCGTGTCATGGAATAATAGTTTAGCAGGACTTTCCCACTATTTCAATTATGTCCCTTGCAATATCAGGTGTTAACTCGTACTCCTTGTCCATCTGTAGTACAGAGAAAACCTCGTCAATAGTCGTAGGGCATAAGTCTACCAGTACGATAGAAACCTCAGGCTTCAACCCTAATTCCAAAAGCTTTTCAATGAATTCCCTGACTCTAATAGAATCTCTTTCACCACCAAACTCCTTCAGGTAATCAAGGGTCTTACTCTGAATCTCTGTAAGCATGGGCTCCTGTTCACCCCGTTCAACCATGGATTCATATGCCTCGGTAAGCGAGAGGGCCTTTGACTCGATAATATTCTTTGACACCAAATCAAACCCACCCATTAAGCAAGCCGTTATAGATAAGATGGAGAGTAATACTAATTAAAACATGGATATTACCGTGAAATCAGTTTTTAGCCGGCCTCAAATGCTCGGGTCTAATTACTAGTAACTTCTTCTTATTGCCTAGAGTAACACTCACCAAGTACGCCTTCCCCCTCTTTCCAACTATAACCGCGGTCTTCCCATGGTATCTCCTATGAGGCATTCCCTTATGTATGGCTGAATTAATGATTATATGAACCTTATCACCCACATTATAATCATGGAGCAACAAGCTAATAGGGGGGACTCCCCCTTTATCCCTGACGTGTTTCTTGAAAAGCTTCCTAGTCCTATGCCTAAACCCTCTAGGTGCCTTAACCATCCAAATACACCCCAAACCAAAAAGATGATTATTCAACATATAAAGTTTATAGTTGCCCAGGTATTTCGGAGTCTATTCCAATAACATCTAGGTCAACACAATAAGTAGGAGAATTCAATACATCAGCGAAACTAGGCTTTGTTCTCCCTTCATCACCGCTAATTAGCTCCTTAACATATAAACCGCCCTCCGCTAGAATAAAGCTATAGAAAACATGTCTCGACACGGAGATATTCTTAATTTTATATACTTTCCTAGTTCTCTCGAGATCGCTCCTTCTGTGAAGGACTCTGGCCGGTGTTCGTTGGCTGATGACGCGTTCACTGAATTCTGTTTCAAGCTTACTCAAATCACTGAGGGATAACGGCGACTCTGAGACCACAAGTGCCTTGTAGAGTTTTCTTATATTGGATAGTTCATTCTTATATAACCTTACATCGAATCTACTGGCGAACCCTGTTATTCTAAAATGAACGAACCCTCTCCCCCCTGAATTCAAAGCAGTTTCAGCTTCGCTGGGGGAAATCCTCCTTTTCCTAGGACGTTTCACCTCTATAACAAGAGGCCTGCCTGTACCTAGCATTCTTGCATCAGCGTCTTCTCTCCCCGAAGCATGTATAACAGTCTTCTCGGCTTTCATAGTATCCTTGAGACCCCATGTTGCCTGCTCGACAGAAAACTCGTATTTTAAACCCCATCTAGTAGGCCAGTATGACTGGCTAATGTTTCTACCGTTTTTCCAGTAAAATCCCTTGAAAAATACAGGGTTAACTTGAACAGTTACATGCGGTTCCCACAAGTCGATCACAACTACTCCTTCAGGATTATCGAAATCCACAGTCAAACCGTAATCCTGTAGCTTCTTCCCTACTTCCCTTTTCACTTCATTCTTAATACTTTCAGAATACACTAACCCGTACTCTGTTTTAATGGATTCCTCCGCTCTAATAGTATCGAAAGGGGCACGTGCGCCGACGAGGAACCTGTCTATATCCCATTCCCAGAGTTTATTATATGCTATAATCGAAGCTGTGGTTATGACATTGTCCAGTCTGTTTCCACATATAGAACACCTTCTAACACGTAATTCCTCTTTGAAAAGCTCTTCATAGAGACCCCTGGCGTGTTCCCCTATATTCGGGGCTATTTCTTTAAATACTTGAACTGCCTCCTGATCCCCCGAGAGTATTTTGTTATGCAGATGCAAAACAATCAATAGTTTCAACGCTCTGCCCCTGTCTTTATTGCTTAAACCCATACCCAGCCTAGCGAACATCCTCCCAAGGCACCTGTCACATAAGGGGTGCTTCCTCAATATCTCTATGGCTAGACTGATGATATCGCTATAGGCAGTAGACTCCATTATCCAATCCCTCGATTAGCCTCCTTAAGTTACATCTATCTAAGCATGCCCGTGTATCCCTGTAAAGCAAGCATCTTACACATATAGGAGTTACCGATACATAAGAGTTATAAACAGCCCAAATATCATTGCACTCTTCCAGGCCATTATCGTAAAAACCGGTTAGACCTCTAGATAAGCTATAAACATTATTCTGCTTCTCGAAACGTATTGCATTGTACACCTTATTAGATAGTCTAGTAATAGCAAAGCCTCTCGGTTCCATCCACGGTAGATTCACGTTGAAGGGCATGCATTCAATGGAATCCTCGTCCATTATGAAAGACCAGAACGCTTCTATTATCATTTTTACATAACGTTTGTCACGTTCACTGAATATAACGCCTTCCATACTGTTCCCAGCTAAATACTTGGAAATAGCAATAGAAGGATATCCTTGAAGGACTCCTTCAAGAGCTGCACCAAAAGTACCCGACGTATGAATATCCTCTATACCTAGGTTTGCACCATGATTAATACCGGAGACTATGAATTCAGGGGTAATTCCTAGATTTCTCAGTGAGAATAACACCGCGGTCGAAGGAGTAGCATCGACAATAACGCCATCAACACCATTGATCCTCTTCCTCTCGGCTTTAAAGCTCCAAGTAATGGATTTTCCTGAGCCACTGAAAGGTTTGAGGGTCGACGCGAAAAAAACATTAAACCCTAAATCCCTAATTACATCTATAAGAAGCCAGAGACCACTAGCATTAAACCCGTCATCGTTAGCTACTAGTACCGTTCCATTCAATGTTACCACACTGTATTGGACATATAGCTCTGAAATCCCTAATAATAATATAAACAAGGTGGTATGTAGTGTTGGAGATATATGAAAAATGGCCTCTGCAAGTACGTGAATCCTTAGGTCTCAACTTGCCCAAACAGGGTTCAGGTGGTTACACAAAGGTCCTCGTAGCCGGAGTAGGGGGCTCCGGAATAGTTGGCGATTTCTTGAACCGTCTTAGTTATCAGTACCATACTAGGGTTCCAATAATAACTGTGAAGGATATGGGTATACCTATGGAATTAGTTGACGAAACAACATTATTGATAGCTGTCAGTTACTCGGGAAACACTTTAGAAATGCTAACAACTGTAAAAGAAGCGGTTGAAGCTGGAGCTACTATAAAGGGGGTGACAAGCGGTGGGAAACTGAAGGAGTTACTAGGAGATGAGAATATTGTAAAGGTGCCTTCCGGATACCCTCCAAGGGCATCATTCCCATATTTGTTTATCCCAGCTATCAGGATACTTATAAATGAAGGAGTAATCGGCTTGGAAGAAGATGAACTAAATAAACTAGCTTTTCACATGGACTATGAAAAGAATAGAATTATTAGTAAAGCGTCAACCCTAGCTGACCTAATAATCAAGGGCCAGGGTAAAACACCGGTCATGGTTACTTGCAGAAAGTACTACCCAGTTGTGTTGCGGGGTAGACAGGAATTTGCCGAGAACTCTAAACTAGTCTCAATAGCGGAAGAAGTCCCAGACGCTGGGCACAACCTTCTCGTCGGTTATTCGAGAAGTAATCCTAAATGGCTGATTGTAGGAGTATTCCCTCAAGAGGAACTATGCGATAATATAGTGGAATCTTATTTGAAGGTTCAGGGATCTGTCGACTTTAGGATTGTATTGAATGGAGAGGGTATTATGCAAAAAATGATGAGCGGAGCTTGGTTATTCGGATTTACTAGCGTTTTCATTGCAAGGAATAAGGGATTAGATCCTGAAGATATATCTCAGATAAAGGCTTACAGAAAATTGTTAGAGGAGACATTCACACAATAGGTTTGCAAACACATATCAAGAAAACCATGTATTGAAACATCATCTACAATAATCCTTTCATAAATCTATAAACATAGGTGAATAATGAATCCTAGGGCGCATCATTAGGATTATTCTCCTAGTCTACATGCGACTGTACTATCTATATTACCTCACACATTCCTCGTGATATCAACTAGTCTACCAGAAGACTTAATAGCAGGCAGTTGAAGAGCACAATATCCTTACAATGTTCCCCACATTGACTTGTGAGGACACAGCATTACGATGGCACGTGGCCCCCCTTCAGAGGGCGGGGAACCGGGCGGGAAAC
>WALV01000065.1 GCA_015522645.1 Candidatus Tiamatella sp.
GTCTATGCTTAGTGCTCCTACTGGTCCTGTTGCTGTTGTTCTTTGGCCTATCCATCCGCTGAAGTATGCGTATAGTAGTGTGCTTAGTGCTACTGCTATTAGTGTCATGAGTACTACTGTTACAAGGTATGAGACTCCCCGGTTGTTCTTCTTGTTTTTACTCAAAAACACGACACCCCCTAATTCTTACATTATTCTTTCCCTTTTGAATGTCTAGTTATGAATAATACTAGTTGTCATCCAATATATTATTTATTACCACAAAACAATTCAATAACAGGTAAAGCCAACACTAAAGACAATAGAAAAACACTAAAATCTTTTATATTTACATAAAATAAACCTAGGGTAATGAGGGAAACCAAACGCTAAGAGATATCTCTCACACTTGATGAAAGAATAGTAAAGTGATATAAAATGGAGGAGTTACAGGACCAGGAGACCCGTACAGGAGTCCCCGAGGATAGCGGCTTCAGGTTCGGCGTTAGCGGCCTCGATTCTTTGCTTGTTGGTGGTTTGAGGGGTGGTTCTCTGCTGGTTGTCGCTGGTCACCCGGGTGCTGGTAAGACTACTTTGGGAGCGTCTTTGTGTGCCGCGAACGCTTTGGAGGGTAGGAGGTGTATTTATTTTAGTGTTCAGGAGCCTAGGGAGAAGCTTTATGCTAACTTGAAGCGTGTCGGTTTGGATTTGGAGGGTTTGGAGGAGCGTGGTTTACTCAGGTTCGTCAAGCTCCCCCTTGTCAGTGATGGTGAGGCTGCAAGGGAGGTTCTCGACGAGATAGGTAGTGAGGCGGCGGAGTACGGTGCTAGGGTTGTCGTCGTGGACAGCGTCACACCGATACTTAAGGCTGTACGGGATAGTGTTAAGAGTAGGAGCGTCCTCCAGGAGTTCTTCGCCACCCTACCCCTGATGCTGAACGGCATTGTTGTACTGCTGGCTGAGATCCCGATTATAGAGGAGAGGGTCGAGCTCGGGGACATAGAGTTCGTCGCGGACACGATACTTTTATTAACGCACAGGGTGGAGAAGAACAGGCTCATAAGAGAGATAATCATAAGGAAAGCCAGGGGATCACCACTCACAATAGCCAAGGTACCATTCGCAATAACAGCCAAGGGACTAAAAGTATACACACCACCAAACCTAGAAACAATACCAGCACTAGAAGAATCCAAAAAATACAAACTACCATGCGACGTTATAGCGAAGTATACGGGTTCCTTGTTCGGGGGTACGAGTGTTTATATTTCGTATCCTCCTGACGCTAGACCTCCTAGGATACTCGGTTTTATCCTGTTGACTGGTTTTATTAATAATGCTAAATTGATGGTGATCACGTTTAGGCTGCCTCCTTCCCAGATTAAGAGAGTTATATTTAACGAGTTAGTGGGGAACGCTTGCCCTGGTTCTACTATAGGGGAACTGGAAAGGTATATTAAGGAGAAAGTGGAGTTCCTCAGCTATAATCCCTCGGCTTTTAGTTTGGAGGAGCTTTATAGTAGGATTCTTTTCACCGTTGATAAAATACGGCCTGATATTGTTAGTTTCCTGGGCTCTGATGTCCTCCTATTCGAGGACCGCTCCCAGTACGATCTCATCATGAACCTGCACTTATATTTCAAGCTAAAAGGTATCCTGTTATTTAACCTAGGAGCCCACGCGTCTGATTTAGAGTATAATGTTTATTCCAGGTTCGCCGACGTCGTCGCTAGGTACATATACTACCGTGACCCACAGGAGGATAGGGTCAGGTATAAACTTTATCTTTGGAGAGTGGGGCTTGACCCTAGAATTATTCCATATAAACAGTTGGAGAAGTGTAATATGGAGATGGCTAGCATCACTAATTCTTGCAGGAGCTATTGAAGAGCGTGGCTGAAGGGTTTCACGGGATTATATGATGACTCCCGCGATAACCGGTAGGAGTATTGTCCCTGAGAGATCCGTGATTCCAGTGATTAGCGGTAGAATAGTATTATCCGGGTCTATTTCTTTGTTATGCGTTGCCTTGACCAGTATACTCGATAGTATACTCCCTATGAGAGCTACTAGTAACCCGGCTATGTAGACTGTTATTATCATGTCAGCTAGCGGGGTTTTGCTGTAGGCTTTGTTTATTACTGGCAGTATGGTCATCGTGGGGAACATTGCGATGTGGGCTTCCAGCAGTAGAACAAGCTCGTCTGCACTGAATTTATAGGGTTTCCTGCTCGCGGTTCCAAGGTATGCCATTGTGCTTGTTTTTGCAGCTACAACGGCGGATACGGCGCCGACGTCTTCGAGGAAACTCGGGTATAAGGGGAGCAATCCTTTTTCGTCTAATATTCTTGCCGACCATTTCGCTAGTATCGCGCCTGTGATTGACTCGAGGATTGATACTAGGAGCAGGCTACTCATTGTTTGGACGAATATTGTCCTCGATTTTCTGTTGATTGTTAAGATTGTTGTGACTAGTACTAGTGTAATGCTCGTTAGAGTTGTCAGTATAATGGGGTGTGTTACAATGATATGCCCTAGTATAGTTGCCGCTACCAGGCTCGGTATTGTTATACCGTCCCCTAGGACTGTTATTACAGGGGCGGACACCTTATCCGGGTCTACTCCCTTCTTGAAGAAGAGCACGCTGAGGAATATGGTGCCCGGTAGCATTACTGTCCAGGAGATGATTGTTGATAATATGCTTATGGCTATGGTTAATGGAATGCTTATACCGCTGAAGAATCCTGCGAGGAAGCCTACTATGATGGAGTTTGAAAAACTCAGGGCTATACCATGGCTCCACTCGTTCTTAGCTACAGCCCTGTACTTGTCCTCGTATAATCCTAGGTGCAGGTTTGTCGAAACCCTTGAAGCCATGCTCGTGTAGATGCTGCCTCTCATGTTTGCTAGTCCTGGCAGAACCGCGAGTGACTCAGGGTGGTTCGAGAAGAAAACGACGAATAGCGCCATTATAGAAATGTTAAGTATGTCTCCCAAGTTAGCCGCTAGGAGGCCCCCTGTAATCTCCCCAGTGTCTCTCAGGTACCTTTTAGGGGGCCTCCACTCAACCAAGACTCTACACCACTTTCACACACCGTTTAGCTTGCCACGTTGGAATTGCTACATGCGGGGCGTTAGCGGGATTCCCGTCAGCCCCATCCCCAATCCAAGCATTTCCTTCACGAGTAGGGTTAGGGCGGCTTTATACATTTTTGCACCGTAATCTTCTTCTTGGAGCACACTGTCCCTTTGGTACCAGCTATTGAACTTGTCTGACAGCTCGATCAGATAGTTCGCGAGTAGCTCTGGTTTCAGATCGTCCGCGGCTTTCGCGGCGAAATAGGGTAAGCGTATGGCTGTTAGTAGGAGATCCCGCACTAGAGGGCCCCCGGCAGTGGCGTAGTTAATGTTCTCCCAGTTTATCCCCCTTAGTTTTCTTAGTATACCGTTGGCTCTGGCATATGTGTACTGTATGTACGGGCCGCTGCTTCCCTCGAAGCTCGTCGCCCTGTCCACAGAGTAGGTTATCGGTCTCATGGCGTTTATCGATATCATCGAATACCTGACTGCTCCAACAGCTATTTTCCACGCTATATCCTCCTTCTCAGCCTCACTCATCCCCGGGTTTCTCTTGGCGACCTCGTTCAAAGCTTTTTCAAACGTTTCCTTCAATACGGTGTCCAGGCCGAGGAGCCTCCCTTTCCTCCCGGACATTCTCTCCCCTGGAAGCCTCACTATCTCGTACGAGTAGTGGAGAGTGTTCAGGGCCTCCCTCTCGTACCCGAGCGTGTATAGTGCTAGCCTTATTTGGATCTGAGGCAGCCTCTGGTCTGCTCCTATGACGTTGATAACGTTGTCTGCACCGGTCTTCTCGTACTTATATATGGTGTACGCTATGTCACGGGTTGTATATAACGTGGTTCCATCGCTTCTGACAAGTATCAGTGGCGGTATTTCGATCGTTTTAGGCAGCTCGATGTGTCGAGCCACATCTTCCGACGAAACTGTCTCACTCAAGTCTAGTGCAAGTGCTCCCTTGTACATTGTTGCATGGGGGCTCCTCTTTGCTTCATCGATTATTATCCACACTAGCCCGCTCCAAACGATATCGCTCTCCCAATCCCAATCGTCGAAGTATACATCCATTAATCCAAGTGTTTCCCTGAAGCCTTCCAAGCTTGCTTCAACGCTCTCCCTAATAAGCCGTACTATCTCCTCGTCGGACTTGCTCTCATATGAACGCATAATATACTTGAGCTTCTCAAACGGGTCGCTCTCCTCTTCCAGCTTCTCAAAAGCCTCTAGTAGCTCGTCACCCAAACCTTTAGGAGCGTTATCGATTACCCGGGATAAGTCTATTAAGAGATCATCCCTCCTCCTTATAAGGTCTTTTTCCTCCTCGTCTGACCCGGCTTCCCCGATTTTCCTCGTTAGATCACTTATGTCTAGGAGTAAGTGCGTCATACTATATATGTACCCTAGGATCCAGTCCGGTTTTACGCCGTACTTCTTCGCCAGCTCCCTTATACTTACTCCTATAAGCATGCCTCCTAACGCGGCAACCGCGGACTGCCTACCCACGTCGTCTACGTAGAACCTGGTGTTGACGCTGTGCCCGCGGGCCTTCAGCAGTCTGGACAATGTATCGCCTAGACTGCTATTCCTCGCATGCCCCATGTGGAGTGGGTGAACAGGGTTCGCGCTCGTGTGCTCGATAACTATTGTCTTCCTCTCCTTTGTCTCCGGTACTTTTACGCTACTCCTACAGAGGATGCCGAAGTATTCCCGCGATAATTCTTCCTCGTTCAACGTTATATTCAGGTATCCTTTAACGAGTGAGGTGTTCGAGATGTATTTGGATAACCCTTCGTTACTGGTGATTTTATTCTTTAAAGCGGAGAATAAGTCGTGGGAGTCAACGTCTAACTGCTTGGTATACCTCATTAAGGGGAAGCTGAGATCACCATATTTGGCCCCGCTGCTTGTTCTAATCAACTTGAGGAGATCACTCCTACTATCTCCGGTAGCCTCTGAGAGTAGGCTAGCTATCCCGTCTACTAGCTCGTAATAGGGATCCACTACCCTGCACCCCTACAGATCTTCCTAGCCAGTTCACCGCAGTCAACGCCGTGAACCCTCACTGTTTTATCCCTAGACTTGAACCCGGATTCTATAATGGCTTTTACCCTCAGCTTCTTCTTGAACAGTCTGGCAATATCCTCGTTAGCCTTACCGCCTAGTGGAGGAGAAGTGACGTGAACCACTATATAGCCATCGTCATACAGGATCCCATCCCTCTTTGAAGAGGGATGCACCTGTATCTTTAGAATACAGTCATTCCTGTCTCTTATAACCAGTTTACTAATCGCTTCCGAGCAGTCCACGCCTCTAACACCAGGCTGGTTTATTATCCAGTGACATTAATAACCTGGGGTTTACTATCTCTTCAATATGGTTTAACTGTATAATTGTGAGGTGTAAAGAGGTATGCGCCCCAGAGTCTTCGTGACCAGGGAAATACCGGGTAAAGGGCTTGAAATGATTAAGCAGCACTTTGACGTGGAAGTTTGGAGCGAGTACACCGCCCCTCCCTACGAGGTTATCTTGGAGAAAGCAGGGCAGGTTGACGCGCTTGTCACGCTGCTGACGGATAAGATAGATTGCGGTTTGATCGAGGCGGGTGCGAGGAACAGGCTGCGGATAATCAGCCAGTACGCGGTTGGGTTCGATAACATAGATATTGGTTGCGCGACTAGGAACGGTGTGTACGTGACGAATACCCCGGGTGTACTAACCGACGCTACAGCCGATCTGACTTGGGCTTTAATTCTGGCGACGGCTAGGAGAATAGTTGAAGCAGATAAATTCGTTAGAAGCGGGGAATGGTATGAGACTGAAACAGGATGGCATCCCATGATGATGCTCGGCCTAGAGGTTCATGGAGCTACTTTAGGTGTCATAGGAATGGGGAGAATAGGTAGAGCCGTCGCGAGGAGGGCTAGAGGATTCGATATGAGGGTATTGTACTACGACAAGTACAGGCTCCCGGAGGAAGCCGAGAGAAGCCTCTGCGTGTCATACGTTGACTTGGACACGCTCTTGAGGGAGAGCGATGTAGTCACTATACACACACCGTTAACCAAGGAGACCTACCATTTAATAGGCGAGAACGAACTGAGGAAAATGAAGCCAACAGCTATCCTGGTTAACACTAGTCGGGGCAAGGTTATAGACACCTATGCCCTGGCTAGAGCGTTATCAGAGAAGTGGATAGCGGGAGCAGGCCTCGATGTCCACGAAGAGGAGCCCCTGCCGCCGGACCATCCGTTAGTGAAGCTTGATAACGTAGTGCTTGCACCCCACATAGGTAGTGCCACCCATAAAACCAGGGCCAGGATGGCGGCGCTCGTTGCGGAAAACCTTATCGCATTCCTAAACGGTGAAGCACCGCCGACCCTGGTTAACAGGGAGGTAGTGAAGGTGAGGAGCCCTGGATTCAAATGAGCAGAGCGGGTACGAGGAAACGCTGGAGAAAACGGCGGGCCTCCCTGTTGCGGACATAGAGAAAATATGGTTCGACTATGACAAGCAGAACGATATACTCTACATTAACTTCGGATACGATATTGAAGACGCTGATGAAAGCATTATGACGGAGAACGATATAGTCATAAGGATAAAGAATAATAGGATAACAGGGATAACAGTCTTCGATTTCTCAAGAAGAGTAGGAGGTTTATAGAAAAACTATTCTATGGAACCACTGCTAGAACCCAATTCTTCTATTACATCTGGCGGAAGACTACTTCTATCCGAGTAGTGTACAGTATAGAACTTGGGGTTGAGCCTGCTAAGAATGACTTCGAAACCACGCCATGGATCAGCGTTCTCCCCGCAAGTGTAAACGTCGACAGTAGCATACCTATAGCCAGGCCAGGTATGTATGCTTATGTGGCTCTCTAGCACGAGTGCAATAACACTTACACCGCCTTTCTCTCCTTCTATCCTCCAAGACTTCAAGTCGTATAATGTAGCACCCGCCTCCTCCACCGCCTTCTTAACAGTATTTACCAGTAACTCCTCGTCCCATAGTATATCAGGGTTCACGCCGTACATGTTTCCATATACATGCCTCCCTATAACGAAGTCTTCCACCACAGTTGCCACCCTGAGTTTTAAGGTCGGGGTGAATGTTATATGTTTTTAAGTATTTCTCGGTTTCTAGATACATATGGATCTAGGGAATTTTTTAACATTAAAGAAGAAGAGATATGCAGGGTTTTAAACAAAGTTTAAATTAACTAATACATAATATATTGTATAAAATGACCTACTCACAAGTTAGGTTAAAGGTGATACTCGTGAATAAATTATCAATAGTCCTAGCTGTTGTTCTCATTGGAATAGTAGCACTCGGCACAATACCTCCGATGCTATCAACAGCTTCATCCAATCAACTAGAATTCAAGCAGTATAACTGGCTCTCCAAGGTGGATAAAAGACTGTTAGACCCCTCGATATACACCTCGGAAAACCATTTACCGTATATTTCCGGGAAAGCAGCTTCAACTATCGAAGACTTCAAGAGCAGTATGAGTAAACAACTCCTCAATCCCACTGAAGGAAAAGCTAGAGCCCTAATCCTATACAAGGGAGGGATAAAAACCCTGGAATTCATAAAGAAAAACGCGCTAGTCTACAATGGGTTCACCGATAAAAACGGTGGGATACTATCGGCATGGGTAACCATGAGCCAAGTGAAGAAGCTGGCGAGCAACCCAGGAGTCATATCAGTATCACTGCAGAACAACATAAAGATCGGTACACCAAGAGCCCCTGACTCGCCGGCCAGTATCCCAGTAGCAATAAAGTCATCCGCAGAAGCCTCCAGCGGGTCATACAACCTTGAAATGGCCCCAGAAATCACTGGAGCCACATATGCATGGAGTCACGGATACAACGGAACAGGCGTGAAAGTAGGAGTAGTCGACACTGGAGTAGATTTCGGCGAGTCGGATCTAGGGCTACAGGCAATAGCCAGAGACGACAATGGCTTACCCCTCTTATTCGATGCCGATGAGATGGGTTTAGCATTAACCGTTAACCCAACAAACGTTACTGGAAACACTATCACAGTATTACCATTCGCTAACGGTAAATATGGTGACTACGTATTGTACTACGACGCCGGTGACGGTGGATTATGGCTGACTAATTCATCCATAGTCTTCGTGTACAACATGAACACTGGAAACTACACGTACGAGGCAATGCCCGTTGTCTACAGGAATTTCACACTGCCTCCCGGTGTAAATACTACAACACCAGTCAATTTCGGGTTGATCTCTGAGAATATATATGTAGGCAACCTGTTCGTGTGGCTACTAGCACCAGCTATAACTGTAGACTATAATGGAGACGGAACATACGATGCTGTCTACATAGACCTATCATCAATATATTATATGCTACTAGATTCACTACACAATCTCGGAGTAATCAGCGAGCAACCAAACGAAAGCCTCCTTGACTACAGCTTCTCAGACGAACCAGCAATCTCATACGGCCATGAAATTGCTGCCAGAGACTTCACTGGAGACGGGGTAAACGACCTTAGCTTTGGTGCACTAGCTGGAGCCTTCAATGACGCAAACGGTATATTCGGGGTCAATGCAACCCTCGGCTGGTATAATGATTACGAACGCAACGGCTGGATAATCCCTGGGTTCGATTATAAGCATGGCCAATGGTTTGACTTGGTATTCGACTTCTATGGGCATGGAACAGAGTGCGCACATGTAATAGCAAGCCGTGGAAAAGTCGCGAGGCCCACATCCGGCCCATTCGGTAGTACAACAAAAGTCAACTATGTTGGAATAGCGCCGGGAGCCAAGCTTGGAGCCGCTCCAGCTTTATGGATCGGAAATGTATTAACCGCAGAGCTCTGGCTGTCTGGATGGGATCTTGTTAGTCCAACCAACTTTACATGGGTATACACTGGTGCACACAAAGTAGACGTGATCAGTAACAGTTGGGGTATGAGTTACCTGCTACTCAACGGCTTCGCATCTGACGCTGATGTCATGAGCCTATTCGAGGACTTCATAACGTTGACCACGGGAACCGTGATAGTCCACGCTGCAGGCAACGGAGGGCCTGGATTCGGTAGCATGACTATTCCGGGGGCAGCTACTAACGTTATAACGGTAGGAGCCTCGACGCTCTTCCACTATAGGCCCATATATAACTACCTGCCAGGGGGATACTACCAGGTTGTCAGCTGGAGTGATAGGGGACCCACACAGTACGGGTATCCTAAACCTGACGTGGTTAACATAGGAAGCTTCGAGTACAGTGTTGCCAGGGTTATCGATGGACTGGGAGACGGTACTATGAACCTGGACTTGTTCGGTGGGACAAGTGAAGCGACACCTATGACTGCGGGGGCTGTGGCGATCATAATTCAGGCCCTCAGAGACAACGGTTTATGGAACTTTACCAGTCCAGCAGAGCAGTCCTCATTCATTAAAGCCTTGCTGAAGAGTACAGCAACAGACCTAGGCTACGATCCATTCACACAGGGATCGGGTCACGTTAACATTAAATCCGCTATCCAATATATAGAGGAAGGCAAAGGCATACTGGCGTATTCGAGTGACTCCACCCGCAATATGGCTATGCTGCTCGAGACCACTATGAGCACACTAATTGGATGGAGTCCTAGTGGAGTGGGTAAACTATTATCAGGTTCCTATGATACTGCATTATACTTTGGCGTGATGATTCCAGGGTCCACGAAGACAATGTCACTGAATCTGGTTAAGTCGAATGCAACAAGCAAAGTCTCAGTTAAAGCAGTTCACATCAAGCAGAAACTAGCTCTATCACTGTGGAGGCTAGTAGACACCGGGTTATCAACTCTATACGTTCCTGGAAAAGGGTTCGTCCCCTTCGGGAAGCCGTATGCATGGATCTCCGGGAAGGATCTCTATCTCAATCTAACAGCGATTCCACCAGGATCAAGGCTCCTATTGGCGATAAACCCAACTATCGCTAAGTTCTTAAAGGCGGATCTAGCTGAAATCAAGATATCCTATCCATACAATGTGATGGATCCCTATGGAAGACAAGGCAATTACACGCCGATGGTTTACATGGGTGCCGAGATGAGTTATTGGATAGACTTTACCGGGGATCATAAGGTTGAAACGAACGAGACAGGGAGAATACAGTACGATATAAGGGAAGGGAACACGTATCAAATACAAATAGGGGATCTACAAAAGGCCTACAAGCTAACAGAGGACAACATGCTAAGCTTCCTGCAGAACTACTTCGGCATCAATGTGAACCCTGCAAACACTACTATGGCCCCCATAATAGACTTCAGAATATTCAGCAACAACTACTATGGAACCAATACTACTCCAACTAAAGTAACGGGAACAATGGAATTATACGATAGATACGACTGGAACTGGATAAGTGTTCCATCAACAATCGGGGGATCAGAGATTAATGTGACAGCGAGCATTCCAGCTAACGCTAATCCCGGAGTATATGAAGGGTACCTAGAGATAACAAGCGACTCTGGAACCACGCTGGTTCCTATTACAATATCAGTACCTGCAGTAATAGATTCAGCCGTCACACAATCATTCATAAGTCCACAAGCCTCATCGGAGTTCTACAATAACAACGAGTATACAAACGCGTTAGACCAGAGCTGGAGGCCAGAGGTAGGAGACTGGAGAACATTCCCAGTACTAGTTAACAATACAGATAATAAGATCGGAGCCCTCGAAGTGTCAGTCACGTGGAGTAATCCGGAAACCAGTTTCGACGTCGGCATAATAGGACCAGGATTCAATGATTTAGCAGCCTGGTTCTATGGAGGTACACCGGCATGGGTCGATGGCTCGGTACTAGCATTGAAAGACTCAATAGGACTAATAAACGGGTTACCATACGCGTATTTCGACTGGCCAACAACCACTAGGGCAAGCGTTGTCGCATATGTACCATCCGGCTTATTCAGTAATTACGACGGCTACCTGCTATACTGGGTCATAGTACATCAGGTATTTTCTGCGACAGGCACGGATAGACCTGTAGTTACAGTAAAAGGATACAAACAGTATACTAACAACTTCATCTCACTGGCAAATGGGTCGAAAGCATCGGTGACAACATACTTTGAATCCACTGGTCTCGGAGCAGTATTCGTACCGAATAACTCTGTTACAATAATACCCCTAGGATCAACAACAGGCTATCTAAACGTTACACCAGTATTGACCAAGCAGTTAACCCACGTGTCATCAATTAAAACAGCTATAGAAGCATCACCAGATGCTCATGGAGTGTTCCTAGTAATGATACCGGTTGTCGGGGCAAACCCAGGTATAATATGGGGTAACGAGAAGCAGGGTCAGAGCTATGTATTCCTATATGAACCTTCAGTAATGTATATAACGCTAATAGTGAACGTAAGCTAAATCACCCTCCTTTTTTAATCCCTCCGGTCAACATATTATCTATAAAACCCGGAAAGCCTAGTTATTCATTTAACGGTGATATTCATGGCACAGATCAAGGTAATAGACTTAGAAGTCCCAGAGGGAACTAATATAATAGTTGGCAGGACCCACTTCATTAAAAGCGTTGAAGATATCTACGAGGCTTTAATAACCTCCTGCCCCTCTATAAGATTCGGTATAGGCTTCTGCGAGGCTAGCCAAGATAGGCTTGTCCGCTATGAGGGTAATGACACGGAGCTGGAGAAGCTTGCATCTGAAGCTTGTTTGAAGGCTGGAGTAGGCCATATGTTCGTCATATACATAAATGAGGCGTGGCCTATTAACATCTTAAACAGGCTTAAACAAGTTATGGAGATAGTGTCCATAGACGCTGCGACAGCTAACCCTGTTCAACTCGTCATAGCGGAAACCGGGCAGGGAAGGGCCCTTCTAGGCGTGGTTGACGGCTTCACGCCAACCGGTATTGAGGGACACGAAGATAGGAAGAAGAGAATAGAGTTCCTCAGGAAAATAGGCTATAAACTAGGGTGAACAGACTAAGTATTATACTATACGAGTCTATGAGGAGAGCCGCTCTACCGAGCCTACGATAGGCTATGAGGACGGTCTTGAGTACTGAGTTTCTTTTCCAAGGATAAATGGAGTAGCAACCACCCCGAAATCTATAATCAAGATGCCATAAGTCTCCAGTATGGCAGTACTAGGCCATCCAACCGTAGCTTCTACTAGAATCGCTATAGGAAAAGCTAGTACGGAAATAATTAGAAGAATCTTCCCTAGCAGTAGCCTCCTATAATTCGCCGAGAGGAGGATAATAGCTATATCTGACTGGATGAAGAACCATGTCGAAACAAAGGTATGAGGCCTAGTTCCGGAATGGAACACTCCGATCAAGCTGAGGAATACACCAGCCAAAGCTAGGTATGCTCCCCCTATAACCCCCACTTTACCCGGGATCCTCCGGGTTAAAAGAACACTATAAGCTAAAAGTAAGATGCCAACAGTAACCAGCCCATAGTTATAGATCCAGGCGTCACTAGCATCTGGACCGCCGAGATCGCTGTAAGCGTCTCTGAAAACATTGAACCACGGGTTCTTGTACCATGAGGCAAAAATGAAGATCCAAGCTAGTATAGGAGAGGATAATCCCAGCACATATATGGCTTTATCTGCAAGTGATCCTTCACGATTATCAGAGAGGTCCTCCATTCTTCATCCCTAACTAGGTCGGTCTACCTCGATCTCTTCATCTATTGTATGCTATAGCTATGTTGGAGAACTGTTTTATATTTAACAATAGTAAGCTTCAAATCTGAGGGTGAACTAGGGTAATAAGGATAGAGTGGTGCAGGTATTGCTTGAAGTGTTGACTGGGGTATATAGGGATTTTACGGGGTTTATCAGCGGGGTGGGAATGAAGTATTATTCGATCGCTATAGTAATCTATGTTACAAGTACGTTTGCGTGGGCTTTCCGATGGTGGTTCATATTAAAAAGGTTGGGAAATTATTCTTCCTTTAAAGACGTTTATGTAGCCATTATGGGAGGTATACTGGTTAATAATATATCACCCAGCCTAAGAATGGGAGGTGAGGGTTTCAGAGCTGCATGGCTATGGATTAAGCATAAAACCCCTTTCGATAGGTCTATCTTGGCTATCCTATATGAGAGATTAACGGAAATACCAGGGGTTGCTGTTGTAATTGGAATAGCTATAGCGGGAGGCGTCCTTGGAAATTTTAGCGGGAGCATAACCGAGGGCTTAGGTTTCGGGTTAATCGGCCTAGGCTTCTTTGATGGTACTAGGGGGTTAATACGTGATGTGAAGAAAAGGCTAAAAACGGATTCTAAAATGCTAGTTAGAGATAAAACCCTAACAATATCTGCATCCACGATATCAATTTTAATCTGGTTGCAAGATATTTTCAGGTTCTATTTCATCGGACTAGCCGTTGGCATACATCTCAAGCTACCAGAGGCAGCATTACTAAGCATAGGATACTTGATATTCGGCATGGCTCCAACCCCAGCTGGACTAGGGTTCGTCGAGGGAGGACTAACGTCTATCCTAGTAGGCCTAGGTTATTCTATCGATAAGGCGGGTCTACTGGTTCTGGGGGAGCGGCTAATTTCAAGCGTTATTGCCAGTGTGTTAGGCTTAGTTTTAGTGTCAATTAGCGGGGGAATTCACGCGTTTAAACTGGCTTTGAAGATATCTGGGAAAGCAGAGGAGAGTGAGGAGTATGGAGACTCTGAGAGTAGTTTTGGCGTCTGACTGGTATTTGCCTAGGAAAGGAGGGGTGGAGACAGCTATCTATAATTTAGCTAAGTCTCTATCCGAGATAGGCCATGAGCCTATTGTTCTAACTCATCAAAACAAGGACTTGCCTGATCCTCCACTTTTAGACTATAATGATGGGTTTCCTGTCGTTCGACTGAAAGTCCCTTTAGACGGAGACGACTATACAACCAGTTACAAGGCAGCAGTATTGCTGTTTGACTTCATCAAACATAACGGTCCACATATAATTCACGGTCACAGCCTGGTCTCGCCTTTTGCCATATTAGCTATACACGGAGGGAAAGGTATTTTAGGCATACCTACTGTTCTGACTCACCACAGTTTAATAGCTAGGGAATTGAATTATAGAAGGAAAAGAATGGCTAAGTACGCTGTAAAGAGAGCCGACATACTGACCGCTGTGTCTTCTATAGTTAAACGGGATCTCGAGGAAATCACTAATGAAAAATACAAGGTCTACTTGACTCCTAATTGTGTCCGTCTGGAGGAATGGGGAAGAACTGATAGAATGTACGATGGAGACCCGGTTATCTCATTTATTTCTAGGCTGACTGAGAGAAAGAACCCGCTACTGGTAATTGAAGCTTTCAAGAGTATACTAAAGCAAGCTCCACAAGCTAGGTTATACATAGCTGGATGGGGCCCTCTTGAGCAAAAGGTTCTCGAAGAGATAAGAAAAAAGGAGTTAAAAGGCAAAGCCATATTTTTAGGCTCACTGGAAAAACCCCAAGTCAGGGCGCTCCTGGCATCTAGTGATCTATTTCTCATGCCAGGAAGAAGAGAGGCTTTCTCTATAGCGACACTGGAAGCTCTAGCATTAGGAGTACCTGTGGTTGGATTCGGGAATACCGGTTTAGAAGACATAGTTACCCACGGTGAAAACGGGTATCTAGCATATAATATCGATGAATTCATTAGGTACTCTGTAGCAATTGTTTCAGACTACCAGTTAAGAAAGGCAATGTCGGCAAAGGCTAGGGTTTCAGCGGAAAAATTCGATTGCAGAAAAGTGGTCTTAGAATATATTGACGTGTATCGTCGTGCCATGGAAATGTGTAGCAATGAAAGAAGGCTACTCGTCTATAAACTCTACAGGATAGTAAGAGGGAACCCTGTTAGGCGAGGTGAATGGTGTTACGGAAAGCGGCTTGAATATTATAAAGTGCCGCCTAAAAGGAGTGGTGTTCCTCACATTCGACATTGAACCGGATGCCCCCCCATACCAGTCTGACTCAACCCGTGGGTTAGAGGAGGGTTTACCTTGGATACTTGAAATGTTAAACAAGAGAAGAGTTAAGGCTACATTCTTTATTGTAGGCGAACTAGCTGATAGGTACCCTTCTATAATTGAGGCTATAGTTGGTGGAGGCCATGAAATAGGGAGTCATGGGTATTCCCATAGAAGAATGGATAAACTACCCCCTGAAGAGGCTCTCAGGGAAATACGGAGGAGCATTGATTCGCTATCTGTGTTCCAACAGGTTTCCAGTTTTAGAGCCCCTAATCTTCAACCGCCTAAAATTAATGTTGACGACTATTTATCGCTGGGTATAAAAGTGGATTCAAGCGTAGCTTTCTACAAGAACAGATTCTATGATACTCCTATCATGAAGAATGGGCTCCTTGTCCTCCCGGCTACAATTACGAGTAGCACAATCAGATTACCAAAGAAAATAGCTGTTAGACTTACACTTAACCCGAAAAGGGAGTTCCACGTTTTATTCTATCATCCCTGGGAGTTTACTCGTATAAGAAGAAAACCAATTTATAGGCCTGATATTTGGCTGAGAACAGGATTCTATGCCCAGCGCTCACTGGAGTCTATACTTGACGAAGCGGGAAAGAGAGGATACAAGTTTCTTAAAGTAAGCGAGGCTGTGGATAGAGTGGTATGCAAGTGATACATAGGGATACATAGGAGCATGGATTTCATAGAGGGATGGTAGCCGGGCGGGGATTCGAACCCCGGTCACGGGGGATCTCCCCATCCCCCGGTGCGGGCGAGTTGGGCCAGAGCCCCGCATCCTTGGCCGCTAGACGACCCGGCTCTCCAATTAACCGTATTGTTGAATACATCTGGGACTTAAAATTTTCTATACTTTCTGGGAAATAGGAAACGGTTTTTAGAACTTCAAAGGTGCGGTAATATATCTTACCCTTGAGTCGTCTGCAGTCTTGAATACGAGTTCCAGTGGTCTCTCATGGGAGAACTTTAGATCTACCGAGTCGGCTATACGGGTAAGTGTCAGAATAGTCTTTATGAAACCAATATCGTATTTAGCGTTCGAGTCTTCCTTGACTTCGAGGGATATCACAGCTGCAGATTCTAAGGTGAGCACTGATTCCATTTTACCCATCGTAGGATCCTCTGTAAAAGCTCTTATAGCTAGCCGCGGTTCCCCATCAGTGATACGTGCATCCAACTCCATTATGCTGGAGAATGCTTCAACGTCCTTGAGTATCTTCTTTAACGGGTCGGATATCACGGTGGCTTCAACGTTATGTTCAAATCGGGGTTCCCTTATTTCAGGTTCGGCGACTTCTATGTTTGGGAAAGCGTATCTCTTAGCTACTACACTTTCAATATCTATCAATACTCTATCATATGTTGCAGTGATTTGGAGAGGATCGCCCCTCATCCCTCTTTTTAATATGTTTGCAAGCCTGGTTGCATTGAAACCAATTCTCGCCTCTTCCTCTGAAACATTGTATTCTAGGAAGGTAGTGCTCGGAATGTATAGGTCTATATAACTTGTTTGAGCTGCATCGAACCCTCTGATTTTCACTCCTTCTTTTGTGAAATGCATGTTTGCTTCATCTAGAATTTTACTTAGAGCATCTATTATTTGCTGGAAGGTCCTTGTATCCGGGTATTTCACGTCTACTATGACATCGCCCTTTAGTCTTTCTCTTAGGAGGCTCAAAGCACCAGTTCACCTGTATTGGATATTAGTGTTTTTCTAGTATAAATTGTCTTGCCGCTAAGCTTTTATTACCATTACTCAGTAGTAATAGTTTAATTGGGGTGGTAAAATATGAGGCCTTGGCAGGCAACGATAGTTGCAATCATACTCGTAGCACTCGTCGTTTCAGCAGTATACGCCGTATACTATTCATCCCCTGGCCACGAAGAGAAGAAAATCGTGATCTATACCTATGAAAGCCTCCTAGGCTGGGGTAAGAATCCCAATGAAACATGGGACCAGGTCTTCGGGGAATTCGAAAGAAGTACAGGTATCAAGGTTGAAGTCGTTAAGTTCGATGATGCAGGGACGGCTCTTACAAAAGCAATAGAGGAGGCAAAAGCAGGTAGGCATTACGCTGACATTGTAATAGGGATAGACAATATCCTAGTTGCCAAAGCCAAGGAATCGGGCATACTAGAAAAATATGTTCCAAGCAATATAAACGAGATAAACAAAAAACTAATCCAGGCCTTAGACCCAGATGGATATGTCATACCGTATGATTATGGACTAATAGCACTAGTATACGACACGAAATACATTCCTCAAACTTCAATGGAGAACCTCACTTTCCAAGACCTACTAACCAGAACGGTGAACATAAACGGTAAACAAGTCAAGCTTGTGAACACGCTAGTCACGGAGGATCCCAGGAAAAGCAGTACTGGACTAGGCTTCCTCCTATGGCAGATAGCGGTTTACAAGCATTATAACCTAGGAAACTGGACGGACTGGTGGATAAGAGGTAACCCCAGGGTTGTCTCAAGCTGGGGAGACGCGTACGACTTGTTTGATAAGGGTGATTACCATATTGTGGTAAGCTATGGGACTGATCCAGCTTACTCAATGTACTTCTACAACACTACTAGATATAAGGCGTCGGTAGTAGTTTACCACGGCAAACCAATAGCGTGGCTACAAATAGAGGGAATAGCATTGCTCAAAGACGCGCCTCACAAGAAATATGCGGAGAAATTCATTGACTGGTTCCTAAGTAAACACGTCCAGGACCTAATACCTCTAAACAATTGGATGTATCCCGCAAACATATATGTGAAGCTACCAGATGTCTACAAATATGCGATAGACCCGAGCAACGTGGAGCTGGCGAATCTATACCTTGGCAATGGGGAGGTACAGCAGAACCTTGAGCAATGGCTTGACCAGTGGTTTGAAACGATTTCAACTCAAGGCTAGTATAGCCGGGTTATTCACAGTATTTTTTCTCTACTACTTGCCTGTTTTAAACGGGTTAAAAGACGCGTTTAAAACAAGGTTATTCCTATATATACTGAATAACCCTGTTATATCTCACTCCCTGAAATTCACGGTTGAACAGGCTACTCTATCGGTTATACTATCCATACTGGTAGGTGTTCCTGCAGGACTTGTGTTAACCGGCTTGGGCTATAGAGCCTCTAGATGGATAAGAACAATCCTGTTCACGGTATTCATGGCTCCTTCTATGGTAGTAGTAATGGGGTTTACAAGCTTATACGGTGAGAATGGTATTTTATCATCTAGAATGCATCTCTTCAGCAGACTTGGTGAAGGTTTTACAGGTATATTGGCAGCCCATGTCTTTTACAACGCCCCACTTATCGCTATAATGGTATATAATAGTGTGGCCAGTATACCTAGAGAATACTGGGATTTAATCTCTTCAGCAGCTAGTCTTTCATCTAGAACTGTTTGGAGGAGGGTACTTTTACCATATATGGCGCCAGGCATTGCCTCCGGAAGCCTCCTAGCATTCATATACTGTTTCATGAGTTTCGCCATACCACTCAACCTAGGAGGCCCCCGCTTCAGCACTTTAGAGGTCAACATATATATGTACTATAAAATACTCCAAAATGATAGAATAGCAGCTTCAATAGCTCTTCTCCAGTATATTATACTGTTGTCTATAATTGCGGTCATGATTAAAGTGTCTTCAGAAGCACCACATGCCCCATTAACTGTTATAGCTAAAGCTAGAACACCTAGATCTGCAAGGCTTCTCTCACTGTCGTACATCACGATTTTCCTATTATATCTTATCGCACCACTAGTAGGGTCACTCTATTACAGCTTTTACAATCCTATCACAGGGACCTACACTATTAGTTACTACCGTCACGTCCTCTCAGCAATATACGATCCCAGGTTGGGTATACCACCTATCAACGTGTTATTCAATAGTCTCTACTATGCATTCATGACTGTGATTATATCCCTCGGAATCAGTACTCTGCTCTCAATAGGATGGAGCCGGATTAATGAAGTTTTAGTTGTATCACTATTAGCAATCAGCCCTATCACTTTGGGGCTAGGTCTTCTCAGAACAATACCTCCTCAGATACCGGTATGGATACCGATAATACTCGCACATACCTTTGCTGGGCTCCCTCTAGCGTTGAGAAGTATAAGATTAGGATTGGAGAGGGTTTCACGGAAATATATTGAGGCTAGTTTTTCTCTGGGGGAAAACCTATGGGGGACATTGTTCAGGGTAGCCATACCTATATCCAGGCAATCGTACATAATAGCTGCTGCTTTCGCTTCAGCTATAAGTTTAGGAGAGTTCAGCGCTACGCTCTTTCTAAGAACCGTGAAGACTACGACATTGGCAGTGGCTATATATCAGTATAGGTCGCTAAGGATGTTCGGCGAGGCATATGCTGCCAGCGGTGTTCTTTTGCTCCTAACCTTAATAACAATATATATAATAACTAGACTGGAGGGTGTAAATTCCAGTGAAAGCCGTTAAACTTGTAAGTTTAACCAAGCAATACACTCGGAACACTGGTATATTCAATGTAAACGTTGCATTCGAGGAAGGGCTTTATCATGTGGTTTTAGGTCCATCAGGAGCGGGTAAGTCAACCTTGCTTAGAGTTATAGCAGGATTAGAAGAACAAACATCGGGGGATCTCTGCATTAACAATATTAAAATGAATGATGCCCCCCCGTACAAGCGACCTGTCTCCCTGGTGTTTCAAGAGCCTGTTCTATTCCCTCATTTACGAGTTATAGACAATATATTGTTTCCACTTGAAGCTAAAGGAGTAAGGAAAGACGAGGCTACTAGTAAGGCGGAGAAAATTGCTAGACTGCTTCACATAGGTGAACTACTTGATAGAATGCCGGACGAGTTAAGTGGTGGGGAAAGGCAGAGGGTATCAATTGCGAGGGCCTTAATCACCGAGCCTTTAATTGTACTTCTAGATGAGCCGTATTCCAACTTGGATTTAAGTTTAAGAGAGAACTTGAGATGGGAGATAAGGAGTATATTGAAAAATATGGGTATAACGGTAATCCATGTAACACATGACCAGGATGAGGCGCTGGAACTAGCGGATGAGATACACATATTGTATAATGGCAGATTAGTCGACAGCGGGCCTACCCAGAGAGTCTACAGGAAACCTAGGACGGTGAAAGCCGCTAGAGTCTTGGCTCACAACATTGTTGATATAGACGGGCAATGCCTAATAATTCCGATTGATGGATTCAGCCTAGATTCAACTAGGTGCGAACGGGTAATGCCATCTAAACTGGTTGAAACCAGGAATAGGAGGGGGTATATGCTGGCTGTTTACGAATTCCAAGGAAACCTGTTGAGAGTTGCTATTCCAAAAGAATCAAGCCCTCCCAAGAAAGCAGATCTATGTCTCGTGAACTTCACTGAACTTCCATGTTCTAAAGATAGTTAAAACTGCATTTTAACTCCTGCATTTCACCGTATTCTGTAACAAAGTGTTTAGTGGGGGTAGCGATCAAACCGATTTTAACATCATGCGATTCTTGCGGCAGTTTTTCCATGGACACCTGGATATCGTGAACCGTAGTAGCTATGGGTGTACAGCTCGTAACAAGGCCTTGCTTGGAAAGCATTTCATATTCCTTGTCACCGTAACCTTCTCCTTTACCCAGTCTTCCACCATAAACGTCTACAGCCACGCTACCCTCTACTATAAGGTCGATTCTTCTAGTTCTGACTACTAGCTCGTTGGCTGGTAACTCGACTCCCAATTGGAACGCGCCTCGAATCGTTGAAGCTCTACTGTAAAGTTTCCCGGGTATTTTACCCGGGTCTAAGACAAGGAACCCGCCTTTTAGCCTGGGAGTGGGCATTATAACCAGTTTACCATCCGTCAAAGCGTAGTAGCGGACGTATCTTTGTGGGGAGTCTGGGTTTACTTTTACTACACTTGCTCTTCTATATATGCTCGTGTTTCTCAGCTTACTAGCAGCATTGTCTGCTCCCTTGAAACTCGGTATCCTATTGTAGACTGGCCGAGGGAACATGGCTATATTCGACTCCTCCATCGATCTCCATACTTTCATTCTTATTTCATGCTTATCCATACGATCCACCTGGTTATTAGAGGCTGCCCAATAGGAATCCTACTAATCCGGACATCATTGCTGTTAGAACGATCTTCTTATGTTTTAATGCATGCACTCTGTCGGGGTTCTTTAATATGAGCTTGATGGAATAGATAAGAAGGGAATCTGTAATTAGTACTGGAATGCCGTAACCATAATCATTTATGTTACCTAGTAGTATGGGCATAGGGCTCAAGAGGATCGCGGTAATATACATTGAAACCGCTATAATACTTGAGTATCTTTCCCCACGGGTAATGGGGATGGATTTAACTCCTTTTATTTTATCTCCCTCCATATCCGCGATATCCTTTACTATTTCCCTTCCCAGCCCGGTTAGGAACACCATTAACCAGTAAATCATTATTGTCCATGTGAGCCGCTCAACTATGAGGGCCCCGTAGAGGATTGGTATTCCAATATTATATGCGACCATAATATTACCCGGCATTCCAAGTTTTTTCCCTTTCGCATTATAGTAGACTCCGACGGCTATGCTGAAGGACGCGACGATAAGAGTTATTAGTCCGGTGATCAATGAGGATAGAAGCCCCGCTATTCCAAGGAGGACTGATAATTTATACGCCCCTGAAATAGTTGCTTGACCTGTTACTAGAGGCCTATCGAGCCTGTTGGCTTTATCTATTTCAACGTCATAGATATCGTTAATAATCATTGACACTGCACAGAAGCTGAAGCCTACGATGAAGCCTGATGCAAGCCTAACTAGATCCACTGACAAAAGATTCTCGCCAGCCGCGATGCCTGCACCAACTATAACGGCAAAACCGATCATAATGCAATTAGCAGGCCTCATTAAAGCTAAGTAACCTCTCCCCATACCACTGGACCTCAACGTTAAAGTCTTCAGTTACACTCGAATTATAAATTAAGGCAGGGAGGAGTGGATAAAAGGTGCCCTCTAAACACTGGGTTGACACTCTAGCAGAGGATCTAGCGAAAAAGCTTGCTGATAGAAAGAAGAAGGTATACGTGTTCAACGGTGGACTCAGCGTATCCGGTATCCAACATATAGGTAGACTTAGAGGGGAGATCATACTCCCAGAGATCTTGAGGAGGGTGTTAGAGTCTAAGGGATTCAAGATACGGCAATTACTCACATTATACACGCAAGATGCTTGGAAAGGAAAGAAGCCTCAACTGGAAGCATTCGATAACCCTCATGAGGCAAGAAAATACACTGGATGGCCGCTGATAAAGGTTCCTGACCCGAGGGGCTGTCATAGAAATTGGGTGGAACACTATTGGAGCGATTTCGGCCCGTACATCAAGGAGTTCACGGATGGCAGAGTGGAGGTAGTCACGACGACAGAGCTTTACAACGGCAAAATGAAGGAGTTCGCACTGGAAACTCTAAGGAAAAGCGAGCAGGTTAGAGGCGTTATTAACAAATACAGGGGACGCAACAAGTATCCGGAGGGCTGGATACCCTTTGAACCCATATGTAGTAATTGCGGTAGAATAGACAGCACGGTGTCAGTCGCTTATGATGGAGAAGGACTAGTAGAGTATTACTGTAAAGCTTGCGGTCATAAAGGTAAGGCACGACTGGAAGAGGGCAAACTTAACTGGAGGATAGAGTGGACCGGGGTATGGAAGGTTCTCGAGGTGGACTTCGAGCCCTATGGAAAAGACCATGCCACCCCAGGAGGTAGCAGGGACTCTTGTAAAGAGCTTGCCATAAAAGTTTACGGGTTTAACCCCCCAGAGGGAGAATGGTATGAATGGGTATCCCTTAGAATAGGCGGTAAGGAAGCAGATATGACTAGCAGTGGATTCGTAGGGATAACCCCCAGAGAATGGCTGGATATAGCCCACCCGCAAATACTTAGATTCCTCTTCGTGTCAACCAACCCTAGGAGAAGAGTTACCATAGATTTACAAGAGATACCTAGGTACTATAATGACTACTACAGAGCGGAGAGAGTTTATTTCGGCGTAGAATCCACGTGCAATAAGGACGAGGATACTATTCTGTCCAGGTCATATGAGCTATCGCATCCTAGTAGACCGCCGGAGAGAATGCCGGTTCAGGTTCCGTATACACATGTTGCCCTACTTGTCCAGAATCTTCCCAAGGAGAATATGTTCGAACATGCAGTGGCAAGGTTAAAGCGGACAGGCCATGTATCAGTGTTGGATGATTACAGTAGAACTTGGCTTGAGGGTTTAGTTGTTAAAGCATTGAACTGGGTAGAAAGGTATGCCCCTGAATACCTAAAGTTCAAAGTGCCAGAGGAGCCTCCGTATGAGGTATATAGTGAAATAAGGCATTCACAAGAGTTGAAGGCGCTTGCAGAGAAATTAGCTCAGCTGGAGTCGTGGAATGAGGAGTCAATAAAGAAGGCGATGATAGAGATAGGAGGCGGTATGAGTTCCAGGGTTAGACGCGAGTTCTATAGGGACTTTTACCTTGCAATACTTGGTAAACCACAAGGGCCTAGAGCTGCACCATTACTGTCCGTTCTAGACAAGGATATAGTAGTTGAGAGACTAAAGATTGCTGCAGGAGGCGAAAACTATTGACGGCCCGGCTCTATACTAGAACGGGGGATGAAGGAACAACGTTTTGCTTCTTCCTAAATAAGAGGGTCCCCAAAGACCATCCGTTAATGGAGTTCCTGGGAACCCTTGACGAGGCAAATAGTCACATAGGGCTGGCTAGGAGCTTACTTCCACAGTTAAGGGAGCTCGACGAGTTGAATACAGTATTAACTAGTATTCAGCGTCTAATGTTTAGGATAGGCTTCCTTCCATCTAAACCGGAAAGCTTGTCGGAGGATGATATAACTTGGATTGAGGAATTAATCGACAAATACTATGGTGAAGCCCCGTTGAAAAGCTTTATTCTACCCGGAGGCCATATGGCTGCTTCCCAGCTTCATATAGCACGGACAGTTGTAAGGAGAGCTGAAAGAAGATTAGTCAGCTTGGTAAACGAGGGTTTATACCCTAAACTTGCCTTGAAAGCTATCAATAGACTGAGCGATCTCCTCTTCGCGTTAGCATTATATGTAAATAGGATTACAGGGATAGAGGAAACACCCGTCTGAATAATTCAATGGGGCTCGGGGGGACAGGCCACCCCATTAACCCATGTAATACTACAGGGTTTCGGTTGATGGCGTATAAGTCATCGCCCAAATCATTCAAAATAGGGGATCAGTCGCTTATAATTAACTATTCAAACGAAACTTTTCAGTATGGCTGCTAAAATTTTGGGGCTCTTTAGAATTAATCTGAGAAGCGAAGTTTTAGTAAAGTCTCCGAGTCCTACCCTTATCAGTACCTCCGGGTTTAGATTCTTGAGAAAATCTGCTCTTGATTTAGGTGCGAGTTGCTTAACTTTCTCAAGTATTTTCCTCTGTAAATTCACTTTCCAGTATACGTCTGTCCGCTGGATTGCTTTAATGGGGTCCTCTCCGTTTGATAGGGCTTTAGCTGCAGAGTAACCCATTATCATGGAAGGTCTAATGCCCTCCCCTGTTAAAGGGTAAACCGATCCGGCAGCCTCTCCTATTACCAGCGGGTAGGATTCCTCTACACGTATACCACCTACTGCTAGTTTCGCCCCTTCAAGTTTTGATATTGGTTGCGATTCCCTCAGCCTTTCATCTCTTTTAATGAACCTGTCGAGTAAACTCTTTAGTGTAGACACGTCCTTGAACCCGCCTACACCTACTTTAACTACATGCTTCCCTAGTGGGAATATCCAGTAGTACCCTATTATCCCTGAGTCGAAGTAGAATTCAAAGAGTTCCCCCCAGGAATACGAGGTTTTAAGATGGAGTTGAATAGCATTAATTGTTTCGCCTTTATACCATGGGAATCCACCAGCAATAATCACTCTACCTTTATCAGGACCAAACCTCATTCGCCGGAGATTAACGGGTGATTTATAGAGCACGTCAACACTATGCTGGTCGGCAAGAAGCCCCAACATCAAGGGTTTATCAACTACGACCCCTAGGTTCTTACCAGTATAATCTAATACGTGCTCCCCGTCTACGTATAAGGATGCTCCATCAATATGCTTCTTCACAGATTCTTCTGGAACTTGGAAGGGTAGAGTTTCAGGGAGAGGGATCCCCCAGCCGCATGGTTTCATGGCAGGCTTACGTGCTGCTTCGTGAACTTCAACTTTGAACCCTTCTTCACTCAATTTTAACCCGGCTGAAATTCCAGCGGGTCCAGCGCCGATGATTAAATAGTCTGTTCCAGCCACTCTGCAAGTCACCTTAACCGCTTTCACCTTCACGTCTCTTTATAAAGCCCCTGTATACTAAATTATTTCAATGATAGTAATAGGGTGTTGTAATTGTTGAATAAGGAAACAAAGATTCTTGAAACAAGGCCCCATCCCGCTAGTTTTCTGGGATCATATTTTCTATGGGGATATCTTTTCTTGGTTTCCCTTTTAACATACTTGAAGCCTGGTATTTACAGTCCACTTTGTGGTAAAATAACCTTTGTATCTTGTGGTAACATAGCCTTCGTTTCCTGGGCGGTTCTAGTAATAGTTCCGTACCTTGTCAGGGCGTATCAGAATGTTTCAATAGGTAATCTTCTACTAGGGATTTTCATAGTAATAATAGGGCCATTATTGGCTTTCATAGGATATGGAGACAGATCCTACTCGTATTATACTGGTATAGGCTTAGGATTGATAGGAATGCTTGCAGTCGAGTTGCATAGGAGAGCACACCACTATACAATAACTGATAGGAGAATAATCATAGAGTACAACAGCTTTTACAAGAAAAGGAGGAGGGATCTAGTCTACGAAAGGGTGCAGGAGTTCATAGTAGAAAAACCATTATTAGGTAGAATATTTGGTTTCGGGCACATATACCCCATTACGGCTTCGAGAATAGGCACCGGTAGTGACGCTGTAACAGTGGGTGGAGGCGTAGCAGCTAAGGGAGTACTGGGAGGGGTTGCCACTACTAAAACAGTTGAGATGCCTAGAAGCAGGAGCTTTTATATTCTCTATGGTATCCCCGACCCGGAGAGCACATATGATAAACTCGTTAACCTTCAATCGATGAGCCAGTCAGCCCCCTATTTAAGAGAGCTAGTCAGTGATATGAAGAAACTTGTGGAGGATAAAGAGGAGAAGAAATAGAACTTTTAGAGTATATGTTCGACTTTCCAGTAACTGGGGGTAGATATTGAAGCATGGAGGCCTTATAGGCGCCTACAAGTATAGGGCAGTTATATTGGACCCTGTCCACGGGTTCATACCAGTAAACGAGGCTGAGTACAGTCTATTACAGTCACCCTTTATGCGAAGGCTACATGATATAACGCAGCTTGGCCTCACGTTCCTAGTATACCCGGGTGCTCGGCATACTAGATTCGAGCACAGCATAGGTGTTATGCATTTAATGGGGCGGTTTGCAGAGAAAATAGCGTCAATCGTACAGGAAGACTCGGATCTTTGTTCTGCGATAACTAAAAATTGTAGCAAACGGGAGCTGAGGAATTTCATCCAACTCTCAAGGCTAACGGGGCTGCTCCATGATATAGGTCACTTGCCTTTCAGCCATCAGATGGAGATAGCGCTTACTAACATCGAGTCCAACCGGGGAATATCTTTTCCATGGTCAAAGGAGTTCAACGGAAAGGTGCATGAGTACTATACAATGAAATTCATCAGATTCATTGGAGAGAACCTAGTAAAGCGGAGGCTGAAGCTACAGCAGCTAATACAGGCCGTGGAGGATGCCTTATTTAACGATACAGGAAATAGTAAGCCTAGGAAGGATGTACTTGATAAGCTAGGACTCACAGAGGGTTCATATCGCGTTGTAAATCAATTAATCTCAGGTACAATTGACGCGGATAGACTAGATTACGTCTTAAGGGATTCTCTCCATACTGGAGTGGTGTATGGTAGAGTAGATATTGATAGGCTGATATACGCCTTGACAATAGATATTGCAGGAAGTAAGCCTCACGTTATGTACGATATAAGAGGACTATCCTCCCTTGAAGACATGATTGATTCTAGGATTAAAATGTACAAATGGCTTTATCTGCACCATAAGAACACATCGTTCTACATAGCACTTACCAAGATTCTACAAGGCATAATTGACAACTGGGATAAAATTAAACCACATGTATATCCCCACATAGGCGACATGGACTTCATTCGATTTATGAATCCCGATGTAATAGCGGGTCTTATAGGTAGATCCCAAGTCTCTTTCGACGAACACGAGTTTATGCAGGCCGCTAAAATACTGAAGACACTTGGAGACGACGAAGAGAAGAGGTGGGCTTCAAGCATCATGGAAAGAAGGGATCTTTTACCCGTATCCATCGTTAAACGCCTCGGTGATATAACTCTCTACGCAAGCAAGCGTCCGCAAGAAGTTATACGCCAACTATCAAACTTCCTAGTAGACGGTGCGAACGTTTCTAAATTGGAAAATGAGCTTCTAAAGGAATATGCCTTACAGCACGTCAGCAAACTAAGAGAGGAATGTGGGATGAATTATTCTAAGGCAAGTTTCACTATTTCATCATTAAGTATCGAGAAGAGAGCGTTGAGGAGAGACTTGAAAGTAAAGGGAACAAGGATTCTAGGACTGACGGATGTTTCGAGCCATGTAAGAGGCATCCATTACTCTGCTAGTGAACCAATAGTCTATGTTCACGTGTATTCGGATGACGAGTGCGAACACTTATACATTAGAAGGAATGTAGAGTCGATTAAGGAAATGGTGTTCAAGACTATAGAGAAAGTAGTTTTAAACTAGAAACCATAACCTAGGGATAGGTTTGCCTCTTCAAGCATTTTCTCCGCCATAAAGTATGGAATCAAGGATAGTGCTCTGGTATATTTGTTGTCCGGCAAACTCCAAAGGAGTTTCCCAGTCTCTTCAATAACTATTCTAAGTTTATCGATTCCTTTCTCTATATAAACATTATAATCGGGCACATCATTATCCCTCCATTCCCTACCAGGGTCGAGGTATTTAATGAAAAGTTTGACTCCTGGCTGGAGATCCTGCCATTTCAATTTGTCTGAAGGTACGTTTGCCAGGTCAACTATATCATCGGCAATTTGGTACGCTAGACCTAGACTGTCACCGTACTTGTTAAGTGTATCGAGGTGCTCATCGCCGCTCGCGGAAATAGCTCCTAGTATCACTGCTAGCCTGAAAAGTGCTCCTGTCTTGTAAATGGCGACATTCTCATAGTCCTCAGGTTTCAGTATGGGATATAGAAAGCTGTCGGCTACTTCTCCTCTAGTGGTTTGTTCCCAAGCTCGTATAACATGTGTTATCGCCTTGAACCCGTATTTCTCAACTATTCTCTGAGCAACCGATATTATAAGTACGCTGACTAAAACGGTCTTAGATATACCGTGAGCAATCCAACTTGCTTTTTTATTCCTCCTAAACTCGTCTACGTCTACTATATCATCTAGGGCAAGTGATGCAGCCTGAACCAGCTCCACAGCCACAGCAGCGTCCAAAGCCTCTAAAGGATCGCCTCCCAAGGCTTTCGCAGTGAGTATTGTGAGGAAGCCTCTGAACCGTTTGCCTCCCTCAGTTATATACCTCTGGATTTCAAGCACCTGGCCGTGTTTATCGACCGCGAACTCTTTCAGCTTATCATCTATCATATCCTTCGCATGCAGCCACTCGTCTACAATAACATTCTTTATATCCCTTAATTGCTGGCTGTCCAGCGTCGTCAGCTCCAATGCCTGCACCTTCAATCCATTTAGACAATGAGACGTCGGGCATATATTAATACATCTATAAATGTATAAAACACGCTGTCTTGAACGGCATAGGTGTAAAGACTTGAGTATAGAAGAGATTTTTAGGGATACCTTAGAAGCACGTGAAGTGCTATCCAAGGCAATACATGTGACACCACTTGATTTCTCTGCAACATACTCGAAAATGTTCAAGGCGAAGATATTCCTGAAACTGGAGAATTTGCAGAAAACGGGTTCTTTCAAGGTAAGAGGAGCATATTACAAAATATGGAGTATTTCTAAGAGGGAGAGAAAAGGGGTAGTCGCTGCAAGTGCAGGGAACCATGCCCAGGGAGTAGCGTTTGCGGCTACAAGCCAGGGAATCCCTTCCATTATTGTTATGCCGGAAACTGCTCCAATATCAAAGATTGAGGCTACAAGGAATTACGGGGCTGAAGTAGTGCTTCATGGAAGAGTATACGATGATGCTTTAAAAAAGGCGATGGAGATAGCCGAGGAGAAGGGTTACGTGTTTATTCACCCGTTTGACGATCCGAAGGTAATTGCTGGTCAGGGAACTATTTTGCATGAAGCGTTAGAGCAGTTAGGAGAACCACCGGACACTATTATAACACCTATAGGTGGGGGAGGCCTCGCGTCCGGGCTGATTGTTGTGGCTAGGCATCTTTGGGGTAATAAAACTAGGATCATTGGTGTAGAGCCTAGCTATGCGCCTAAATTCACTGAAAGCCTGAGGAAGGGGCATCCAGTTGAAGTCCCCGCCCATCCTGGTATAATGGACGGTTTAGTAGTTAAAGTTCCCGGGGAACTGACATTCAGGATAATTTCCAAGTATATAGACGATATAGTCACGGTGGATGATAGAGAAGTAAGTGAAGCAATTTACATGCTACTCGAACGTAATAAGACTTTGGCTGAGGGAGCAGGAGCTGCTCCTCTAGCTGCACTGCTAACTGGTAGAGTCAAGGTTGGGGATGGTGAGAAAGTTTTACTAATAATATCAGGTGGTAATATTGATCCTACTAGACTTGTTAGAGTGGTTAATTACGAGCTTGGGAAAGGGCGTAGAATAGTCAGGCTGGAAGGACTAATACCCGACGAACCCGGGTCTCTGAATAGAGTCCTTGGAATAATAGCTTTAGCTAGGCTTAACATCATAGACATCAGGCATGATAGAATAAGTCCGGTATTAGAGCCTGGATGGGCTAAGATTGAAGTTTACGCTGAGGCTCCTAGTGAAGAATCTGTTGGTAATGTTCTAGAGAAACTAAATGGTGAGGGGTTCCCATTCAAATTACTTCGGTACTAATTGTTTTACTCGATAACAGTTATGTTATCGCCTGGGAACCCCATTTCTACCAATATTTCTTTTACTCTATCTCTGTGGTCTCCTTGGAGCTCTATTCTTCCGTCTTTCGCTGTTCCTCCCGTTGCAAGCTTTCTCTTCAGCTCTGAAGCTAGTTTCTTTAAGTTCACCTCTTTCTCGTTTAAACCATCTATTATAGTTACTTCCTTCCCAAAACGCCTTCTTTCTAGGCGGATCCTGATTTCCTGTTGTTCAGTTACAAGCTGTTCACAAAGTTCAGGGGGTAAACCTCCGCATAGAGAATCGAATTCACCCATGGTTTTCCCTACACCCATATATGTTTTACACGTAAAGTATACGTGGTCCGTTCTTATCCTGTGGACTCTGGAAAAAATAAATATTTATCCTCTGAAATGTAAAATTCCGTTTCTAGGTGTAGGTCTGTGGAGAGGTACTCCGAGCTTGAGGGAGAGGATATCGAATACTTGTGTCCTAATTGCGGTGCAATTGTGAAAAAGAGTGAAATTGAGCTTTTACCTAGCTTAATGTGCCCTAGATGCGGTTTTAGAGGATTATTTAAACTCAAGAGACCTGGGAAAATACTATTCAGGGCGATTTAAATAAGGTAGTTATTCCCTCCTACCTCTTTTAATATGATGCATTGCCGCTAATTCAATAACCAGTTTACTCGCTAGAATACTGGTGATTTCACTAGGATCATAAGCAGGCGCGGTTTCCATAACGTCGAACCCTACCAGTCTATGGTCTATGGTGTTCCATAGTACATCTAGGACTAGTGAGGGGGATAGTCCCTCTGGTTCCGGATTCCCTACTCCGGGTGCGTAGGAAGGATCGAATGCATCCATATCTATGCTAATGTAATAGTGGTTGCAGTCAGCTAGGAAGTTTTTAAGCTTTAATGACAACATGCTTTCCCCAAGACCTAGTGCTTCGAGGCTGGTAATAATTTCGTATCCTTTACTTATAGCATACTCGTATTCGTCATCCGAGAAACCTCTTACACCGATGTAAAATAGTTTAAGGTTACCTCCATACTTTTCATTTAACCTGCGCACTACACTAGCGTGACTATATTTGCATCCCAGGTAATCCTCACGTAAATCCATATGTGCATCTATCCATATTATACATGGATTAATTCTTCTAAAGGCAGACAACGCCCCTAGTGTACCTAAGTGTTCCCCACCAATAAGCACGGGAACCCTGTTTCCTTCTATGAGGACCTTATAGGCTTCCTCGACTCTCCTAACAGTTTCACGGGGATCCCCGTAAACCACGGCTATATCTCCCTCATCACTGATACCTCCAATATCATCGAGGTCGATCCTAGCCCTGAGACTATTGAATTCTATATACCTAGAGGCGGTTCTAACAGCATTAGGCCCAAACCGTTGCCCTGTTCTAAATGAGGATGTAGAGTCAAATGGGAACCCAATTAGACTATACAAAGTTTTCTCCGGCTTAGCCTTGTACCCCCCGAAGGACTCGGGCGCCTCTATCGTGTATAAAGACTTCAACAGTAGTACACCGCTAGTAAAAGTGGGTTAATCTCTTTATTTATAATCCTATACAAACTCGAAGCAATCAAGGGTTGGTAACTATGGCTGAGGTAGAAGCAGACAAGTACGAAAGACTAATGGATCTCGCGAAAAGGAGAGGGTATCTTTGGCCTTCATACGAGATCTACGGTGGAGTAGCAGGCTTCTATGACTTAGGTCCTTACGGTGTTATGCTTAAAAGGAATATAATTGATAAATGGAGGGAAATGTTCGTCAGGAGACACCAACATGTAGTTGTAGAAGTAGAGACACCCATAATCGGCCCCTCAAAAATATATGAGGCCTCGGGTCACGTTGGAAACTTCACGGATCCCATAGTTGAATGCTTGAAGTGTGGTAGGAAATTCAGGGCAGATCACTTAGTAGAAGATAAGCTTGGAGTAAACGTTGAAGGCTTAACACCGAGTGATTTAACTAAACTCATAAGAGAGCATGATATCCGCTGCCCAGTTTGTGGAGGCGAGCTAGGCGAAGTAAAGACTTTCAACTTACTATTCGAGACAAAGATAGGACCCTACGAGGCGAGTAAAGGATTCGTAAGACCAGAACTTGCCCAAGGGGTTTTTATTGCTTTCAAAAGAGTATACGAGGCAATGAGGAATCGTTTGCCAATAGGTATAGCTCAAGTAGGCAGGGTCGGCAGAAACGAGATAAGCCCTCGTCAAGGAGTTATAAGGCTGAGAGAGTTCACTATAATGGAGATGGAGTTCTTTATTGATCCTAGAGAAGAAGATTGCCCGTGGTTCCCAGCAGTATCCAATGAGAAACTCCTCATACTAACCCAGGATGCACGCTTGAATAAACGTGGTCCACAGCAGTATAAGGTGGGAGAGGCAGTTGATGAAGGAGTAATTTACCATAAATGCTTGGCATACTGGATGGTTATAGGTAAGAAGTTCATCGAAGAGCTAGGCGTCAGTTCTCAGGATATTATGTTCGAAGACAAGTTACCAGAGGAAAGGGCTCATTATAGCAGCCAAACGTTCGATGAGAAAGTAAAAGTGTCTAGATGGGGGTGGATCGAGGTTGCTGGACATAGTTACAGGGGAGACTACGATTTATCTCGCCACATAAAGTACAGTGGAAAAGATTTAAGGGTATATAAGAGGCTCGATAAACCTCTTATCCGAGAGACAGTAAGATATTTTATAAACAAAGCATTAATAGGGCAGGAATACAAGAATAAGGCTTCTCTAGTCATTAAGGCAATAGAAGAGGCAGGCGTTGAGAGGTTGTATAAAGAACTGATGGAAAAAGGGTCAATAGAAATAGCAGGCTATCGTGTTACAATGGGTATGATTCTGAAGAAAACTATGGAAGAGAAAATTACAGGAGAGAAATTCATTCCACATGTTATAGAGCCCTCGTTTGGAACCGACAGGATAGTGTTCGTGACACTAGAACATGCATACAGGGAAAAGGAAGGTAGAAGAATACTTAGCCTCCCAAGGAACATAGCTCCAATACAGGTATCAGTTTTCCCGCTTATAGAGAGAGACGAGGAGCTGAAAAAAGTCTCCTGGAACATCTACACGCTCTTGACGCATGGGGGATTTACTGTTATATACGATGACTCAGGTAACATAGGAAAGAGATATGCAAGGAGCGATGAAATAGGCGTACCATTTGCAGTAACGGTGGACTACACAACACTGAATGACAATACGGTTACAGTAAGGGATAGAGATACATGGCAACAGGTTAGAGTTAACATTAATAGATTGCCAAGCCTAATTAGAATAGCACTTGGAAGCAGGCTTCCACTAGAGGAGCTTGTGAACCAGGTTTAGCTATGGGGGGAATGTGGAATATGAGCGGTGAGGAGAAGAGTATAGACAAGATCTTGGATCTAATACCATCAGCTAGTCAGCTGAAGGAAACCAAGAAAGCCCTTAGAGAGAAGAGGATAAGAATAAGGTATGACGATGGGTTAGATGAGGATGAAGCTAGGGTATCGCTTAAATTAGCAGGGGAGCTCGGTATAAGGGATTACTTAGAGATAGTAGTTGCGGGGAAGAAAAGATTCGCTTTCAAGGCAATAGTGGATGAGAATGCTGAGGAAAACATCGTCTTCGTTAATGGTGATTTGATGGAAGAGCACGGTATAGCGGACAATAGTATAGCGACAGTCCGTGCTCATAAGGGCGGTGAGAAACTAGGAGTTAGACTCGATATATCATGAGAAAAGGGTTAAGGTCCTTCTAAAGCACCCCATATAATAGCCCTGGTTTTCTCTAACAATCCCTCGTGGTGTAATACATGGGGGCTAATTTGCTAGAGGCGATCCTGTATCAACGACTGGATTTACTGGACTATGCTGAATCATTACTCGAGAAGGTAAAAATGAATGGCAATGACCTGGAAACAGAGAGAGAACTAGTGCATATAGTCAATAGACTGAGGACGCTTCGTGAACGAATAGAGCTTGTAATACCTGTTACTAAGGATAAGGACGTTGAGACACTGCTTTCATACTATACTTACATTTCAAATCCGAGGGAAATTGAGATCCTAACGTACATTAAAAACTTAGGTGTAGGTAGTGAAAGGTTTAGAGGGGAAATAGAAAATGACATTGAAAAATTAACAGCTCTTCAAAGGAAGCTAGAATAGAAGGAATATGATAATGCCTTAAGCCGTCACCCGTAGATCCTATGGTTGAGTGAACTTTAACTTTTTAAGCAGCTATCCTAGATAGGATTCATTTAGAAATCGCTCAGCGATATAAAGCATCAGGTGTCTATAATGGAGGAAGAATACTATGATGAAGAAGAAATGTATAGTGAGAATAATGTTGTAGAGGAATCCATAGCGGAAATGAGTATTAGGGAACAATTATCGAATATAGCTATAAACTTCTCCGGCATGGCATCCACTGCGGGTAAAATGGTTGAGATAGCTTTAAACGCTGACAATGATCCCCTTGCAGTTGAAAAACTCAGGAAAATATATGAACGAGAGATCTTGGGAATAAAAGAAAAAATCGACGGGGGAAGAGAGAGATTATTCAGGTACCTATCAAGAATGAGGGAGACGATATCGTACTTATCAGCCTACGCACAGGTGTCCATATTATACACAAAGACAGCGCAATACATTGAAGGGTTCACATATAGACTCTTCCTTTATACAAGCAAATACCAAAAAATAGATGATGATGTTAAAAAGGATTTGACGAAGCTTATGAATATTCTAAATGAAATGTCAAGCAGTCTCCTAAGGGTATTTAGGAGCATAGGAGTTAACAAAACCATTGTAAGAGAAGCTATATCAGACGTTAAAATAAAGGAAGAAGAAGCAGACTCGATCTATAGAACACTCTATGTCAAGGTAATAGAAAGATACTCGGGGAATGTAAAGAACCTGCTTCTCCTAGAGAACCTGGTGAACAGCCTGGAAAACTCGATTGACTTACTGAAAGACATAAGTGACTATAGTCTAATTCTCATCTAATCATTGTTTAGGCTCCGATATAAGCAACAGTTATACAAAGCATTCCTAGCGGTTAATTCATAGTCAAATACATGGCTACTAAATTAAAGGTGCACATAGTGTTATCGAATAAAATCATAGGCTACCTGCATGGAAACTCTGTTATAATAACTGACTTGGAAGCGTCAAGAAAACTATATTCCAAAGGATTCTATGGAAAGCCTCTAGGTATAGATAAACCAGGTAAAGGTGAATGGCAGGCACCATTAATCCTTTCCAAGATAGAAGCATTGTATCTCCTTGAGAAGGATGTGCTTGAAATATATTCCATCAAATATGACAGGCCTATAAAACCAGGAGAGCTAATTGAGCTAATGAGCCCCAGAGAGAGGCTCTTATACTTGGCTTTCAGTGACTTAAGAAACAGAGGTCTAATCGTTCGTTCGGGGCTGAAATTCGGTGCACCCTTTGCAGTCTATAGATATGGTCCAGGCATTGATCATGCTCCATACATAGTTGAGGTGAAAGAGGATGAAGAAACATTTGACCCTATTGAAATAGTTAGAGCTGGTCGTTTAGGGCACAGTGTCAAGAAAACATATGTAATTTCAACAATATCCAGGGAAAATGTTTTTTACATAATATTTAAATGGTTTAAACCTTGAAACTCTATAAGGAATGGTGAACGCGGCCAGTAATAGTATGGTTCTTCTTGGTGGTAAAACATTGTACCAACCTCCTATCAAGGTGGTGTTTCAATATGTCCTATAGGGATAATAGAAGGGAAAGGGGTTACGATAGAGACAGGAGAAGACAGGGTAAACCCCATTACGGGGACAGGTCCCGCGGTTCACATAGAGGCAGAGAGGAATATTCGAGGCAAGGGAAGCCTATGCCGAAACCGAATGGAGACATGTGCAGTCCTTTATGCCCGTATTTCAGGTGTAGTAAGAAGGCATTACTAATCACAACTGAGCACTATAGGGGGCAGCCGATTAAAGAAGCATACTGCAGGTGGATAGGGGATAAATGCATAGGGGCACAGTGCCAATACGCATACTGTGCATTACAAAAGATGCTCCCAGACGGTAGATGTGGATGGGCGTTGGAGAGAAAGCAGAGATCTAGTAAGGAGTTTGATGAAGAATTGGAGGGAGAGGAATATAGCTTCAGGTCGAAGAGTCTTCTAAGCAAGCTTGGATTTAAGGAGGATGAGTTTTAGTCATCCAGTGATCGTATAAATTGTTTGCAATACCGAGGACGTCAAAAATTTTTCCAGCAATAAAGTCTATCAAGTCGTCTATACTTCTTGGTTTACCGTAGAAACCGGGGGACGCAGGAAGGACTATTACCCCTCTTCTCGCCAGTTTTACCATGTTCTCAAGTTCAGCTACACCCAGAGGAGTTTCCCTGGGAACCACTATAAGCCTCCTCCCTAAACGTAGAATCGATGCAGCTGCTCGTGTAACCAGGTTATCTTGGAGGCCAGTTGCTATTTTAGAGATGGTATTCATACTAGCGGGTACAATTACCATGCAGCCGGGTACTCCACTGCTACTAGCGAATGGGGCTGTAAAGTCCTTCTCCTGGAATATTGGAATTTGAGAGGGAACCCGTAAATTCCTGCCGAGTTCTATTCTAGCTACATTTAAAGCGGAATCTGTTACAATAACACCTTTTACCGCTAAATCACTTTGAACAGCTATTTCAAGGAATCGCTCCGCGTAAACAACCCCGCTTGCGCCTGTTACAGCTACTAAAATATCCTTGCATCCGGGCACTTAGACTCACCCAAGACTTTCGAAACTCCAGCTAGCATCTCATTATAAGCATTCCTGCCATAGGCTATGAATACTACAATTTCCGGATGATCTGTTTCAAGTAAAACCTTAGCCATAGCCTCTGATACCTCTATTATGCTTAGACCGCCTACCCCAGCTCCCATAGCTGGAAAAGCTATGCTGCTAACCCCTAGCTGGACAGCTTCTTCCAAGGCCGCCTTTGTAGCTTTCATGGCGTTTTCCAAGGGTATCTTCATAGCGGGATACTCCATAGTTGGTGCGTGAATAACGTATTTTGCCTTAAGCTTCCCTGCACTAGTTACTACAGCTTCACCAACAGGTACCGGTCCTTTTTTAACAGCCTCCTCCTCGATCCCGACACCTCCTTTCCTTTTGATAGCTCCAGCTACGCCTCCCCCCATCCACAGCTGACTGTTTGCGGCGTTAACAATGGCATCCACCTTCGCCTCTGTAATATCCCCCTCAGCAACAACAAGGACCCCACCCGGTATTCTGAAGCATTTCAAGAGAAATCACCTGGATGTAAATAATTAAGCCTCCACCACCATAAATCTATACGTAACGTGCGGTTTTATATGGTGTTGAAGCCCTTGCCGAGGAAACGGATTACAGCTGAAGACAAAGTGTTGAGTGTTCTGGAGAAGGCTGATAGGCCTTTGAGAGTCACGGAGATATCAAAGCTTTCAGGGGTAAATTATAATACTGTAAGGGGAGTGCTATATAGGCTTATGAAAGAAGGATTAATAACCAGGTATCTTGGCGGTTACCTTCTCAAGAGGAGAAGATGAAGTTGTTACATTTGTGTTAAACTGGTAACATAGGTAAGTGAGGCGGCAATGCATTGAGTGACTGTAAAGTCGTAGCTATCGGCGACTGGGATGCAGACGGGACGGTTGCAACTGCCCTAATTAAGTATTCCCAAAAAGTGCTTAAATCCTATCCCATTAACGGAGACTGTGATTTCCAGGCACTCCCCGCCGGTCCCCGTAGTATAGATAGCGTACTCGAGGAACTCGATTGTTCCACTCTTCTAATGATACTGGATATCCCGTATACTCCGACGGTTAAAAGTGCTATAGAGTCATTTAGGTCCCGTTGCAGCGAGTCGAGGATAATCTATATTGATCATCATAGATCAACGATAGTGTCGACAGACGAGCTAGAGGATAAGTATAAGATAGAGGTAATCACAGGAGTGACTCCTACCAGTATTTTACTCTACAATATTCTTAGGAGTCTAGGGTTAACTCTAACACCGAGACTGAAGGAGTTCTCAAAAGCCATAGGTATACTAGAGCACAGTAGCCGATATTTGGAGGAGGGGGTTTCACGGAGGATGGTGGACCTCGCCGCTAGTATATCAAAGGCTCTTAACGTAGAGCATGATCCTGAATTATGGCAAAGATTTGTTGACTGGTTAGCTTCACCGCTCCCCTTTGATGAATTTAAATTTAGGCCTAAAACATTTAAGACTGAGTCAAAAGTCGAAGTAAGAGATCTTTCTCAAATCATAGCTGACGAGAGAGACCGTGAGCTGAAGGAAGTTTCACGAGAACTAGCAATGACAGCTCAAAACTTGGGCTACATAAAATTCATAGATGCGAGAAAGAAATGGAGGAAGAGAGGTGCCACTGCTCTTGCATCGAAGATATACGGCATTCTCCACAGTCCAGTAGCACTTCTGGTATCGACATCGGAGGGCCATAGCCTTCTAATCATACGGGCTGGGAGGGGTCTTGCTCAAAGAATAATAGATTACCTTGACGTGCAGGGGATTGTAGTTGACAAGGGGGGTCATGGGAATATAGCAATGGCGCGAATTAGAGATGACGTTACACTAGATAAACTAAAGCTGCTTTTGAGAAGAGCAGTTGTAAGTGCTATGTAGTTTTTAGACAACTGTCTGAGTGTGAATAGGCAAAGAATGTTATTACTTAATCCCATGAATAATCAAATCAGGTATGCTTGCTACCCGTATCACGTGGTGAATAATTATGCCGCAACCCTATATAATAGACATGATTAGAACTCCTGTAGGAAGATTCGGTAAAAGCTTAAGAAACGAGCACCCGGCAGAACTCGCTGCTTTTGCAGCGAAACAATTGGTGGAACGAACAGGTATCCCATCTAAGGAAATAGACTTTATAATAATGGGACACGCTATAAGAGCAGGTACGAGTATGGATACTGCTAGGCAGGTGGTACTGAGAGCCGGGTTTCCAGAGGAAATCGATGGAATGACTGTTGACATGGTATGCGCTAGCGGAATGGCTTCAATTGTAACTGCACATCAAATAATCAGAAACGGTGATGCCGACATAATCATAGCAGGAGGAGTAGAGTCGATGAGCTATGCTCCTATAATGCTTCCAAGTAGTGCCAGATGGGGTATTCGCCATCTCATAGGAAAGAAGGCGGAACTAGTTGACTCAATGGTTCATGATGGGCTATTTGATATACTAGAGAACCGTATAATGGGTGAAGAAGCTGACCTGGTAGCTAAGAAGCACAATGCAACTAGGGAGGAACTAGACTGGATAGCGTACGAGAGTTTCAGAAGGGCAGCTGAAGCCTGGGACAAGGGGTATATGAAAGACTATGTTGTTCCATACGAGAAGAACGGCCAGACCCTTCTAGATACCGATGAAGGTATAAGAAGAGATACCAGTATAGAGAAACTCGGGCGACTTCCACCAGCGTTTTTCCCTGACGGGCTACACACGGCAGGTAATAGTAGCCAACTCAGTGACGGAGCAGCAGTTCTCCTATTGATGAGTGAGAGTAAGATGAAGGAACTCGGATACAAGTCCAAGGCCCGAATACTGGGCTACACGTATACGGCCCTCGAAACTTGGAGGTTCCCAGAGGCGCCTGTCTATGCTGTAAGGAAACTACTGGATAAACTAGGTATGGGTATGAATGATGTTGATTACTGGGAAAACAATGAAGCATTCGCCGTATCTAGCTGGCTTGTACATCATCTTTTAGGCATTCAATATGAGAAATTGAATGTTCACGGTGGAGCGATAGCTATAGGGCATCCTCTCGGAATGAGCGGTGCTAGAATAACTATAGAACTAATTAATGTGCTAGAGAAGCATGGAGGGAAAAGGGGAGTCGCAAGCATATGCCACGGATTAGGAGGAGCTGCGGCACTAGCATTAGAATTAGTCTAGTCAACCCTTATGCTTTCTAAGCCATTCAGCCATCCTTTGGTAATCACCGAATCTATCAGTGAAGCTGGAAAGGAGCTTCATCCTTTGCCTTCTCCTAGCTTCCCCTTCAGCAACTAATTCTAGTTCCTCATCCGTTGACGGCTTGTACTGTGGTACCGGCCTAGATCTCCCATCCGGCCCTACATGAACTAACGTGAAGTATGCAGTTGTTATATGTCTCTCTTCCCCCGTCATCTCGTTACGTGCAACCACCTTGATCGTTACTTCAATGCTTCTTTTACCAACGAATGTGAGAGCAGAGTAAAATTGTATGGTTTCTGAAACCCATATAGGGGAGTAGAAGCAGGTGTAATCTACTGATGCCGTGACCACTGGATCATGCACATATCGAAGTCCAGTGATCCCGGCAAGCTCGTCCATTATGTACAGTAGTTTACTTGCATCTACTACATCTAGCATGACAGTATCTTCTGGATACGCGAATCTATAGCTTTCAAGGGCCATTCCCGGGACGAGGGGTCTAGGCTTGCCTATATTATGTACAACATCTTTTCTCTTTGTTCTACACCTGTTTCCTAGGCTTCTACGCCTCATAGCGTCTAGGAAAAGCATTTCCTCCACGCTATCAGAAGGCTTCACTATCGCCTGGACTTTCCTAGGCTTAAGGTTTCGGTCCACTGCAACCATAGTTAAATGCGCTAATGTCGTCACCCTTCGTTTACCAGTAGTAGGGTTTTCAGCCTCCATAAGAGTGGTTAACGAGAGGCTTGTTTCTCCAACTAGTTCAATCCAGCTGGTCACAACACTATTCTCCCCTATTCTTACCGGGGAAACGAAGAATACATGGTCTAAACTGGCTAATACAACTGGGCCTCTCGCCACTCTGGATGCGGCTAGGTTCGAGGTAGCTACGATCCATTCTAGTGCAACACCTCCGTGAAGCACGTTTATTGGGTTAGCATGCCTGGGGAGCACTGTGTATATTGCCTCAACTACCGTTTTAGATATGCTGCATATTCTTCCCTCTATTCTGGCGGTCAATCTTTTTCCCTTACCTAGAATTATTGAATGGGGTAATCTATAAACAATAATAGTGTAAACCATATCTCTATAGAGGGGCGTTGAGGTGGAACCCCTGAACATCAGAGCCATTAGCCTTGATGAGGCCTCGCATCACTGAGCCCCTCTAAACTTCTCCATTAAACCGATGAGCTCGTATCGTGATTCAAGGTCTACTAGAAAAGCTTTCGTGTCATCGACTAGTCTCCTATCAACATCAACCTTCCTTCTAAGACCGGGAATCAATGAGTCGGGATAATCCAAGCCTTTCAATTCAGTGTAAATGGTATACATCCAATTGAATAATTTTTCAGCGGAATCTATATTCTTCTTCCCCAAATAATCCAAAGCCATTCTCCTAAGCTCACCTATAGTATCTGCTAACCCCTGTAAATATGGGACTATCGGCACATCGATGTCGGAGGGTGATGGAATATAGTTTCTTGAGACTATGCTATAGAAAATTTCAGCTTCCACGTACTCCGAGACCGCGTTGTTCACGAAACCACTATAATAAAGCTCGGGATGTGGTTGAGTCATTTCAAGCAATCTTCTACTAGTCTTCCTGCACTCATCTAAATGCTTCAACGCGTTGTCAAGGTCTCCCTCGTGTAGTTTAGTTATACACCATCCGCTTAGTCTGATTACGTCCCTACTGATTTTCAAGGCTTCATTTCTAACACTATCAAGAACATCTAACTTCTCCTTTATACTAGAGATTATTCCAGTTAAACTAGAGTCCAATCATCCCACACCTCAATCGGTTATTTATTCCTGCAGTCTCCAATAAAACCTATTGAAAAGCAATGTTCACTATGGTAATGGGAGGTCGTATTCCTTGGACGATAATAAACTATTAGTAGTATATAAGAGAGCCAGAGACCTAGCCATAGCAGGCCTCCTTGAATTAGAGGAGGATTTAAATATACCTGAAGAAGAGGCTGGTCTCCGCGACTTCCTCGAAGTGCAAGCAGCCATGTCATTCGCAGTGACTTGGGGTTCATTGATACTCGTTTACTATGGCACGGAGATACCCGTGTATATAGCCAGACTCCCACCTATACATTACTTCTATGTGAACACTGGTTGTACTGATACATGTGACGTGAAAGTAAGGGATGAGAGTCTCCTGAAATTCTGGGCTTATTTAGCCCTTGGTAAGCTTGACAGAGCATTTAATGCCTTAGGATCTTCATGCCTCAGCCTAGATAGACCTAGAGGAATCTGCTTGTCCTATGCGTTTCAGTCGAACTGCAAGAAGTCTATTAAAGCGAAACTTTCACCGTCCGGTGTTGCCGATGAATCGAAATTACCCCCCTATCTTAGGCGCTGCAGATGATTCTGTAAGAATTAATATGTAACTAATATGGACTAAATACTATGGAAGTTACAGGTGACTAGTTATATCGGGCTCCGATGAACTGGAGAGGATTATAGATCAACTGAAGAAAGCAATGGGTTTAACCACGTATGAGGCAAAACTATACTTGGCTCTTTTAGAAGGAGCTACGACTCCTAGGGATGCCAGTATAAAAAGCGGCGTTCCTCTGCCTAGGATATATGACGTTGTAAAGATGCTGGAAGTTAAAGGGTTTGTGGTCCAGGAACCTGAAGGATGGTATAGGCCTCTTCCACCTCGGGCTGTAGCTGCTTCCGTGCTGGCTAAAATAGAAGAGGATGCCAGGAAGCAAGCAAGCCTAGTCAGCGACGTGATAAGGGATATCGAGAAAATAGTTGAGACTAGGCAGGTAGAGCAGGGATTAACTCATCTACGCGGGATCTATAGTCTGGTCAGCGTTGCCGTTGAGATATCGACGGAGTCAAGATTCATATATTTCACGGCATTCAAGGCTGTCAAGCGCGCACGGGAGCTGGCTAGAAGCATAATGTCTAGCCTCGCTGACCTCCTCCCTTACAAGGAGATCAGGATATTAGTTAAGGAAGGGGCTGATGTTCCACAGGAGGATTTGGATTTACTATACAATATGGGTATAAAGGTTAAGGAGACCCCCTGTGTTTACATGGACATGATGGTCGCTGACAAGGCTCTTCTAATAGGTTTCGTTGTCGGTGACGATGTCTATGGTCTTAGAATTCCCGGTGAGGATCTTGTAAAAGAAATGAAGTCGCAATTAGATATTATATGGGAGACCTGCTCTCATAATATAGGAGAAGCAAGGGGAGAAAGTTGAAGATTGTTGTGAAAATCAGCGGCAAATACTTCACTCCAATAGAACCTGCATATGCGGAAGAACTTGCAGAGGTACTAAGGGAAATTCGAGGCCGAGGGAACAGAATAGCTGTAGTAGTAGGAGGAGGTAAAACGGCTAGAGACTATATAAAGCCTTTAAGAGAACTAGGAGTAAATGAAGGTTATCTCGACCTGTTAGGTATAAGGGCCTCTCGACTAAACGCTTATGCATTAGCTCTTCTACTCGGAGAACAGGCATACCCGGAAATACCCGGAAGCATCGAAGAATTCCTGGAATACTGGGCTACCGGTAGAATAGTTGTAGTAGGAGGATTCCAGCCAGGTCAGTCTACAAACGCTGTATCAGCATTAATTGCAGAGGCAATAACCGCTGACACTCTCTATAATATGACCAATGTTGACGGTGTCTATACCGATGACCCGAAAAGAAACCCAGATGCAGTTAAACTAGACGAGCTGACTATTTCCGAGTTAAAGAAAATACTGGAAAGGAAAAGTGTGAATGCAGGCACATACGAACTCTTCGACAGGCTTTCGCTGGATATAATTGAAAGATCGAAGATAATGACAGTAGTTTTGGACGGATCGAAACCTAGGAATCTAATAAAGCACCTAGACGGAGGAAAAATAGGAACGTTAGTCAAGCCTAACTAGCTTTAATAGTTTTTACAGCATAATCCATTAGTCCTACTGCTGTAGTATATATGAAGCTACCTTGTACTATCGGATTACTATTTTCCAGGAAGAACAACGCGTTCTCATCGGCTTCTTTTATCCTCTTCAAGAACTCTTCGGGGCTTGTATGACCACTCTTAGCGACTTCCAAGGCAATATCCACCCATAGTTTAATCTGCTTCAAGTGGCCCTCCAGATATTTCACCGCGTCATCATAGATACCGTAGTGCGTTGGTCCTATGTACTGAGGAGAGAAGCCTATCATTTTCTCAATACTAGATACATAGAAATCCGGCTTGAAGGGTGGAGGGGTGGTAGGTATGAATACCTTTACATTATTTGTCCTTAGCACTACTCCAGCAGAGTCACCTGAGAGCATTACGCTTGCCTCTGGAATCCAAATGCTTTGATGATGGCTTGCATGACCCGGTGTATGAATAAATTGAAGCGTTAATCCTCCTAGATCTATTTTTCCACCATCCTCAGTTTCGAACACTATGCTTTCCTCGCATGGATCAGGTTGACCGTAAGCATCGGCAACTGGCCCTAGAACAGTTTTACTCGCACTCCATAGTTTACTGGGGTCAACCAAATGCTTCGCCCCTCTGGGGTGAACGTATATTTTCGCTCCCGGATAATCTCTAGCAAGCCTACAGCTTGCCCCGCCATGGTCTAAATGTATGTGAGTTGGTATAATGTAGTCTGGCTTTACATCTAGCTCCTCGAGCTTAACTTTCAGTTTGTTATAACCATTAATCGGCCCTGGATCAACGACAGCTGTCTTATCTCCTCCTAGAACGATGAAAGCGGAAATAAGCCCCTCCCCGACAGGAGTCACGTCCACGACTAGGATGCTCTCAAGGTGCAACAGGGTTCACCAAGAGAAATTATTGTACTCATCAGTGTTATAACTATAAATACGCCAAAATCGATACAATTAAGATCTGGTTGGGGCCCGGTATGAGAACCCTCTGATTCTTGAGGGTTCTATGAATGGGAACCTGGAATCCAGCTACCCGGCCTCTAAGAGATATGGCCCGGGTAGCTCAGCCTGGCAGAGCGCCGGGCTGTGGACCCGGAGGTCCCGGGTTCGAACCCCGGCCCGGGCCCCATTTTCAACAAGTATTTTATGGCGATTGACTTATTTTAGGGAGGATGTCCTCCTTGTATATTCTTCTATAGAGTAGTATCACTGGTATTATCATTAGTATCCCCCCTATTATTGCGTATGATAATGATAAAGCATTGTTTAAGTAGCCAGTAATCATGGAATAGATCATTATGACCTCTAGCCCTAGAAGATAAGCTCCAACAGTAACTCCGGCTAGAAGCGTCACTTCAAATATTTTGTTGACTATTTCACTCTTCTCACGTTGATCAAGGTTACCTGATGACATTACTAGAGTAATTGCAGGCAGATTTATAATATATGGATACTTGTTGATAAGTTTCCATCTGTAGATCGTCACTAATACTATTATTATGTTGGCTAACGGCATTACCGTAGCTAAAACTATGACTGCGAAAGTATTAGTCGAATAACTAGTTACCTGTCCTTCCGCATTCCAGTGGGTGGGAACTATGGATGGCATATACGTCAAGCTAATAATCGGGGCTGCTATTAACAGGGTTATAATTAACAAGTTGGCATATAGGAATTTCCTACCCTTTTCCGTCAGAGGTAACTCTAGGAATAAAGGTGACTCCATTATTCAGGACCTATTATTTAAGACTCATTATTACTAGTTATATATTGTTCGATGAAAGTTCTCTTACCGTTTTAACTAGAAAACGAGTTCTTTTCTCAGATACAGGTTTACCGGCTTTCCCGTCTGCTTTTAGATACGAACCCACTATTACCCCGTCAGCGTACTTAATTAGGCTCCGAGCGTTCTCTGGCGTAAATCCGCTTCCAATAATTACTGGAGCAGGTGAGTGTTTCTTCACTATCCTCAGGAACTCGGGGTCCGGAGGCTCCCCGGTTCTCCTCCCGGTTACTATTAACCCATCAGCTCCTCCTCTATTAACAGCGTCTAGCACCAGCTCCCTGACGGCTTCCTCTATTCTGTAGGATTCTCCTACTCTGGATAACTGTTTAACTCTGAGTGTAAGAGATAGACTTACAGCGTGTTTACAGGCAATGTCGCTGTATACCTTTATGCCGGGGTAATTTATTCGGACAGTTTTTATATTAGGTGCTTCCGGAGCTATTATCCCCGAATCAGTTAACAGTATTTCCACCAAGTTATCCACTCTAATGAAGTGTGCCCCGGTTGCAACAGCAATAGAATATGCTTCTCTACCAGAGTTCCTAAGTAAATTCAATCCTACTTCTAAACTAGTGTTTCTTACCGCCTCCCTCGCAATTACCGTGAAAACTGAAATGGTAAGCGGGTCTAATACTCTCGGATAAAAGGGTGCATCACCATAGTTTTCCAAGATAACACCGTTAAACCCCGCTTCCTCCAGTATTTTCAGCTCTCCTAGAGTATCCTCCAAAATACCTTCTAGGTTCCAATCCACCCTATACGACGTTGAAGGTAACCGTGGGAGATGAATTACGCCTATAAGCTTAATCCGAGGCATTACTATACACCGTAAAGCACTAGAAGCAGGTTTATTCCTAAATATAACCAGCAGATTATTCCATCTAACATTTAACCTTTACAACTCTTAAATATTAAATAGGTGGCAACCATTGGTATACCTTGATACTGATATTTTCATCCAAATCCCCCTTGATCCCATCGGGCTTAAAAGTAGCCTGATGGTATATGCATTAAAAACTGATGAGGGATGGATACTGATAGATTCAGGCCCCGAGTCGACTAGCAAGACTCTTTTATCGGGGCTAATGAGTTATGGCGTTAAACCGGGTAAGGTATTCCTCACGCACATACACTTGGATCACGCAGGCGCAGTCAGTAGCTTATATATGGAATGGAGTAATATAAGGTTCATAGTACATCCAAGGGGGACTCCCCATTTAACTGATCCTTCTAAACTCTGGAGCCAGTCAAGCGAGGTTCTCGGATGGCTTGCCCACCTATTCGGGGCTCCCTCTGGAGTACCTGAGAAGGCAATTCAAACAGCACGCGATGGGGAGAAGATAGCGGAAACATTAAAAGTCCTTTATACACCTGGGCACGCAAGCCATCATATGAGCCTCTTCGCCGAGGATATGTCCATATTATTCCCTGGAAGTAGCATAGGAATGTTCTTGCCGGTGGGGAATACTAACGTATACATACCGGCATTAACGTATCCCTTAAAACTAGATTTCTACCTTGAAAGTTTAGAGAAGCAATACAGCTTGGAACCCCAGGTCGTGGCGATGCCGCACTTCGGTGTGCATGATGCCGGAGAAGTATTTTCAACAGCTAGGAACCAGCTTGACGAGTGGATTAAAACAGCTCAGAAAGCAGTAGATACCGGTGCATCAACCCCCGAACGTGTGCTTGCTAACATGATCTCGGAATCGAATAATGTTAAGAGGGCATGGGAGTATTCTATAAGGTATGATCCTCTTATGGAGAAGATCATGTTTGTCATCGCAAAAGGATTGCTAGAGTATTCATCGTCATAACAATAAGACACAGTGTTTATTTAAATTGTCATAATCAATCAACCTAATCCAGTGGTGCAAGAAAAGTGAAGTACGGTTTCGCAATCCTGTTATTCATAATAGCTATAGCAGCTGGCTACGTCTTCATAGGAGAATATCATTACTACGGGAATATCGAGGGTAACTACACAAGCATATGTAGCCAGGAATACGCGTATCCTCTGAAGGCTTCAGAACTGGTATATAGGCTTGACTATCATAATGCTGGAGTATTCTCTAGTAACGGGACATTGAAAGTTGATGTAAGGCCTACAAACAGTATAACATGCAACAACCCCGCTCTATACCTAGGGATAACTGCATCTGAATGGTCTACTGGAAGGATGGTTTTATGGGAGGAAGGTACTAATGTACCTCCATCATTCGTAGTGATGGCTGTTCACCCGTTACCTGGTACATATTCCAATGCTACAGTGGTACCTGACTTCGTACTTGGGGGAATATTAGTTAAGGACAAGGAAGCCCCCATCCAGACTATCGGTGGAATATGGCCTAGTGACCACTATCGGCTGTCCTCAGGTACAACTGTATTAGTTCACCCCAAGTATGGTCAAATGCTAGTCAGTATTGACCAGTATTATGACAAGAATACTCTAGTGCCTGTCTACTCTCATCTAAGGGTAGATATACCAAGTATTAATGAGACTATGGAGTATAACTCGCAGCTAGTATCCAACTCTAACTCTATACAGAGTAGAATGAACCTATTATTACTGACCGGCTGGGTTGCTGGTTTCGCGGTGATCCTGGGATTCAGGGAGCTCGTAGAGGAGTGAGGTAGGAATTGAGTATAAGTAGCCAGGACTGCCTAATAATATGCGCTGGGCTTGGGGTAGTATGGATTCTAGCATTCTCCCTATACTACTCGTTGAAATCGAGGTTAAAGAAATCTTACTGCAAGTCTAGGAGTGATTCAATAGCGGATTGATTGAGTTTCCTATCTTTTATTTCCTCTAATAGTAACTCTAGGAACTGTTCAGGTTTCACCATTCTAGCCTCCCTATTCCCTCTAGCTCTAACAGTTATCATGCCAGCTTCAGCCTCTTTCTCTCCTATAACAACTATATACGGGATTGCTTGGCTGTATGCTTCTCTTACCCTCTTACCCAGGCTACTGCTACCAGAGAATACTTCTGTTCTAATATCTTTCTCCTTGAACATTTTAGCTAGTTCAACCGCCTTATCCTCTAGGTTCCTGCTAACGGGAATTATTACTATCTGTACAGGGCTTAGCCAGGTGGGTAGTCGGCCTGAGAAGTTCTCGATTATTATAGCCATAAACCTCTCAACACTACCCAGTAAGGCCCTGTGAACCATAACAGGCCTTCTCTCTCGCCCCTTCTCATCTGTATATACCATGTTGAATCTTTCAGGCAAGTTAAAGTCCACCTGAATAGTCCCACATTGCCACCATCTCCCCAGGCTGTCTCTAAAGTCGACATCGATTTTAGGTCCATAGAAAGCTCCTTCACCTTCTTTAACATCATATTTAAGCCCGATCTCCTCCAGAGCAAGTTTCAATGCTTCAGTAGCCTTATCCCAGGCATCTATGGTGCCGATATACTCTTCCGGTCTTGTTGAAAGACTAACTTTAATGTCATCTCCCTTAAACCCGAATAATGAAAGCATCCATAGAAGCTTCTCTAGAATAGCTTTCACCTCATCCTTTACTTGGTCCTCCCTCAGAAATGCATGGCCGTCATCTTGGGTAAAACCACGTACTCTAAGAAGCCCATATAGCTCTCCCCGTTTCTCCCAGCGGTATACGGTTCCGAACTCAGAGAGCTTTAAGGGGAGGTCGCGGTAGCTTCTGGGTAACGACTTGTAAATGAGTATGTGACCGGGACAGTTCATCGGCTTTACACCGTACTCGTCTCCCTCAATATTAGCCAGTATCATTTTATCCTTGTAATGGCTCAAATGACCGCTTATCCTCCATAGGAGGCTCCTATAAACATGCGGCGTGTAAACCTCCTTATATCCCAGGCTATCATTTATTTCTCTCGCCAGTTTGATTAATTCCTCTCTTATTACCTGTCCTTTCGGGTGGTAAAGAACCAACCCTGCCCCTGCTTCCTCATGGAAGCTGAAGAGATCTAGTTTCCTCCCCAGAATCCTATGATCCCGTTTCTCCGCTTCCTCGAGCCATTTCAAGTATTCCTCTAGTCTCTCTCTAGAGTCGAAGGCAGCCATATTGACACGTAGTAGACTGATGTTTGGCCCTGGGTTATGTGCAGATACATTGATAACGTGAATGTATATCTTTTTCACTGGACGCGGATTCAGTTCTCCTTCAAGCGGAATCTCAATATTTTTGTGAATACATACCTTAGGCCTGCCTAGGCTTTGTAAATACTCGTCTTCCCTGATCTCACAGGTAACACTGCCTCCTCCATCTATGACTCCTAAAAGGTTCTGAAGTTCATTTACACTCGGGTAGATTCCACCGGTATCGAAGTCGCATGCCAGACCTCTATCCGAAACACTACACCCTAAAGGCTTAAACCTGTATTTCTCAGCGATGATACTAGACACTAGTAACCCTGCATAAGCCTGTAAATCTTGGTCTATCATAGCTTCTTTCAACGCTCAGCACCTTCCCCGGATTTCCAAGTGTTGAATAGGAATTTGCTAGTTAAAGTAAAAACTCTTAGGTTAAAGAACTATTAGAATTTAAGTACTCCCGGGAACTTTCGATTAACTAATATAATTAGTCCCATGAATAATAGGATCCCAACGAGAAGTGATAGCCCATTAAAATATGCTCCATAATGGAAGTCACTGCTATTAAGTATGTATAATGTACCAAGCTTAGTCCCTACAACTAATTTTTCCCCATTAGGGCTCCATGATAGAGCATAGCCCCCTCCATTCAACTGATCAGTACTCCAGAGTAGGCTCCCTTTGAAGTTGTAAATATAAAGTGAACCATGGTCTCCCGTATAATGCTCGAACCACTCGGACGACAATGCCACTAAGTCCCCCTTATGACTAGGATCACTGGCAGTTAGCTGCCCCTTTAGAACGTCTAGACTAATCCCCACCTTCAGATTGCTAGGAGATGTTATGAAAAAACGGTTACTAGGATAACCAACCTCTAACATCAGTTTCCCATCTAGCCAGAACATGTTCCATATAGCCCCTCCTAGGTAGGCTTTCGAGACCTGCTTACCTAGAGAAGAACCGTTAAACTCGTATGATACTACACTATAATACGGAAAACCATGCACTACTATTAGATAATTCATTGACGGTGAAAAGCTGGCTTTCCAAAACTCGCTTGACGAGTTGTAACTGTATATTTGTCTTCCACTGGAACTATAGATAACTAGCCCACCCAATGTTCTCGGCACGTTTATCGTATAACAAACAGCAAGTAATTTCCCGTTCTTACTCCACTCAACATCATATGCCTCCATGAAAGAGTGTCTCACCCATTTAACCGAGCCATTAACATCGAATACATACACCCCGGATGTCGGAACGCCTAATGCAACAGCGATCGATTTTCCACTAGGGTTTAATGAGGCATCGAATAAATATGCGTGGAGGCTGGTATTCCATAAGATCCTGCCTCCATCGGAATCAAACATGTATACATCGCCAGCTTTCGTCGCGGCTAATACATACTTACCCTCCGAAACCCATTCTACATTAATAACCGGGGAACTCGTTTTATAACTCCATTTCATTTTTCCACTAGAATCGTATACTAGAATTGCCCCTCTCCTATCGGTTAAATTAAATCCGCCTAAACCAACAGCAATTTTATCACCACTTGGACTCCACTCCACTACTCTTACCCACCCGCCTATATTGTCTATCTCCTGTTCAATCGTGGTTTTCCATGAAATCCACGTGAAGAAGCTATGAACAGCTATCAAGATGCCTGCTAGAGCAAAGGCTAGTATTAGTGTTACTGCTAATGACTTAGCGATTCGGAAGCCTGATCGCCCCCATGTCAATACGTATATATGACGTGCGAACGAGTTATCTCACTCGCCGGGATCGTATTTTTCTTACCCTCTTAACTCTATCCCACAGTCCGAGACCAGTAATTAGTATCTCGCTACTAATAACCTTTGAGAGAGCATATAGAACCAACACGGTTTCAACTATATGGAACAGTATACTTATCCAGACATACTCGTTAATCCCAGTCATAGAGAGCTTTAAAGCTAGAACAGGTGCAGCAAGAGGAGTTGCTGCAATTACGTATTTCATTGAGTTACTCAGAGTTGAAAACTGAATCATTGCCAGCCCGTATCCTACGACAAATACTAATGTCCATATAATACCTGCCATTGATTGACTGCTCCTGACATCCTTCCCGAATATACCCAGTAGCATTGAGAGAGAGGTTGCCAATATAACACCTATAATCAATGCAATAGTAATGGTTGCTAGACTGTATGGTGTAAGAACATTCCTCATGAGATCCAATGGCATTCCTCCGGCTCCCGATAACCCGCCTACACTATCTATATACAAATACAACCCGCCAGACAATCCTAGTGTTGCAAGTATCGAAATTACAATGCTACCAGACAACTTTGCTACAACTATGCTTTGCCTATTCAATGGAAGGCTGAGGAGAACCTCTAGAGTATGCTCTTCCTTCTCGACTCCCATAGTGGTTGCAGCTATCTGACTAGCATAGCCTACAACTATAAGCGGGGCAAACACTATGGAGAACAGTAACCCTGTTAAAGCGTTCACTTGGGCGGAACTATAGTGTTTACCCCCCATACTCACTATCCCCGTAACCCAAACGGGACTGTTTAGGAAGTCAGTTGACACGTTTACATGCGACGCGAACTTACTCTTCACTATCCCACCGTATCCACTGACAAGTCCCACAAGCGATGTTACCCTACTAGCCTCGGCAATACTCACTTCCTCCATGTAAGTATAAACAATAACCCTGCCGGGTAGTCCCTTACTCAGATTATAATCGAATCCTGGTGGTATTACTACAACCCCCGTATACCCATTATCCTCGGCGAAGGAGCCCGGATCATTTGGTATGTTTCTAAGGATAACAGTTTCCCTAGTTATACTCTTTAAATACGAGATAAGATCTTCAGACGCGTTTGTGTGATCCTCGTCTATGACAGCTATTCTCATATTGGTGGGTTGAGCTACATATATCGCTTGCTGGGTTCCGTAGCTCATTACCTCTCCTAGAACACCGAACATTACTAGTGGAAGAATTATCATACCCAGGATTATCCGCGGGTCCCTGAGGAGGTCGAGGATCTCTTTCTTAACCAAGGGCCATATCATCAAGCACCAACCTCCCTTATCAAGAACCTAAAAGCCTCCTCCAGATTATGCGCCCCTGTCCTCTCCAGTATGTCGCTTGGGGCACCCTCCGCTAGGAGTTTACCTTTAAAGATTATTCCCACCCTGTCGCTCAAGTATTCCACTTCAAGCATGTTATGGCTGCTTAACAGAATGGTAATCCCGTATTTCTCCCTGTACTTTTTAATAGTATCCCGTATTTCCATGCTGGCCATAACGTCTAAACCGCTGGTAGGCTCGTCTAATATTGCCAGCATAGGATGAGGAGCAAGCGTCCTAGCTATCTGCAGCCTCCTCTTCATGCCTTTACTGTACGTCTTTATTTTATCAAGCAATCTTTCCCCTAGGCCACTAATTTCCGCTGCCTCACCGGCAATGTCCTCGGGGCTTCTACTCCCCCTGCTATAGAAGCCTGCCATAAATTTAAGGTACTCAATACCCTTAAGGTTCCTATAAGCACCGGCTTCCTCGGGCAAATAGGATATCATTTTCCTAACCTCGTTGGGATTATCAAGCACGTCCACGCCGAATATATTGACTTTTCCATTCGATGGTTTGATGAGGGTGGCAATGATACGTAGAGTAGTTGTTTTACCCGCTCCATTAGGACCTATTAACGCGTAGATCTCTCCTTTATCTATGTTGAATGAGAGACCCTCGACGGCATGTACTCCGCTGGGATAAATCTTATGAAGACCGTTCACCTTAACAGCAGTCTCCTTGTTCAAAAGCAGCGCCCCTGATTAGGATACGTTAACTGATTCTAACTCTATTTAGTTTTTGTATTCTTGTGAGACTTGGTGTACCTAAGAATGCTTGCTATGAGTTTAGCTCCCAATAGCTTGTTTATAGGCATATCTTGGTATAAGTGCTCGTTGTACTTGTTGGCTAAATAATCTATCAGGTCCTTAGGCATTTTAGCATTCTCCAGCTTACTTCTAAACCGGCGAGTACTACGCCACCTCCATATTTTAAACCTAGCTTTAAGTGTTAGAATACTTATCCCCAGATCAGACAGTAGTATTGCAAGCAAGCCTGCTGACTCAAGTATAGTCAATATAGTTAAACGTTCTCTGCTAGCTGTACTTCTCCGAGAGCTTGACATATCTCCTGTTACCTCTTTTTATGGAGGAAACGAATCCGGTTTTTTCTAGCAGTCTCAACCTGTCATAAATGATTCTTCGAGAAGCGCTACCCCGCACCCTACGCATCTCCCTCTCTAGCTCACTCACATGCAATTCACCCTTGCTGGCTAGTATACTAATAATGCTCCTAGTTATTTCGTCTTTGATACCTATACTGATTAGATCCTGATACGCTTTCTTCATTCTTTTAAATACGCTTGTAACCTTTATAGGAGCTGCTAATCCTAGTTCAACGAGAAAAATAATGAGTGGGGTTAGACTATCGTCATAACCTGCTAGGTCATGCAGAATCTTCTCTATTTTATCAATCCGACTGAGCAGATCTTCATGTTCACGTCTCCCAGGCAACTCTAACCACGTTGCTTTTATAGGTTCTTACGGCTTTTGCAGGGTAGATTAATCCAATGCTACTGTTACTCTTCCTCGTCTTCCTCTTCCAGGTCATTCACTTCTTTAACCCTTTTCTCAACTAACTTCCCTAAATCACTAAACTCGAATTTGCCGCGTCTATTTCCTATCATGCTTATCAGCCTGCTTGCAACGTTGGCTGCTTCAAGCCTTTTCTCGAAGTACTCGATGGTCATTTGTTTCGCCATGTCTTCCGGGACACCGGCTTCTATAAGATTAGTATAGAACTTAGCTACATCTTGCCCTATCTTACCTCCATCAAGGCTTACGCTGAGTGTTTTCAACATCTCCTCTATAGGTTCCTTGGCTTCTCTTAGAAATTCTGTGACACTCTTAAGAACCATTTTGAGCATCAATACGTCTCCACGATCGTCTTCCGGGATCATGTCTAAATATTCTTCTTCCTCCTTTCGCTCCTCTTGGCTCATAGATGATTCGCCTCGAGTAGTATCTTATGGTTTGTTCACTCCTATAGGTTTACTGTATCAGAAGTGAACAACTCACATGTTTTACCTCGGGTAGACTAGTTTGTATGATTTCTTTGAGACTATGAGCCATGGGAGAGGCCATAGTTGCATGCCATTCAAGTCTTTTGAACTTGGTTCGGGGGAGCCATAGATATGGGTGTGATATATTCCCATAACTTTAAGGCCGAGGTTCTCAGCTAATTTATGTGCAGCAAGTATGCCTTGCGGATCCATGTAAAACTCTGTTTGCGGTTTACCTGAAATGTTCTCTACCGGGAATATTACCCGGTACTTATCGGTTCCTAGTAGGAAACCGCATAGTTCCCTGTCTTTGTTTTTCGATAGCAATCGTATAACGCGTATTAGCTCTGGATCTATATCAGTCAAGGTAGATGATCCTCCCTTCTAGGGTTGATAGGTCTAGTAATGCTATGCTTGCTTTACCAGTTAGATATCCTAGAACCTCTCCAGGATTCAACAGGATAGTGTTCCCATGTTTCTCTATGAGAGGCTCATGGGTATGACCGAATAAAATAGCATCGTATTCTCCCGATTTTGCCAGTATTCTAGCTAGTTGGACGGTTTGCTGTTTCGAGCCGAAGCCATGCAGTAATAGTATTCTCCTTACCCGATTCTCTCCTAACTCGATTTGGTAAGGTGGATGCGAGAGTTTTACACCGCATTCTCGGGCTACTTGGCTCAATAGAATCTTCTCACCGCAATTGTTCCCGAAAACCGCGTAAACCGGGATCTCTAGGCTACATAGTTCTTTCAGTGTGAAAGGGCTAACAATGTCGCCTAAATGTATTACGGCTTTGACTTTATTTTCCCTGAATACTGTTAATGCTTTTTTAACATTTGGTATATTGTCGTGTGAGTCACTCATTATCCCAACTAACACGGTTTCCACCTGGTTCTATAATCATTGTTCCCCCTGTGTCTTATAATTCTCGGTTTGATGGGAATTAAGGGTTGACTGTAAAGCTATCTCAAAGCTCAAGGGTGCTAATTACAGTAGGTATTCTCCAACGAATACTATGTCGCTTGTTCTAGATAGACTCTTTGCATGATAGGTAGATGGGCTATCTCCGAGAACGGGGTCAAACAGTAGTTTTACTGTATACTTATTGTAAAGCAGGCATCTTATTAGTTTACCAGTCAAGAATTCTGGAATTAGTGCATAAGGCATCCTTAAGCCTTCCCATGTTTCCCTTGTCTGTAATGATAATGTATCTAGGCTCAGGTTTTGTTATTAATTTCTTAAACTTCTTAAACCATAGATTTAGGAGTCCTGCTAGTATGAAATCAGAATAGACTGCCTTGGCTCTGCCTGAAATGAGTTCGATGCCTTTTAGAGTACTAACTATGCTCATGGTTTTCCCCGAGTTGTTCTTCCTGGGATTCAGCCAGCAGGGAATAAGTCATAGCCTTGCAATGGCTCCTCTAGGTGTTGGCTCATCAATACCCTCTAGATCTCAAAAGTATGGTTTGATCAGTAATAAGCGATTACATATTCATTTTTCATATTTATTTAAAAAAATATAAGACAATAACATTTAAATAAAACAGAATTTTTTAATAACCTAGAAACATGGTTGGTAGCAATGGCTGAGTCCCATTCTATCCTCGAGAAACTGAAACCATCAGATATAGATAACGTTGACCCCCAGAGAGAAGTGGTAGCGGGGATAACAACGTTTATGACAATGGCATATATTCTATTTGTGAACCCCGCTATTCTATCAGCAACTGGAATGCCCAAAGAAGCCCTGGTTGTCGCCACTGCAGCAAGTTCCGGCCTAGCAACCCTAATAATGGCATTGTACGCCAAGATGCCTTTCGCTTTGGCTCCTGGAATGGGGTTGAACGGGTATTTCGCTTTTACAGTAGTCCCGTTTATAGCCGGGATACTATCGAGGGAAGGGGTAGTAGGAGTCGAGGCCTGGCAAGTGGCTCTGGCAGCTGTGTTTGTAGAAGGCATAATATTCGTATTGCTCAGCGTAACCAAGGTTAGGGAAAGTGTGGCAAACTCTATACCCAAGAACTTAAAGTACTCGATCGGGGCTGGAATAGGCCTCTTCCTGACACTAATAGGCTTCAATGATGCGGGGTTAATAACGGCACAAGTAACTAAAAACGGGCACTTAATTGCTTTAGCAATGGATGCTAACGCTTTCCATAGCCCATCTACGCTCATAGCACTAACCTTCACCCTCATAGCTGCTGTACTCATGTCGCTCCGTATACCAGGCGCTCTCCTTATCTCCATAATCCTAGCTATAACGACTGGAATGATAGCGGGTTTAACCAGTCCGCCGAACGCAGTATTCGCTAAACCAGATTTCAGCTTGTTCATGAAAATGAACCTACATGGCCTCGCGGACCTCGGATTTTTCACTGCAGCAGTAATAGTCTTCACATTCTTCGTCGTGGATTTCTTTGATACGCTAGGAACTGCGACTGGTCTAGCCAGCCTCGCAGGCTACATTAGGAGGGACGGGAAAGTCGAGAGGATAGGAGAGGTATTACTTACAGATGCGTTAGGGACAACATTCGGAGCCATACTAGGGACCAGTACAGTGACCACTTACATAGAAAGTGCTAGCGGAATAGAAGAGGGCGGTAGAACAGGTTTGACATCCATTATGGTGGCATTACTGTTCTTCGCGAGCTTGTTCATAGCACCGCTATTCACAGTAGCACAGGCATATGCTACAGCGCCGGCTCTAATTATTGTTGGCCTATTAATGGCTCGTGCAATCAAGGAAATAGATCTCCACGACTACACTGAAGCCATTCCAGCGTTTCTCACCATAACTAGTATGCCGTTCCTTTACAGTATATCTGATGGAATTGGAATAGGGTTTATAACGTATACTGTCGTAAAAACCCTCACAGGGAAATGGAGGGATTTAAACCCGGTTGTTGTAGGTGTGGCACTAGTATTCCTAGGTTACTTCCTGAGTCTCCCCAGCATCAGACCCTAAACTCTTTTTAATCACCAGGACCCATTATCACTGCATCCATCAAGGCACCTATCCAGTATTCTATCTATAAGCTGGGAGGCAAGAGTATCAGGCTCATCTATCCCCAGCTTCTTAAATGAACTTACCAAGTACTCTATAGCACTCATATATTCAAGTTCACGAGTTCTCTTCGCGGTAACGGGATCGAGACCTAAGAGAGGTTTGAGCAGTGTGTATAACTCGATTAAACCGAATGGGTCGAGGGGAGCGTTGAGCTTAAGGGCTTCATTCCTGATAACTGTAGTAGCTTTACGGTTGTCCAATATCTTTCACACCAGATAATCCTAAAACCCTGGAACAGATTATTTAATTATGGTATAAGTAGAAGGAGGACTTTTGATAGTGCTCGAGTTCACTAAGATACGACCTGATGCACTCACAATATGGCAAAATCCTGAGGTTAGACGAAGGCTTTCCTGGTACCTATCAGTACTCAAGGAGAGGGCGCCGCCTCGATATAAAATTGCAAAGGCCTATGTAATAGAAGGCCTTGATCCTGATGAAATGAGTAGTCTTTCATTAAATGAAATGTTGAGGATACATCGCAATATAGCTCCAGAGTTTAGGGATCTACTAAGAAGGCTGAAAGATGATCCAAGTCGGACGGTTGATGCGAATTCGAGGACTGGGGGAATAAGCTTCCTAGAGTTTAAAATATGGATTGCGAGGAAACTAGCTAACCCCTGTATTCTCTGTGAAAGAAAATGCATGATCGATAGGGAGAAAAGAATAGGAGCATGTAGGCTAGATAACAAGGCATATGTACATTCAGCATTTCTACATTTAGGAGAGGAAGCACCCCTCGTTCCAAGCGGCACAATATTTTATGGAGGATGCAACTTTACATGTGTATACTGTCAAAACCATGATGTAAGCCAGGAATACCCACGGAACGGCGAGCCAGTCAATCCCAGGGAGCTAGCAGCCATTCAGGACGAGCTAGCTGTTGAAGGGGCTAGAAATATAAACCATGTAGGCGGAGAGCCCACTCCGAGTGCACACATTATACTGGAAAGCATGCTCCACGCTACACACAACAAGCCTCAACTATGGAATAGCAATATGTATATGACAGAAGCACTAATGGAAGTCCTTCTAGACGTGATAGACATATGGTTGCCAGACTTCAAGTATGGAAATAATAACTGTGCATTCAGGCTAAGTGGAATAACAAACTACTGGGAAACAGTTACGAGGAACCTTAAGATGGCCTCAGCCGTGGGGGACATGATAATAAGACATTTGATTCTGCCTAGTCATCTAGAATGTTGCACGTTCAAAGTACTCGACTACATTGCGAGGGAATTGCCTTCAAATAACATCCTAGTCAATATTATGGACCAATACAGACCTATGCATCTTGTGTATAGATATCCTAGTAGATGGAGGGACTTATCTAGAAGACCACTGAGAAGAGAAATAATAGAAGCAAGGAATAAAGCTTCGCAACTAGGAATCTGCTGGAGGCCGGTATCATAGAGCCTTAGAAAGAGCCTTAGAAAGACTTCCTAGAGAACCATTTCACCATAAGGAAAAGTATAACCACCGATGAAACTACTAGGTTTAGCCATGAACCAATGAATAGTTTGTTTACATCATAAGTTGGGTGAACACCTCCGATTCTCGGAAACACGATTTTATGCAGCCCTGTTAGATACATAACTGTCGCTGTGGAGATCTGTGTACTAGCTCTAATCGGATCTAGTAGACTATAATCAAATATTCGCTCGAAGAATCTATCTCCACCGGTAAACCCTACAAGCCCTGCTATGGTACTTGAAAGAAAATAAAGGCCTATTCCAGATAACAGGCCTGTTAAAGAGCTCCTCGTATAACCTCCTATCCAAGCCGACAACAAGGTGATAGGGATGGATGATACGGCTGTTACTAGGGGGAGAATTACAACTAGATATACATACGCTTGTGGCCCAACCATGATGTAGGCTGAGATAAGGGAAGATAGAGCACCTAGGAAGTAGACCGTTGTAAATACACCTAGGAGGGACAGGGTTTTACCAGCTAGGTATTCGATCCTAGTCAACGGTTTAGCTAATATGAGTTGTATACCGTTATCCTCGATGTCGGATGCTATTGAATCACCCCCGAAAAGGGAGGCAAATAACCACATATATGCTGCTATACCTGTGGCGGAAAGCATAGTGCCGCTGCCTATATTTCTTGGAGTACCATACAGGTATAACCATAAATGAGTGCTTTCCTCTACTGGGAAAATGCCTCGAGCTTCTAGGTTGAAATACTTTACTATGGCAACAGTTACAAATGGAAGCAAAGCAATTGCTAGCATGAAATAAAAGCTCTTCTTATATTTAAGCCTCTTAACCTCATATTCAACCACCCCTATAATACTATAGTTCAGCAAGTCAGCATCACTTCCCCCGAAGCAGTCTCATATACCCATCTTCTAAGGTCGCTGTCACAGTGTTAACCCTGTATACTCTAACTCCAGCCTCAACCAGTTTTCTAACTACTCTATCGACTCCTTCCTTAGAATCCACTATGGCTTCTATACTATCCCCCTTAACCTCAACTCTTCTCAATCCAGAGTCCAGGAGGACCCTTAACGCTTTCTCCTTATTATCTACTTCTACTGAAATTTTCACACCCAACCCTCCAATAGTTGAAGTTAAATCATCTACCTTTCCCGTGAACAGGGCTACTCCGTATTTGATTATTGTAACACTATCAATGACTGTTTCAAGCTCTCGTAGCAGATGGCTTGAAACAATAACAGAGGAACCCCTATTAGCTTTACTTCTAAGAATCTCTCTTATCCTTACAACCCATTCCGGGTCTAAACCAGTCATGGGCTCGTCTAGGATATACACCCGCTTCTCCGGGATCAATGCTTGAGCTATTAGTACTCTCTTCTTCTGACCCTTGCTTAGCCTAGATATTCTAGTGTCAGCAAACTCTCCTAACCTGAACTCCTTAATTGCATTCTCAACCAGTTGCTCGGAGTCCCTTTTTACTAGGCCGTCGAGTCTAGCCATTAGGTATAGGAAATCCCTTACCGTAAGCCATAATGGTAGTTCAATTGTTTCAGGTGAGAAACCTATCTTACCACGAACCCGGTATCCACCTCTTCCAAGTAGAGGTTCGTTGTCGAGAAGTATCTCCCCGCTATCGGGTATAGTGAGCCCTACTATACTTTTAAACGTGGTGGTCTTACCGCTACCATTAGGCCCGACAAGACCGTGGATACTTCCCTCATCGACCGAGAAAGAGAGGTTGTTGACAGCTACTATCGATCCATATGTTTTACTTAGATTCTTCACCACTAGAGACAATAGGTTCTCCACCTTTAAGGTATTTCTCGAACCAGTCCAGGATCAGCTTCACCCTCTCTATACGGGCTTTAGGTTTACCTGTCCGTGAGAGATCATGGTTTTCACCTGGGAAGAGAGCTAGTTTAGTGGCAATGTTCCTCAGTTTCAACGCTGTATAAAGCTCTACTGCCTGTCCTAGGAAGCACCTATAATCCTCGGTGCTATGTATTATCAAGAGGGGGGTCTCAACATTTTCTATTCCCCAAAGAGGGCTTTTCTCCATGTATTTCTCAGGAGCAAGCCAAGGAGGAGGGGCTTCAACGTTGCCGAGGATAGCTTCAGGTGTAAAGTACCATCCAATATCCGTTGTTCCGTAGTCGCTTATCCAGTCGCTGCAACTTCTCTGGGTCACAGCTGCCTTGAAGCGTTTTGTCCGGCTTACAACCCAGTTAGTCATGAACCCACCGTAGCTTCCTCCGGTCACTCCTAGCTTATCCCCGTCAATCCACGGGTACTTCCTGAGGGCCTCTTCAACTACTTCTATTAGATCCTGGTAGTCCCTACCACCATAGTCTCCTTTTATGTCAGCGAAATCCTCGGTATACCCATCGCTTCCCCTGGGATTGCTATATATTACCGCGAAGCCTCGCGACGCTAGAGCGTGGAAGTCCATCATGAAGCCTTCACCAAACATGGTTTTAGGTCCGCCATGGATATAGAGGACTGCCGGGTACTTCTTAGAATCATCGAAATCCTTTGGCTTCATTATCCATGCATCTATATTCTCGCCGTCACTGGTTTTTACAAGGAAGTGCTCGTGGCTTCCTAGCCAAATACTGTTTATGAACCCCACATTATGCCACGTCATCTTCTTCCTGACACCGGTTTGGGGGTCATAGCAGTATAGCTCGGCTGGCTCCCTGTGGCTCATCATGGTATAGTAGATACAGTCTCTACCGATTGAGAAACCGTCAATACTGCCGTCACCAAGCTCGTATAGGAGTAACGGGCCTTCACTCCCTTGGTCTAGAACGGCGAGGAATACTCTCCCTTTGACCGATGTGTAAAAGTAGGCTTTCCCCGCCTTCCATTCCACCGGTTTACCGCATCTAGGGCCTCTACCGTCACTGTTAACACTGTTAGATATATTATAGGGATACATACAGGTTAGACATTCTATTTCACCGTTGGAGGTTATAGTGTAAAGCCTGGCGTGGGCTATTGATACACCCTTATCCCTCGCATAGTTCCATTCCTTGCCGATAAACCATGCTTTGTTCTCACTGTCAGTCCAGCCTACATTCCATACTATCCACTCTTTAGCTAGAATCCTATCAGCCCGCTCCATTACATCGTATAAGTGTATCTCACTAAGGTAGGGTTTAAGCTCGTCTGTAGTTAGAGTGTAAACTAGATATCTCCCATCAGGGCTTACAGCGAAATCCTCTATCCACTTATCTCCCCCAGCCTCTACCAGGGTTTCCGGTTCCCCGCCTAGTCTTAGTAATTGCAGCTTCTGCTTTACAAAGTAAGTGTACCCGACACCGTTCACATAGACGGGTAGATGCTCTACCACGTGAACCACTTCGTTCTGTTTACCATAGCCTGCGAGAACAACGATCTCCTCATCGCCTGCCCATTCATAGTCTTGAATTCCTGCTTCCGCTTTGAAAGCCAGCCAGGGTTCCCCTCCAGGCTTCATAACCCACAGTTCCCCTGACTTCTCATCCTCTCTCCTAGACAGGAAAGCAACTAGTCTGCCACTGGGACTCCATTTTGGACAAGTGTCTGAGGGACCCTTTGTTAGTGGTCTCGGAGTCTCGTCGGGGGAGGCCTCCCAAATTGTGTAAACATACTTGTTTTTCTCCCTATCCATTCTCCCATGCACATATAGAACCCTGCATTCAGAAGGATTCGCCCTTGGATCGCTGATAAGTGCGAGTTTCACGAGATCTTCCGGTTCGAACTTTTTAGTGGTCATATACGACACCCCTAAGGAACTAGTAATTGTATAATTATCCGTGGATAAACTATATAGACTTAGGTCTTAGATAAACCTATCTCTGTTGGGAGTTAGTATTTATATATGGGATTCTTGGAATAGCCGGACACGGAATAATAAGCCCATAAGAGTGTGGTAGCCATGAAGTTCCTGAGATGTAAGCCGGATGCGATACCTGCCCCTACGGGGAAGAGGATTGCAATAATAGGAGCAGGACCAGCTGGACTTGGTGCTGCTGGAGTACTGAGATGCAAGGGGCATGAGGTTGTTGTTTACGACCAAAACCCTGAGCCCGGAGGGCTAATCGTCTTCGGTATTCCGATAACTAGAATTCCTAAGGAACCGGTGAGGAAAGGTATCAAGGAGCTGGTTGATGCAGGAGTAAAATTCGTGTTGAATACTAAGGTCGATATGGTAGGAGACCTAGGCCTGATGGATAAGATTGTGTCGCCTAAGAACAGGCTGCACTTGGAGGATATCATAAAAGAATATGACGCCACTATCATAGCAACAGGTACATGGAAGACTAGGAAAATGGGTACTGAGGGAGAGGACGAGAACGCTGACTGGGTGTACCCTGCTGTAGAATGGATCGTTGCTGTCCACATGGCTAAATATGGATATAGGAACTGGGATGAAGTGCCACCGCTCCACGGTCGTGTGCTAGTTGTCGGAGGGGGCTTGACTGCTGCCGATAGCGTGTTGATACCCCTGAGCTACCCAGAATTCAAGGGTAAGGTAAGTGAAGTTGTACTAAGCTATAGGAGAACCAAGGAGTATGCACCGATGGGGCCGAGGGAAATAGATAACCTAATACTGCATGGTGCAAAATACTGGGAGCTGACTCTTCCAGTAGAATTCAGGAAGGATGGTGATAAGAAGATAGTCAAGTTCATTAGAATGAGACTGATTCAGACATCAGCTGAAAAGAGGCCAAAGCCTGTTCCTGTTGAGGGGAGTGAGTTCGAAGCGGAGTTCGACTATGTTTTAAAGGCTGTAGGTGTGCTGCCGACTCCCCCTATAAAAGACGGGTGCTGCGGAATAAATGTAGATAGCCACGGTGTAATACTAACAGATGATAAATTTATGACTTCTAGGAGAGGAGTGTTTGCAGCTGGAGACGTACGCCACGGACCTAGCCTCATAGGACCCGCCTTGAAGAGTGGAGTTGAAGTAGCTAAGCATGTAGAGGAATATCTCGCCAGCCAGTGATAGTGGAATCCCCTTTTCTTTCTCTCAAGCCCTTATCTCAACAATATCCCCATCTTTTACAGTATGGTCAAGCCCTGTTCTCTCACCCGGGTACTTAGCGCTGGGACCCCAGATTCTCGCGTACTTAAAATTCTTCACGAGCCGGGAGTGAACGCTTTTCGCGACATCTAGGACTGTAGCCCCCTTCTTTAAGACAAGCGGTTGTTTAGCTATCTCTCCATTCGGCTCCTTAGTGTAAACTCGAATAATCCCAAGCTTTTCAAAAAGTATCCTACCCAGCTCCTCGAAGCCTCTACCAGATCTGGCTATGCCCACGAGGACTGGGACTCCGTTGGGGATTATGTTCTTTAATGCTAAGAGTTCCTCTTTACTGTAAAGTGAGCGGTCTGCTTTGTTCAGTATAAGAACAGTCGGTTTGAACATTGTTCTAGTAAAGATAGCTTTCTCAACGTCATCGAGAGTGACTTCCCCGTCAATGTAGACGTACGCCCCGTAGATCCTGTATTCGCGTAGCATTCTCCTAACGTTTTCCTCTGTGAAACCCTTCAGCCTCCCATTGACATAGAGTTTGATCTCGCCTACACCTCGGGTGCGTTCAATGTAAACGTATCCTTCGCCCTTACTGGTTTCTATCCCCCTATCACCCAGTAGTTTCAATGTTGACGCGATATTCTGCTTCAGAGAAGGGGAATCCAGTGAGAACAAGAGAAGTAGCGCGTCAGCGTTTTTCACCAGGCCTATTATCCTGTTATTCCACTGGCTATCCGGGTAGTTTAGCATGAGGCTTGGAGTATCCACTAGCTGGAACTGGACATCCTCGAATGAAAGCATGCCTGGGGATGGTAGCCTTGTAGAATAAGGATAGTCTGTGATTAACGTTTTTGCCCCGGTTAATCTATGGACTAGAGTGCTTTTACCGGAATTTGTAGGGCCTATCACGGCTACTTGTGCTGCACCGGACTTTTGAACCATAAACCTGATACCGCTGCCCCCGGTCTTCCGGCGTCTACGCTCCTCCTCGAGGTCCTGTTTTAACTGGGCTAGTTTCTTCCTAGCCCAAAGCATAAGGTTTTCCGTGCCTTTGTGTTTGGGGACGGCTGAGATGAATTCCTCTAATGTCTTGATTTTTTCCTCGGTAGTTTTAGCATCCAGGTATTTCGCATATTTCGCCTTAGCTTCAGGCGGCAGATTTGCCGGCATCGTCAACTGCACCTCTCAGCTGATGCTAGTTGTATTATACTATCCTTGCGACGTTATCGCCCACTAAACAAATCTGTCGGGGAGATATATATTATTCCAAGTTTACAGTATATAGTAAGTAAATGGATGGCAGTGATTTAATCCTTGGAGGTGCCAGGTAGTGCCGCAGACCTTGAGTACTGGACTCATAATAGCGGGAGCTTATGCAGATAAGGCTAGGAGAGTACTATTCGCACAAGTACGTGACAAAGTAAAAGCTGGAGAACTGGAAAACAAGGAAGTAGCTAGGGCTGCTGCCGAGCTGAATAGGTTGCTTTTCGACATCCTGGTTAACAAGTTAAAAACTGATAAAGGCGATGTTGTTAGAGTACGAGTTGGCTATGAACTAGAAGGCGGAACCATAAAATGGCTCTGGGATACGCTGAAGCTAGAAGTCTTCAGGAGAGTCCCAGATGAAGAGGTATCCAAGGCCTTATCGGAGTCCGTTGCAGAAGCAGGGGAAATAGCTGCTCCACCGGAATACCAGGTTGAAAGACTGGGCACCACTCCATTAGACGATATAGCGTATGAGGTAAAGCTGGATGGGAGGAGGGTGGGGGTCTTAATAGTAGAAACCATGGATGACGAAGCTGTCGTCAAGGGAGCAGTATTAGAGCCGCAGCCGCTTATTATCAAGAGAGCGATAATTGATGTTGAAGGAGAACTGGATGATACTATAAAGAAAGTCCTCCCCGAACTCTTGGAGGAAGCAGAGCAGTCTGATCGTGAATTGGCTGAAAAGGTGGTTAATGAGATCCTTGACGAGCTACCAGGATCTTATTGAGGATATAGCCGGTAGAATCATAGAAGCTAAAGGCTGTAGTGTAGCGTTAACTGGCGCAGGAATAAGTACACCCAGCGGCATACCTGACTTCAGGAGTCCAGGCGGGCTATGGTCGCGGATAGATCCATCCATATTCGACATAAGCTACTTTCACTCCCGCCCCGATATTTCCTGGCTTTACTATAAGCAGCTAATAGAAGAATTGGAGGGGAAGCAGCCTAACCCTGCTCATAAGGCTCTAGCCCAGCTAGAGGAAATGGGTCTACTCAAGGCAGTTATAACCCAGAATATAGATGCTCTCCACCAGAAAGCTGGAAATAAGAAAGTCCTGGAAATACATGGTAATGCTTACAGGGCGGTATGCACATCATGCGGGGCCAGGTATTCCATATATGAAGCACTAGAAAAAATTAGCAGGGGAAAAGCACCCAGCTGCTCCAAATGCGGGGGATTACTAAAACCTGATGTTGTCTTTTTCGGGGAGCCACTCCCATATAGAGTCTACATGGATTCCCTAGAGTTAGCTAGAACGTGTAGGGTTTTCATATCGATAGGCTCAAGCCTGGTTGTACAGCCAGCTGCTAGCTTACCATGGCACGCTCACAGCTCAGGGGCCTCCTTGGTTATTATAAACCTCCAGGAGACACCGTTAGATTCTCTGGCTGATATAGTCATACATGATAGGGTTGAGAGGGTTTTACCTGAAATAGTACAAGCGATAAGGAGGAGGATCGGGGTAAGCTAACTTATTTAATACTATCCATTTCACCGTATCCCTAAATGGTGTAAGGAGGAAATCTACTAGGGGGGTGCAGTGGACTTGCCGAGTAATATAGAGAAACTAGGCAAAGCGTTAATGAAGTTCGAGTCTGAGCTGGATAAAGTTAGGGATGAACTAGACAGTGTAGCGAATGATCTTCTCGTAATAGCCGAGGAGCTTGCTGTGGAAATAAAGAACGAGTCCATGTCAGCGTATGAAGTAGCTAGAGACGAGGTTAGAACAGCTCTGGAGGAAGAAATTGGAAGGCTTAGGCAATCATATAATGAAAAGATAAAGAATGAAGTTTCCCAGCTGGAGAAAAGGGGGAAGGAGAAATACGAGGAGGCAGTTGAACTCGCTCTTGACATGATTCGAGGTGCAGTTGCTTGAGCCAGTTTGGCTATGCCAGAATATTACCGAAGCTAAGGATAGCTCTCAGTAAATTAGCTAAAACAGACGACATAAGGAGCCTTGCATTAGTTGAGAACTTCGAGGAAGCATTGAGGGACGCAAGCGAGTTAAAAGTGCTGAAAGAGGAGAAGCTGGAAGCACGGAGCTTCAGCGATGTCGAGCAGACTTTAAACAGGATAATTATAGAATACATCATCAAGTTATCCAAGACGGCACCGGGATCAGCGGATAAAGTGGTAAAGGCGTATTTGTGTACGTATGTGATAGGAGACCTCTTAAGCATATTCAAGAGAATTGCACTAGGTGCATCTCTCTCCATCGATTCCCTTGTAACACCCAGCATTCCGGGGACACCTTTACATGGACTTGAAGAGGAGTCTCTCGAGTCGCCGAAACAGTTGCTCTCCAGGATCAAAACACCCGAGGCAAGGAAATTCGCTGCGAATGCCCTAGAGGTCTATCAGAAAGTGAACGACCCTGGAGTGTATGATTTATACCAGCCTTTAATAAGGCCCGTGTTGATACAATCGGCTTTACAAGACCTCGGTACTCAGAGTAGAGAAGCTGTCGAGCGGGTATCTTGCCCTAGAATCATATACACTCTTGTATCCGGTCTTCTATACGCCTCGAGAACGAGAACATCTGGAGAGCTAGTATCAACAGTTTACTCCGGCATAAATGTCTGTAGGTTCAACTGGAACACTCTCAGACAGGTCTACGAGAACAATAGCGGAGACCCGGAACAGCTCTATGCTGAGCTAAAACGATACTACCCTATATTCGAGGGCAGAAACTATATTGACGCGTTAAAGCAGGCGAGATCCAGGTCTCTTCGGGAAAGTAGAAAGCATTCTCTAGCCCAGTTCGCAGGATACCCTTTCCATGCCGGTCTAATAGCAGCGTCAATAGAGCTGCTGGAGCATGAGGTGAGAGATATAAGAGCTGTGCTGGCCGGGAAGCTATACGGTGTCTTCCCCGAGAAAATATATGGTGTGATATCAAGGGAACTATAACATGGGAATAAATGCGCAAGTCTTCCTCTTCAGTATAAAACCCAGATATGCAGAGGCAATCTTCTCTGGAAGAAAGAAATACGAGCTACGGAGGCTAAATAGCCTAAGCATTCCAAGAGGATCTCTTATAGTACTATATGTAAGCGGTGGCACTCGGAGCATCACGGGCGAGTTTACAGCGGGGGAAGTGATAGAAGACAAACCTGAGAACGTATGGAGAACCGTCAAGAAACCGAGGACAGGTATAGGCCGAGACGCGTTCAAATATATAAAAGGATCCAAACGGGCTATTGCCATAGAAGTGTTGAGCCCAACTTTATATAGGCATCCCGTTACTTTGGATGAAATAAGAAATATTATACCAGGGTGGAACCCGCCCCATAGCTATGTCAAACTGAGACAAGAGGATCCATTATACAGGCTAATAATAGAGCCGTTAAGGGTTCCTGAGTAACCTTTCCCCAGAGATCACAATAGTCTAGTTCTCTAGTAACCATTATCCTGGGCTTAATCCACTACATGTTTTTTACTTTTATTCCATGGAAAACAGTGCTTAAAACTAATACAGGTTTCAGACATATTCTATTCTATCAGAGGCGAGGAGTATTGAAGCTCCCAGTGAAGGGGGCTGGAATAAAGAAACCAAAGAAGGCGCTTGACATTGATTTTGTGTTAAGTGTCGACAGGTGCCTTATGAGCAATCACCATGAAAGAATCTTCATCGGCTTTGCAGCCACAGGCCCCGCAATCGGCGTACCTGAGAAACTGTGGAAATGGGTCGCTTGTCCGCCTCCTGGAGTAGATGAGTATGGTAGACCTAAAGTGGCTCCATATGCTTTAAGAAAGCTTGAAGCTGCCCTCCAGAACAGAGGCTTCAAGGCACACGTGGTCGATCCAGATTATGTCCCATACTATGCGCTGAATGGGGCTAAAGCATTAATGATCGGGCACCATGACTATTTTGCTCTGGGGCCTCCGAGCAATGAATGGTGGCTTCTCACAGGTAGGACCCCTGTTAATAGGAAGAGTTTCATAGAATTCATAAGTCACCCCGCCATATGGGAGGCTAAGGAAAAATATGGGATGAAAATAATAGTAGGAGGCCCAGCTGTTTGGCAATGGGAGGCGTGTGGGGAAGCTCTCAAGAAATGGCCTGTTGACTTGCTTGTTGACGGGGAGGCTGATAGAGTAATTGTTGACATAGCAGAGCGTGTATTGGAGGGTGGGGCTCTTCCGCGAAAAATAGTGGTGAACCCTAAGGATAGCCCGCGAATAGCTGATATTCCAGAAATCAAGCTTCCCAGTGTTGGAGGGTTAGTTGAGATAATGAGAGGATGCCCCCGTGGATGTAAATTCTGTAGCGTGACACTAAGACCTCTGAGGTTTATGCCTCTAGACAAGATTGAGAGGGAAATATTAGTCAACCTTGAAAGCGGCCAAGGAGTTGTTTTGCACAGCGAGGACGTTCTGCTATATGGTGCTGACGGCGTAAAACCCAGGGCTGAGCCCCTGATAAGATTACATGAAATGGTTGCAAAGCATTTAGATGAATATGAAGCCGGGTTCTCCTGGAGTCATGTGAGCTTAGCGGCTACGAAATACGCGGAAGAGCATGGCCGGGTGGTGAGTAAGATAACTGACCTAGTATTGAACTGTGATAATAGAAAGTTCTTCGGCGTCGAAGTGGGTATAGAAACAGGTAGCGTTAGGCTGGCGAGAAAAATAATGCCCGCCAAAGCTGCCCCCTACTCCGTTGAGTCATGGCCGGATATAGTAGAGGAGGCATTCAGCATATTGGTTGATAACAATGTGTTCCCAGCCTCGACATATATTCTGGGGCTTCCTGGTGAAACGGAGGATGACGTAATTAAAACGATAGAGCTGTTGGAGAGGCTAAAACCTTATCCTAGCTTCATAGTCCCCATGTTCTTCGTTCCAATGGGAGCTCTCAAAGACAGGGAAGGCTTCAAAAGGACGTACTTAACGGATTGTCATATAGACGCAATGGTTCTATCAGCGAACCATTCAATAAAGTGGGCGAAATGGATAATAGAGAGAGGTTACTTTGACAAGCCCAAGTATACCCCTCTGAAACTCGCAGTAGAGTACTTCATGAGGTATGCAGAGAAGAAAATACATAATTACACTAGAGAACTCGAGGTCAAATTACACTACTGAGAAAGCCGTGTTGACCTCTCCAGCTAAAGGAGACGACGCCTAATATATGAGAAAGTAGATTATTGAAGTTGAGAGAGGGATACGTGTTGACGGGTTCTACAATAAAGATAGAATACTGGAGAAGCTAGCCAGGTAGCTCCATCTCCACGAGATTATTCGGTTTAAAGGGAGTTATCCCGCCCATATATGCTCCCATTCCTCTCCATAACTCTTGTTTAAGAAGTTCCCTGATCGCAGTGCGGATGACCTCGCTCCTGCTACTATATCTCCCATTCCTAACTAATTCATCTATTCCATCTACGTATATTTCAGGCATTTTGACCGTGATGAGTTTCATTGCGAGCATCACCAATTATTATGTTTTCAGTATAGTATTATTAGAAGGGTAGGAGTATGTGATTACCGGTATAACTCTTATATATTGTTTACAAAATGTAAAGGAGTTTTCACTCGTTCCAAATCCTATCAAAGTACATGTCAGCTAATGCCTTGAAGAACGCGTGGTCACTCCATAGACCAGTCAGCTCTTCTCCCATGTTAATTATCAATAATATTTCTTCCCCTATAATGCCTCCACCGAAGACTTTTTTGTACCTTATTAGTGCCCCGAGGTTTTCGAGTGTTTTACCATCTTCCTCAAGGTCGGGTGGTATTATGAGTTTAAGTGTTTTCCATCTGGCAGCGTATATTAAAGCTTCCATTAACCCTGGTGTAATCAATCTCTTGTCCCCTATTGCTACTTTAACCTCTTTAGAATCCTCGAACATTATTCTCTTAGCTATGTTTTCAATCTGAGGCTCCACGACGATCATAACCTTATAATAGTTAGCTTTGCCTGATTCAAGGCTTTGAAGGGCGGGGATAACCTTTGTCTCGATATTATCCATCATCCTGTTAAGCCTGTCTTTAATGTACCTCCAAACCTCCTCCACGTGTGTGGGGTGAATCTTCGCAGGGCGGCCAGTACCCTTGTAGACCCAGTTTCTCTTCTCCAAGCTCTCTACAGCCGTATAGATCTTGGACTGCGCAGCGTTCATTTTCTCACTGATTTCCCTGACAGTCATAGGCCCATAGGTTAGGAGGAAGAGGTAGACTCTTGATTCAGTGGTTGATACGCCGAGGAACTTCAACAGCCTTAGAAGTTCCTCGAGCTCGTTCTCACCCACTTTTTCCCTTAGAAGTCTAAGACTCATCTATCACCACCCAACACTTCTAATGGGAAGAATGGAGGCGGCTCCGCCAGGTCCAGCACGGGTATAACTGCATACCCGTGTCTTACCTTGTTGGTAAGTACTACTTCCTCCCCCATTTCGTCTACTTTTATAAGAATATACTTTGACGCATGCTCTTCTCCCCCGTTCTTTATAGTATAATAGTAAGCCATGGGTACACCGTAATACTTGTAGTAGTCTCTTATCACGCTAAGCATCGTATACACAGTCAGATCCCTATAGTGGAATCTCATAATGTATATAGGATTCCTGGATAACACTATTGATCCTGCTACTCGGACAAGGTCGTTGAGGGAATCGACCTTAACCACCCAGGCCTTTTCAACGTCCAAAGCAAACACCTAATTATCCTATTTGTCATGTAATAAAGGTATAAAACATTGAGTCGTATACAATGTAGACGAATGCGAACCCAGAAAGTAATGTATGACGTGTGATCATAGTGTTATTCCCTGTAATATAGGTGCAAACTAATATATAACTAGGACTGCATTTTAGGATAAGTGAATAGAAGGTTTAGCATATGCAAACTACCCATTATTACATAATAAGGTGGAAAACATTGATGATCGAAATCAGATGGCATGGCCGGGGCGGTCAGGGCGCTGTAACAGCGTCTGAGGCCGTCTCGGCTGCAGCCATTCTAGACGGTAAATACGCGCTTGCATTCCCCGAGTTCGGGGCTGAGCGCAGAGGAGCTCCAGTCAGAGCGTACACTAGGATAAGCGATGATCCCGTTATTCCTAGAACACCAGTGACCACGCCGGACATTTTAGTGATATTGGATCCGAGTCTACTCCACCCCGAGTATACACAGGGGTTAAAGCGGAATGGGACAGTCGTGGTTAACACTGTGATTCAACCGGAGAAAATAGCTAAAATACTAAAGCTAAAGCCAGGGAGCAGGATAGGAGTAATAAATGCAACGGGCCTAGCTATGGAAATTCTGAAGAAACCCATAGTTAATACAGGCATGCTTGGTGCACTAGTTAAAGCTACGGGAGTCGTTAGCCTAGAGAACACTAAGAAAGCTATTCTAAACAAGTTCTCTGGGAAAATAGGGGAGCTGAATGTAGAGCTTATACGTAGGGCTTATAAGGAAACCATTGTAATAGAGATCAAGAAAGAGGTGCTTGTCCAATGAGTGACTTACCAAAATACAATGAGCTTCCTCCAGGGGGTATAATCCCCGAGCCAGCAACCAGCCTCAAATACTATACTGGTGACTGGAGGGTTGAGAGACCTGTAATAGACCAGGACAAGTGTGTGAGATGCAGGCTTTGCTGGGTTTACTGTCCAGACAATGCTATCAGGGAGGTAGATGAGGAATACACTACAAGTAAAGGGAAGACCTATAAGATCACGTACATAGTGAACTATGACTACTGCAAGGGATGCGGTATATGCGCACAGGAATGTCCTGTTAACGCGATCAAGATGGTACCTGAAACAGTTGAGGAATCTGGGGGTGGTGAAAAATGACTCTAGCAGTTAAAGAGGAGATTAGGAAAGGCTTAAGGAAGCCTATGCCGATGAGCACAAACACCGCTATAGCGACAGCGGCAAGAGACCTGGATGTTGACGTGGTGTCAGCGTACCCGATAACTCCTCAGACCACGGTGGTCGAGAAAATAGCAGAGTATATTGCTGACGGCCAACTAGACGCTGAAATGATACACGTTGAAAGCGAGCACTCAGCTCTAAGTGCAGCAATAGGTGCTGCTGTAACTGGGGCACGCAGCTTTACCGCCACTGCAAGCCAAGGGCTCGCTTTAATGCATGAGATACTACATATAGCTAGCGGTGGGAGAGTCCCGGTAGTAATGAGTGTAGCAACTAGAGCTCTAAGCGCACCCATAAGCATTTGGAATGATCATAGCGATGTCATGAACGCCAGGGATTCTGGCTGGATCATAGCGTTCGTCAGCTCTGCACAGGAGGCATACGATACTGTTATACAGGCATTCAGAGTGGCAGAGGACCCTGACGTGTTACTGCCATTTATGGTTGTTTACGACGGTTACCTGATGAGCCATACAATGGAACCAGTCATCACGGAAGACCGTGAAAAAGTGCTGGCCTATGCTCCTAAGAGGGACTACCCGCATAAGCTCGATCCTAAGAACCCCCTAACTATAGGCACAATTACAGATCCTAACTGGTATTACGAGTTCAAGTACCAGCAAGTTGAAGCCATGAAAATAGCGTTGGAGAAGTTCAGGGAAGCTGACAGGGAGTTTGGCAAAGTATTCGGGAGAAACTATGGTGTCCTAGAGTGTGTACACTGCGAAGATGCTGACGCTATAGTTGTTGCAAACACGAGCTATGCCACGACTTTGAAATACATTATACGTGACGTTAGAGAGCAAGGCATGAAGGTAGGACTACTAAAAATGAAACTGTACAGGCCGTTCCCTGTAGAAGAATTCCTTAAGGCCACGAGTTCCGTTGACACTGTACTGGTTGTTGATAGGGCCATAAGTTATGGAGCACCTGTTCAGGGGCCCCTGGCCAGTGAGATAAACGCTCTATACCATTCGAGAGGGTTAGACACTAAGGTGGTTAGTGTAGTTGCAGGCATCGGTCAGAGGGCTTTCAAGGATGACGACGCTAAATACATGTTCAAACTAGCGCTTGAAAGCCGGAAGGCTGTTCCAGAGGAGACCATATTCTATGGGGTGAGAAAGTGATGCCGGACGTTAAAGAGCTCCCGAAAGGACAGTTGTATAAATCCCTATTCCAGCTTCCCAGATGGGAGGGGCTAGTCAGTGGCCATAGGCTATGCGCGGGATGCACCGCAGGGGTGATAGTTAGGCATCTCACGAAAGTAGCTGGCCCGAATACTATTGTAGTGAATGCCACGGGATGTGTGGAAGTGTCAACGACCCCGTACCCATATACTAGTTGGAATGTTCCATGGATCCATGTAGCCTTCGAGAATGCAGCGGCAGTAGCTAGCGGAGTTGAATCTGCTATAAAAGTGCTGAAGAAGAAGGGAGTTATCAGCGATGACTATAAAGTTATAGCCCTAGGAGGTGATGGTGGAACATTTGACATAGGGTTCCAAGCACTCTCAGGTATGCTTGAGCGTGGGCATAGAGTAATGTATGTAGTCTACGATAATGAGGCCTATATGAACACTGGTATACAGAGGAGCGGTGCAACACCTTACGGTGCATGGACAACGACTACTCCAGCCGGAAAAGTATGGAGAGGCGAGTGGAGGCCGAAGAAAGATATAGCCGCAATAGTAGCGGCTCATAGAGTGCCGTATGTTGCAACTGCAAACCCGGCATATACTCTGGATATGATTAACAAGTTCAAGAAGGGTCTGGACGCGTTAGAGGAGGGACCGAGTTTCGTCCATGTAATAATGCCATGTACAACGGGGTGGAGGTTCGACCCGAATCTCGGTATAACAATAGCTAGACTTGCAACGGAAACGGGGATATGGGTACTGTACGAGATAGACCATGGGAACTATCGGGTTACAATGCCTGTCAAAAAGAGGAAGCCTGTTAAAGAATACCTGAAGCTTCAAGGCAGGTTCCGCCATCTGAGGGACGATGAGATTGCTGTTATACAGAGGATGGTTGATGAAGAAGTAGAGAGAATTAATAAAATCGTTGGGAAGGAGGTTATAGGGCCAGTGGCCCCTTGAACTATAAACCCGCATTCATCATCTTCATTTTCTTTCCAAAGCCAATCATGCTTTATGCCTATAGTACTTCTGAACTGCATTCAGGACATTCGTGCATTCCTGTGTGCAAGAAGGTTTCTCAGGCGGCGTTATATCGAGCCTCAGGATATCCTCGTCTCTCTGCACTTTAACCACTCCTAGTTCAGGGTCTGCTATTATCGTCGGAGACTCTGCCATTAACTCTCCGTGGAGGTTTTCTATTATCCCCCCCACTATTATTACAGGCACACCAGTCTCCATAGCCCTGACCGAGGCGAATGATTCTAGTAGACTCGAGTTGACGGTATAGACTGCTTCCTCTGATTCTCCCGATGTTACAAGGGGTTCCATGTAAGGCAGTGGTAGTATACTCCCTATAATTACCCATGAACCCATTAAGCTTAGTATTCTAAATATTTCAGGATGCATTATATCGTTCTCTATGAATACTCCCAGTCTCTTGTCAATTCCACCGGGCCCGGGTATAGAGAGCAGGCCTGGTTCTTTACCAGGGTTAATCCTGTATTTCGCCTCAAGAGGAGATACGGATATCTTCCTATACCTAAGCACTCGATGGTGGTCCTGGTCTACTAGAAGCATGGTATTGAACAGTTTAGGCCCTGCTCTCTCTATTATAGGGCCAGCTAGCACACTAGCCGTGTACAGGGTTATCCGCTGCCATATAAACTGCGTAGTATACCCCTTCTCATTTATCCTCTCGGCATTGCTTTTTATGTACCTCATAGTTCTATCATGGCTATTGTATCCGATGAGGGGTCCTGTCAACGGGTAGGGGGGGAGGATTAACAGTTGAGGGGGTTCTTCCTTGCTCATGGCCTCTTCTATTGATGCAGATAACTTGTGTATATTCTGGCGTCTAGCTTGGTATCTTATTTTCCCATGAATTATAGCAATCCTAATTACATCTTCTCTCTCATCGTCATTATATACTTCCAAGCCTATATTCCTCCACTGACAGATTAGGTGTATCCTAGCATCCTATAAATTTGCAATCCCTTCCTCGACCATGGCCACGGCTTTTTCAGCCGTCCATTTCTTTCCCTTGTTCTCCATATCTATAGGTTTTATCTCCTCGTAAACCTCTGCTAAGACAGCTTCCTTCTTAGCCCTACCATCCTCAACCATCTTCATCTCCTCTTCAACCATCCTCGTCCGTTCCTCTGATACCAGCTTGGAGAAATGATCCATAAGATACTTGTAGACACTGTCCCCTCTCTTCGTAGCAATTAACTGCCCAGTCTTGGGTATAATATACACGTATCTTCTCTTAACAAGCGTGTCAATAATTTTCGCATACGTACTAGGCCTCCCTATACCGCGTTCCTTCATTAACCTGACTACTTCCCCGTCATTGTATAGGGGAACTTTGCTTACCCTGGTTAATTCTATCCTCTCTACATCATATTCTCCTCCATCGAGATCTATAGGCCTAAACTCAGGATATATGTCCAAGAAACCGAGCTGTATAACCTTGTAGGGATGCTCATCCTCCCTCACTACCGAACCATCCAATAGATACCTGTATTTACGGTACACTACTCTAGCAGTCTTCATCTGACTGGCTATGAACCTGCGGAAAATCAGGTCATACAGCCGGTAATGATTCCGAGTTAACTCTGCGGCTAGCTCAATAAACCCCTCCTCCACCAGGCTTCGCAGTGTTTCCACGTCAATAGGCTTAGTAGGCCTTATAGCTTCGTGGGCCCCGCCCTCGCCCCAGCTACGAGGCTGGTATACCTCGGGGAGCATGTCTTCACCGTACTTATCCTTTAAGTAATCCCTAGCTACCTCCCTTCCTTTATCACTAATTCTATGGCTATCAGTTCTGTGGTAGGTTATCAAACCTAGCTCGAAAAGATTCTGGGCTAGCCTCATTATTTGGGGAGCTGTAAGCTTGAGGCGTTTGGAGGCTTCTGTGATCATTTCATCAGTGGTAAACGGTGGGGGTGGATTGCCCGTTCTCTCCTCCTCCCCTGTGACCTCCACCTTTATCCTATGTTTCCCCTTATCCTTCAGATTTACCGCTATAGTCCCCGGGATCTCGTTTTCATAGAGCCGTAACCTGCCTTTTCCACCGGCGAATTCTATGGTGAACCTTGTAGTAATACTGGACTCGTATTCTTTTGTTCTGGCAACGATCCATCCTAGTGTAGGGGTTTGGACTCTTCCCGCGCTAAGATTCATGTAGAACCTGAATCTCCTGCATATTTTTAGGTCACTTGTTTCCCTATACTTGGCTTTCTCTCTGTTAGCCTCTTTTTCAAGTTCTTCGCAATACTTGGGCCAGAACTCGTACCAAAGCCTCGGGCTTAATGTAAAGCCTATCCACCTGTCCTCTATTCTCCTGATAGTCTGAGCATCTACTAGATTCTCATCTATTTCCCTCAATTCATTCAAGGCTTTCAATATGGCTCTCTTTGTTACTTCATGGAACTCTAGTCTCTTGATTTTCTGGCTGTAAGGTCTAAGTAGGAGGTAGAGGTCCTGGCTAATCTTCTCTCCCTCCGTATCAGGGTCTGTTCCGAGGAGAACTAGGTCTACCTCCCAAGCAAGTCTCCTTAGATCGCCTATAATCATCAGACTGTTCTTCAAGGTGTCCCTGGAGCCCTCGGCTGGCGGGCATTCGTTTATTTCCCTCGTTGTCTGTATCCCGCTTCTCATGCACCTTTTAATCGTTGTATAGATGGGAATAAACTGGTTGCTTCCTGTTTTAAGTACCCCATGTATATTTTCTTCTACAGTTAAGTCACCTGGATAATCTTCTTTCACTGGCTGATCGATTATCAAGTCATAAACATGCCCGCCGCTGGCTGTTATCGTTAGAATATAATCACCTGTTGAAACCTCGTACGCCCGGAGACCGTTCGGCAGCTCTCTCATACTGGGCTTACCGAAGAAGGAAGCAATAGTTCTAGCCTTGTTAGGGCTTTCAACTATGAGTAGAGCCGTTTTAACGAGATCCTCCTTACTCCCGGTTCTCTTGAGATTGTTAATCCTGCTTCTCTCCTCGTTAAGCTTCTTTTTAACATCACTCAGATTCAGTGACTCTAGTGGAACCCAATCGGTTTCAACCATGTATTTTATCCTAGATTCAAGCCCCCTGAAGACTCTTGCGTCATCTACAATTACGACGCTTAACCCTAGTGTTATGCCTCCAGCGTAGAGCCTGCTCGTTCTACCGCTAGCTTGGAGATAAGTGTAAGGGTCGGGCACGAGTAAGTATAACTCGCCTCCTTCCTCTATGATTCCTATATCCCCCTTCTCCCTCAGCTTCTCCCATATATCTTTAGAGGAGAATGCCTGCCTTAAGAATGCGAGTGCTCTAATAACTATCCTCTCAATGCTACCAGGTAGTCCTTCATCTCCTTCTATTAATTTCTCTGTTATAATCTGTAGGGAAGCAGGGCTCAGTCTTCTGATTACTTTCCTGAGAGCTACTAGGTATCTCATGGCTTCTTCCTTCAAGTCTCCCTCTAACACTTCTGCCACGATCCCGAGTAGCCTGGCAATCCTCAAGGGATGAGGTTCCTCTACTTTAGCCGAGAACTTCAATCTGGGAACTCCGGCGAAAACAGCGTACTTAACCCTCCAAGGCATATCTAAGCCCCGGACGAGGACTCCGTAATAGTTAGCGACACCTACTAGAACATCTATCTCTCCCTGCTCGAACTTTTCTAGGAGGGAAATGTTTTTCCTAGAGTAAAAGGCTTCAGCACTAATTCCCTCCTGCTTCATTTTCTCCACTAATTCCTCTGCATAAGCTATTCCCTTATCAATGGGGACGAAGACTAATCCACCGTCCCCCAGCGTCTTAACTAGCTTGATAACGGTTTCATCATTGTATTCCTCTGGAATGGTGAAGCTGTCAATAATTCTCCTAACCCCGATGTCCCCCCTGCCCCCTACTTCGAACCCTAGTAGTATTCTAAAGAGCTTAGCTCTAACACCTCTAGGTCTACCAGTAGCGCTGCTAACTATAAGGCTGGCTGCTTTCCTCCTGTATTTCTCAATGTATTTTTCAAGGCTCTCAGCCTTCTTTTCTAGCCTAACTATCTCCTCCGGGTCACCGTGACGTGAGGCTAGGAACGCTATCCTCCTTCTAGTGTAGTATAACTC
>WALV01000066.1 GCA_015522645.1 Candidatus Tiamatella sp.
ATTATTAGAATCATTAGGGAAAAATTACTTGTACCTCCTGACTACCGGTTCCAACAGTTTGCCTGTGGGTATCAGTGACTCGGTGTCCGTTGACGTTATCCTGTACTCTATTCTGAAACAGTTCTTCCTGCTCCTCATATTACCTCACCACAGTGATTTGATTTGGTATCCAGAGTATTTATTAACCAATGATTTTACATTAGTGGGTTAACCGTGTATGTCGGAAAAGAAATCTAGGAAGGCTTAAAGTGGGATAAACCTGTTTTCACCGGATCGTCACTAATCCCATGGAAGTAAACACCTACACTCCTCATAACACCAGCCTCATCAAGTAATCTCTTGATTCTAACCGGATGCCATCCCGGAATGAAGAGATCTACAACTACTATTCTAGAGAAGAACGGGGAGCCTTTGAAAACGGGCTTCAGTTCATCTAGAATACTAGAATACAGGTAGGCGTAAACGATATCTGCGTCACTTAAGTCGGCGTCATAGAAACTTTCGCACCGGACCTCAACAAGGTCCTTGACACCGTTTTCCCTAGCATTAGCCTCTGCCAACACGCAGAGATCCTCGTCTATCTCGTAACCTATAGCTTTCAACCCATAATACTTCGCAGCCATGACTAAGACTCTTCCATCGCCGGAACCTAGATCTACGAGAAGCCTCGCTCGATCCGCTAGAGCCTCGTTGAGAGCGGTTGTAATGACTCTCCTAGGTGACGGTATGTAAGGTACAACTCTCCGCTCCAATACCATGGAACCCAGGAGGAGAATTCGGTAGATATGCTATTTTTTCTTATCCAGAAAAGAATACTAATAAGGTGATTAGACGTGGTGGGTTTCAAAGTCTACCGTAGGGAATTAAAGTATAAGACGAGCAAACTGATTGAATTCATCGATATTACGAGAGATGTTGAAGGTGTTGTCGGTGAGAGCGGCGTGAGAACTGGGTTAACACACATCTTCGTCCCCCACGCTACTGCAGCTATCTTAGCAAACGAGAACGAGCATGGACTATTGAACGACTTCACCGAACTGATTAGGGAGCTGTTCCGACCCGGTGGTGGCTGGATGCATAACAGGATAGATAATAATGCACACGCGCATTTGGCAGCAGGCTTCATAGGAGCTGACAGAACCTTCCCCGTTGAGGATGGGAGGCTAGTTAGGGGGACGTGGCAGAATATTTTCCTGGTTGAGCTAGATGGCCCCAGGTCTATGAGACGTGTAGTGGTTACAGTTACCGGAGAAGTGGATTAGAGGGGCTTCAGTGTTGCAGAGCTTCCTCACACCCCCTATTCTATTTTAGAGAGTCTAGAGTCTGCCCATCGATCCTCATTAGCCCCTAATAATTACATTATGAAGCATTCCAATAAGAATTGGCCTGGAAGCAGGGTAATCGGTTAGGGGGTTAATAGCGGGATGGCTTCAAAATACATTGGTATACCAAAAGAGCCGAGTGCGGCAGGGTTTATGCTAGTATCCACGATTTATGGATTAGCGGTGGCTAAGGCTGGTGTTCGTGAATGGAGTGCTGGTATCCTCCTGGTTTTACTGCACATGTTTACTTTTGACCCAATTTTGAATGCCGCTAGAACTTGGGATTTGAGAGACCTGTTTTACTTAGGGATAGTCAATGCTTTACCATACTTTTGCTTGTTAGTGCTGGGTGTGAAGACACTAGCGTTGTCTCTAGCGGTTTCAGTTGTTATCCTAGGGTCGCATTTCCTGCTGGTTAATAGGAGGAAGTGGCGTGACCCGTATGTTTATATAACAGGGTCAGCGATCCCTGTTCTCGCAGCTCTTAACATTCCTGTAGCTGTGACGAACGCTTTACGTGCAGACGTTTTCGTGCTCTGGCTGCTTTCTAGCATATACGTCATGGCTACATCAGCGTACATAGAGTCTGTTCTCCCCTACAGGGAATTCGACCCGAAAGTAGCGTTGACCCTATGGCTACCTGCATTCATCCCGGTTCTATATAATATATTCCTAGTTATACCTATTGCTGAGCCCACAGTAAAATTCCTCGTTCAAATAAAGAACCCCAAGAAGATAAAAGCCACGCCCCACGAAATTAGGAGGCTAGGGTGGCGCGAGTTCGCTAGGTTCATGGTCTACTGTACACTCCTCATCATCATTCTAAAATTAACGTGATTCTTAATTCTTATATACCGTATCACCAAAATCGCTACTAGTGAATCTTAACTTGGGGTGCGAGGTGTGCGTTTTAACTGAAGATGAATGTGTTATCCTACATAAGCTAGCCGAGAGAACTAGCCTCTACTTATCTAGGAGTGAAGAGATTGAAATATGTGATAGGATAACTAGTATTAAGCGATTCTTCTCCCAGCTCGACGAGGTAAATGTTGAGGACTTGAAACCGTTATACCATGTGTTAGAGGTATCTGGGAAGACGAGGGAGGACAACCCGGAGCCTTTCCCGGCTGAGGAGATTAGGAGGAGCCTGAAAGGACGGTTCAGGGATGACTACGTAGTGGCTCCATGGAAGGGTGGATACGATTGATTCAGGCTGTAAAAGTATCTTTAGAAGTATTGAACGATCGTCTGGATCCATATGACCACCTTGAAGAAATACTAGATAAAATCAACCGATGGGAACCTAAAGTTAACGCCTACGCCTATGTGGAAAACATGGGGAAGCTCAAGGAAGATCTGGGTAGGCAGTTAAAGAGGAAAGGTAGACTTTCAGGGGTAATAGTAGCTGTAAAGGATAACATTTCCACAAGCTGGATGCCTACCACAGCGGCTTCACGAATGCTTTCAGGGTACATTCCACCCTACAACGCAACTGTAATAGAGAAACTACTCTACGAAGGAGCCGTTATTATTGGTAAAACAAATATGGATGAATTCGCAATGGGATCGACTAGTGAGAACACTCCATACGGGCCGGTTCACAATCCATGGTGCCTGGACTGTACGGCGGGAGGAAGTAGTGGTGGAAGCGGTGCAGTACTTGCATACGGTGGAGCCGACCTAGCATTAGGAAGCGATACAGGTGGAAGCGTCCGATTACCGGCAGCTTATACTGGTACAGTAGCCCTTAAACCGACCTACGGCACTGTAAGCAGGTATGGGCTAATCCCTTATGCTAATAGTCTAGAGCAAATATCACCCATGGCGAGGACAGTGAAGGATCTAGCGTTGCTCTACAATACTATTAAAGGAGACGACCCTAGGGACTCTACAACCTTGGGTGTGGAACAAGAGTACCCTATAGACAGGGTTGACCCTGGTAAAACACGTATTGCTGTTATTAGAGAACTTATGGACGGCGTGGACGAGGGAATACTGAAAATATTCTGGAACACTATTAGCCTCCTCGAGTCTCATGGTTTCACTATAGACATGGTAAGCATCAAGTCCCTTAGGTATTCCCTTCCAGCCTATTATGTTATAGCGATGGCTGAGGCTTCAAGTAATCTTGCAAGATATGACGGTGTTATACATGGTAACCGCGTCAAAGAATGCCGTGGATACTGGGATTGCGCCGCTAAAGCCCGCGGGGAATATTTCGGGGTCGAGGTAAAAACAAGGATCCTTATGGGAGCGTATGTTCTCATGGAGGGATACAGTAGGGAGTATTACGTTAAGGCGACTAAGCTGAGAAGGTTGATTAGAGATTCATTAGCCAAGTTATTCAAGGATTACCAGGCCATTATAAGTCCGGTAAGCCCTATTCTCCCACCAAAGCTTGGGGAGAAGCTAGAGGATCCGGTGAAGATGTACACTATGGATGTAATGACAGTAACCGCGAATCTAGCGGGTATACCGGCGCTAGTACAGCCGGCAGGAATTATCAGCGGTTTTCCCATAGGTATCCAGTGGATGGGTCCCGTTTTCTCTGAATCTCGACTATTTGGTTTGGCAAGCATTGTTGAGGATGAGGTTGGTGTCATAACACCTTTACAATGAGGTGATCTTTGTGGCTAGGAAAGTGACGATAGGACTAGAAATACACGTCCAGATAACAGGGGCTAAAACCAAGCTATTCTGTAATTGCCCAGTAGATTATAGAGATAAACCGCCGAACACTAATGTTTGCCCTGTATGCATGGGATTTCCAGGTGCACTACCCGTAGTCAATAGGAAAGCTATAGAGCTCGCCGTGACAGCGTCAAAATCGCTGAACTGCGAAATACCTGAATGGCTCATATTCACTAGGAAACACTATTTCTATCCAGATCTACCTAAGAACTATCAGATAACACAGTACAAGACTGTAGCCGGTGCTCCTGTTTGCCTTGGAGGGAGACTAGACTATATTGACCCTAAAGACTGGAGCATACATAGCGTTGGGTTGGATAGGATCAATATAGAGGAGGATCCTGGTAAAGCTGTTTACGAGAAAGGTGGAATAATAGGGAGTAGAGTGGTTCTAGTGGACTACAATAGGAGCGGTGTTGGTTTGCTTGAGATTGTTACTAGGCCTGAGTTACATGATGCTAGGCAAGCTAGGATAGCAGTGGAAAATCTTCTTCTAACATTATGGTATTTGGGAATAACTGACCCTAGACTCCCAGGGGCGTTTAGGGTAGACGCTAATATAAGCGTAGAGGGGGGAGGTGGGAGAGTTGAGTTAAAGAATATTGGCAGCCTTATTGAGGTAGAGAGGGGTTTAAGGTACGAGATTTTGAGGCAAACGAAAATCGTTGATGCTGGAGGGAAGATAGCTAGGGAGACGAGGCACTGGGATACAGTTAAAGGGGTAAGTAAGGCCACCCGGAGCAAGGAGGAGGAAACGGATTACATGTATTTCCCTGACCCAGACCTACCTCCTCTCAGAGTTACTAGATCCATGCTGGTTAAAGCCGAGGCAGCTCTCGAATTCACACCGCTTAAACTCTGGAGCGATATGAACAGGTATGGAATAGATAAGGGGTTGGCTTGGAGTATAATAAGGGAATTGGATCTAGCTAAAACGTTTAGGACGGCATTATCCATATACAGGAACCCCCATCTAATAGCTTGGATGCTAGGTAACGTGGTTAAGGGTCTAAGGGATAAGAAAGGATTAGAGTATGTTCCCCCAGCAGTTGACATAGCCTACCTAGCTGAACTGCTTGATAGGAATATTGTTCATAGAGAGATGGTGAAGTTTGTTATTCTGCCGAAAGCAATGGAGACCAAAGAAAGTGTTAAGAGGATAATGGAGTATGAGGGTAAGCTTCCTAGAGGAGATGCGTTAGAGAAGGCTGTTGAGAAGGTATTGATAGAGGAATCGAAGGCCGTTAATGACCTGTTGAGAGGAAGGAAACAAGCTTTCAACTATTTGATTGGTAGAGTAATGAGGAAACTCGATGGGAAAGGGGATCCTAGGGAGATTGCCGAAATTTTGCGGAGGAAGCTTAATGGTCTTATTTAGCACGTGTAGCTTGTAAGCTTCGGTTTAAACGGTTTATCTAACCTTACTTCTCCTCTTATAATCTTCTCCATCAACCCCCTCGTACTCATAGTCACATCGGTTCTCCCTGCAACTTCACTTATATCCATCCACCTGGCATCTAGAGCATCACTGCTTGCTTGCAGCTCACCGCTTTTCCTTTCCACTAAAACATCCACGAGCACATAGTGATATTCGACTGCTCCTTCTTTATCATACACTATTAACTCGTCAAGGTTAACTATTCCTAACGGCTCAGCTTCTAAACCGGTCTCCTCTCTTAATTCCCTAACCGCAGCGTCCTCCACTCTCTCCCCTAGTTCAACATGGCCTCCTGGAATGCTCCAGTAACCCTTTCTCGGCGGATACTTCCTTTTTACCATTAACACTCTACCCTCCTCAACAACGAGGGCTCCTACTCCGATATAAGGTCTATTCGGGTATCTAGGCAACATGCATTCACCGTGACTAATACCTTGTTCATCTTCTAGTATAAACAATATTCTAGACTTGAAAGGTTATTTGACTTGGAATAGTGTGTACAGTTTTTCGGGTACATATCCCAAAATAATGTCGAATAGCCTGCATAGACTTAACGCTACCAGTATATAGGATAGAGCGCCGGAGAACGGCCACAGTATAACTGCAAGTGTTAGGAATAATGGTGGAAGTATCGTGTATCTCCTCTTCGTTTTCACATTTATTACCACGGGCACCATCATTGGTGCGTGAATGTAGATGTGCATTCCTATGAAACCTATAGTTAACACGTGTATGAGGGTGTAGATGTCTTTAATCGATCCTTCTAGGTACATGTATGTAGTTATTGGCGTTAGGATCGTGAAGAGCCACACGAAATAATGGCTGTATATGAAGTAGAGGTTCCCGGGTTTACCCGGAGTATCTTTCTTGGCCTTTATACTTCTCTCCCATTCCCTTATTTTATACAGGCGTATCGATATGGGGTAGGCAAAGAAGGAGACAGCGTAAAGCATTATTGCATACCTGTAGTAGCCTACTGTATATGCTATTGTTGCAAGTATTAAGACAGCGGACAGTATAATGGTTGATAGCTTCTCCGGTTCCGATCTAAATGTTTTAGGGACGGCGTGTACTGAGATGGCGTATATTGCCGTGACAGGGAATGCTAATAGAACAGCGGTCCCTATCTCAGGGGGCTTCAAGCTCGAGCCATACGTTACTATGCTTGCGATCAATATAACCCCTGTTTGAAGCATGGAGAGGCCTAGTAATCCTAGGCTTATCCTAAGACTCCCCTTCTTCGTTAAATAACCGAGGAAGAAAGGTATTGACGCGAATATCAATGTTGCACCATAGTAGTACATGAGAATAGTGAAACTCCCTAGGAGTGATACGAAAGGTGTTACGAGTATAAATGGATAAGTTGCTAGCAACCATGGGAATATAACTCTATCATGCCCAGGCTTTGCCGACGCCAGGTAAACCATGGCTATCGAGTAAACGAAAACTGGTACAAGACCGTAAACAATAAGCTTCGCGTGGATCCTAGCGTAACCGAAAGGTAGGTATCCTAGAGATACAGCCAATATAGCTAATGTTTCTATTATTCCTATCCTACTAGTTTTCCTTAATGTAGACGGTTTCAAAAACAATTAACCCCCTATTCATTATTAAATGCGTTATACTTAGATTTGAATCTTCCTGGAATAGTATTTGAGTAACCGATATATACTACATGGCATTTGTATCCCTTTCTATGGAGGAGTGAGCTGTGAATTTACCCCTGCTCCACGGGCTGACAGCGTTCATAATAGCCTACGCGTTACTAGTGATAGCATCGGGCAAGGGGGCGAAGGCTTTCTATAGTATACTTGTCATGGTTGTTTCATTCGCGTGTCTAGCGGGAACAGGCGAGATACTTAAGAATGCAACAATCGCATTTTTCTCCTGGAACGATGTTAGAGCTATAATCATACTCTATCTTTCACTTCTTACAGCCGGGATCCTCAAGGAAGTAGGCGTCCTAGATAGGTTGCTGAAAGGAGCTAGCAAGGGAGGATGCAGGTTCGGAGGGTTAGCTGTCCCAAGCCTTGTAGGTCTTTTACCAATGCCTGGCGGGGCACTCGTGTCAGCTATAATTGTTAGGGACAGATATCTGAAAGAGATGAAGTTAGATAAAGAAACAGCCGTCTACCTCAACTTCTGGTTCAGGCATATCTGGGTACCTGTATGGCCGCTCTTCCAGAGTCTAATCATAACTGCAGCAGTCCTAAGCGTTAAGGAGGGAACTATTATCAGAATAACCTGGCCAGCTAGTATTGCAGCTATAATTGCTGGAGTAATCGTAGCGTATTTTCTGTTGAAAAACAAGGATTGTGTTAGCCAGGAAAAGGAGGGTTCCTGGATAGATCTGCTATACGGCTTATGGCCCTTCATATTAATAGCGGCACTAGTCATACTATTAAATATAGACATGATCATTAGCCTCATAATAACACTATTCTTAGCGATTATATATTACAAGCCGACTGGAAAGATGGTTGAGAATGCGGTTGAATTCGCTTCAAGGCCAACCATACTAGGTGTTTTGATTCTAAGCCTATTCTTCAAAGAATTACTTATCAGGACAAGCGCTCCTAGTGATCTCCTACATCTAGCAACATCCTCAGGACTTAACACGTATATAGTTGCTTACTTAATCACATTCATAGCTGGCTTAGCTGCTGGAGGAGAGAACTTCTTTGCAGCTACAGCAATCCCCCTACTTTTACCATTCATAATGCCTAGCCATACCTCCATCGTGGCACCAGTGTTACTAGCAGCGTTTACCGGGGGATATATGGGTGTAATGGTTAGCCCTATTCACCTGTGTCTAGCCTTAACAGTAGAGTATTTCGAGGCGAAGATGAGTAAATCTTTGCTTTTGAGCTTCATTACAGTAATAATTACAACAGTAATGGTAATGGCCTATATATTCCTGGTCTAATGGAATGTTTATTATGCAGGTAGAGAGAATTAACACCCAGGCTGGTGACCTTGCTTGGAAAAGCAATACTTATAGGTACTATCACGTTATTTGTATTATTCATTGCCTTCACAATAGTCCCTATAGGATTTATCGGAGGATTCATACTGGCAGGGGTCATAGGAGGACTAGTTGCCGGATACTATGCCTGTAATCCTATGAAAGGCCTTATAGCTGGTTTCTCCTCTTCTATTCTAGCGTCACTCATATACTTCAGCTTGATTACACTGGTGACTAGTGTTCTAGGGTCCCCGCTACTAGGAGTAGCTGTAGGAGTCGTAACAGCCGCCATAGCACTAATATCGTCAATCGTTGCTGCAGCAATCATGGGATTCCTAGGCGGCTTCCTAGGCATGAAGAAATGCAGGGGTGGAAAGTTCATTAAGTCTAATCCCTCCTGGCAATAATTCTACCTTCACTAATATCTAACCCATACTCTTTAGCTATAATGCTTCTTATAGACCCAGATGCTAGTAGAACTAGTTGAAGCGTAGGCTTCCTCCCTGCCTCTAGGAGGATTCTTGTCACAATCTCTTCTACAGTGTAACCTGGTGCATTTTCAATAGTTTTCCGCATAATCTCCTCGTGGTGCCTTATGTTCTCGTCTATTATCGCTAATGCCTCTAATTTACCTACAAGAGGTCCATGCCCGAAAACAATAGTATCAGCATCCCGGGCTATTTCGTCTCTTATTTTATAGAGTATTCTCAGAGCTCTGGGGTAATCGAGGTGATACGGAATATAATAGTTTTCTAACACTCTAGGCCCGAAAGCTGAGTCAGCGAGGTATAACACGTTGTCCGGTGTAATTACACCTACTTGACCGGGAGTGTGACCTGGCAGGTGCACTGTTTCTAGGGGGCCGACAGGTAATCCCGGTTTCAGTCGCCTGGTAACCTCTACGCCTGGAGCATCGAAAGGTAGGGAGGGATGCCCTGGAGGTATGGGGTAGCCAAACGTTACTAGTATTCTGAGCTCCGGATCCTTGACAAATAACGCATCCTGATCGGGGGCAATAACTTCATCTGGCTCCAGTTTCCCCGTTATACCGAGGTGGTCGCTGTGGTAATGAGTTATCAATACAACGGACTTAGATACGCTCAGATCACTTAGGGCTTGCCTAAGCTGTTTGACTCTCTTACTACCATGCCCGGGATCTATAATGTATGCTGCATCGCCCTCCTTGTATACTATTGTAATGGGGCTCCCCCTTAGTAGGTATGTGTTGCCCGAGAGATGAACTAGATTTCTGGGTGCTTTAGCTTGTCCAGGCATTTAACTGAACACCTAGCCTGTCATAGTTACTAAGGTTGTTTGGATGGTTTAATAATAATCTCCCCGCTTCTACCTGTAGAGTCTTCAATTTCAACTATGAGCTCTGATTCCGGGTGGTTAGACACGTATGACACGGGATAGTTTAATGATGATAGAATCCCTCCCAAGAGGCTCGGCAGGTACGGCTTATCTGGTATGATAGCTATCCCAGTGTTCTCCGGTATTCCAAGCTTAACCTCCAGCTCGGTAACAGGATCCTCCACCTTCTCGATCTGGACTTTCTTGGAATAGAACCCGCAGCATTTACTGTACGATTTCACTATAATAGGTGGCTTCAATTCACCTCTGACTCCGACTTTCAGTGCATTATTATCTAGTGAAGCATTGAATCCCGCGTCATCTACAATTTCAAGGTTAATTGGTTTTATAATGCCAAGGTAAACTATACGATCATCATATTCTAGCCTGTAAGCATCCTCGAAAACCGCCGCCAGGAAAGTAGGGTCGACCCTGACACCGGTATAAACATTACTGTCAAATAATCCGGTAGAAATTACAGTAGGATTCTCCAGTTTATAGGAAACACTGGATTTTTCATTGAATTCAACATGCACTTCTTCCCCAGATTCCTTTACCTGATGAACTACGGAAAGCCTTCCCACACTAAGCTTACTTATACGCGGAATTTTACGAAACTCTATAACAAGATCCTTACCCACAATACTAAACCTACTGTCATGAAGCGGTTTCATCCTCTTCTCTACATAACCATACAACCATAATGGTAAGACTAGCAGTATCAGTGATATAAAATTCCGTACTAGGATGCCATAAATTATAATAGCCAATCCTAAGAGCCACACTAGGATAACATAGAAAGTCGTTGGCCGATACGCGTCAAAGACTCTGAGATATCCATGTTCTTTCTTCTCCATAGACACTGCAATATCCCATAATAGCAAATAAGAATACGACAGTTTATAGCCTTCGCTAATCTACTAGGTAGGTACAACTATCTTTAACTTAGGCTGCTAAAGATGTTAACACAAGGTGTCCCACTAGTGAGTTACCCCGCACGGATAATTGAGAGGCTTTACGTTGGTCCAGGCTGCATAGACCTTACTGACTATGATATTGATGTCGACTTTGTGATTTCACTGGAAACTGATTGCCCTGTGAGAGGAGCACAACGGTTGGTTATCCCGATAAATAACCTGAGCATTGAACCTATATATAATGCGGGAAAAGCTATTGAAAAATTATATCTGAACCACTTTGTTGGGAAGAAGAGTGTGTATGTTCACTGCTATGCTGGATGCGGGAGGACAGGTACTATTGTTGTAGCTTACCTTATTCTTTTCCACGGGTATAACTTGGAGAAAGCACTCGGGCTTTATTATTATATAAGGGGGTGTGGTCCCGAGTCTTGGGACCAGCATAAGTTCCTTGATACTACATGGAGGCTTGTCTCTAATGGAATGGATCCCCTGAAAATATTGGAGGCTATTAGAGGGTCTAGTGATCTGGGCGAATATATAGGTTTCGCTCTCAGAACCCTGGGAGGTATGCGTTGATAAATTTAATCCGCCTTACCATCAAGTTCTAATCAGGCGGTTGGATTGGAGGATACTGTGAGAGTAGCTGTTGTGGGAGCAGGCTTTATGGGCCGTGCGCATGCAAGGGTTTTAAGTAGAATAGGTGAGGAATTACCTGGGTCAATTGAGTTATCCTATATAGTTGATACATTATATGATAATGCTTTATTGGCTTCAAGGAAATTCGGTGGAAAACCTGTTAAGAGTGTTGACGAGATAGAGGGGAATTCTGTTGACTTTGCAGTTATAGCTATACCGACTAGTTTGCACATGCAAGTATTCGAGCAGTTAGTTAATAAGGGAGTGAATGGATTCCTCATCGAGAAACCGCTTACAAACACCATATCCTCGTCTGCAAGGCTTGCTGATATTGCCGGAGATATGGATCTGTGGGTTAGTGTAGGTCATATTGAGCGTTTTAATCCTGCTGTCCAGTCCTTCCATAGGCGTCTTGGTAGAGGGGAGCTAGGTAAGGTGCTCACTTATCTTGCCCGGCGTGTAGGGCCTTATACTCCTAGGGTGGCTGACGTAGACGTGGTTTATGATTTAGGTGTACATGAGACTGATAATGTTTTAACGGTATTCAAGAGCCTCCCATCTAGAGTTAGATCGTATACTATTAAGGGCTTAGTATCTGGGCTAACGGATCATAGTTTGGGGATATTCAGCTATGCGGATAGAGGGTTTGCTAGCATTGAGGTTAATAGGATAACCCCGTTCAAGCTTAGAATAATGTATTTGACTACGACTAAGGGGGTAGTTTTCCTCGACTATATGAAGCAAGAATTGAAATTATACAAGGGCGACGAGGAAACCAGTGTTAACGTAAAGAAAGAGGAACCACTTTACTTGGAGGACCTCGAAACAATCAAAAGATACATGGAGAAAAAAGACCCGCCTGTCGACGTATATCAAGCCATAGCATCGGTATACCTATGCGATAAGATACTCGAATCAACAGAGTCAGACAAAGAAATAGTTATAGAGGAATCACCCGATTACCAAGACCTAAAAGATTACCTGAACAGGGGGCTTATTGGATACAATAATTATATTAACGGGCTATCCGCAAAGTTCCCGTAGAATTTCCCCAATGTAATTAATGTCCTCCGAAGTAACCAGTGGGTGAACAGGCAAGCTAAGCACTTCCCTAGACGCGTTCACAGCGTTCTCGCATGTTTTCACGCACCCGATACCCAGTTTCTCATACAATGGTTGTTCAGGGATCGTTAAAGGATAATGTATGCCTGTACCTATCCCTTTTTCCTCTAACAGTTCTTTCAACCTGTTCCTACCGAATAAGCAATCACTCTTAACCCTGATAACATACTGGTGATATACGTGATACGCCCATTCCTTCTCCACAGGCGGCTCTATTCCTTTGATTTTCCTGACAACCTGAGTCAGTAACTCGGCGTTCCTCCTCCTAGCTTTATTCATTTCATCAAGCCTTCTAAGCTGGACACGGCCAATAGCGGCAGCTATACTTGTCATCCTATAATTGTAACCCAGGACAGTATGGTAATACTTTCTTTCCTGCCCGTGATTCCTCAGCAATCTAGCTTTCCTCGCTATTTCATCTTGATTCGTTACTATCGCACCACCCTCTCCAGTAGTCATGTTCTTCGTCGGATAGAAACTGAAGACACCCACGTCTCCTATTGAACCTACCTTCTCTCCTTTATACATTGCTCCATGAGCCTGAGCTGCATCCTCGATAAGTAAGAGATTATGGTCTTCCGCTATCTCTTTTATGGAGTCCATATCTGCTGGGTGTCCATATAAATGGACGACTATAATTGCTCGAGTCTTACTGTTCACTAGTTCAAGTACTTTATCCGGGTCAATCGTATAAGTCTCAGAGTCTATATCAGCGAAAACAGGCCTAGCACCTTGGTATATTATGGAGTTAGCGGTCGCTATAAAAGTGAAGGGTGTTGTTATAACCTCGTCTCCCTCCTTTATTCCAGCTGCTTTTAGGGCGGTATCTAATGCTAACGTACCATTTGACACTGCAACTACATGCTTCACTCCCAAGTATTCAGCAAACTCTTCCTCGAACCTCTCGACCTCAGGTCCATGTGCGAGTATTCCAGAAACCATTACCCTTCTCACTGCCTCCTCTTCTTCCTTTCCCATGAGAGGCTTGGAAATCGGTATCCGCAATTGTATGCACCGGGAGAATCTTTGGTTTGAAGCATTTTATAAACAACCACTCTTAATAACCCTCGGCTTTAGCGGTTGCTTGTTTTTATTATACTGTACAAATAATTATTATCCTGGTGATTGGGTGTGAAATCCTATGTTTCCATAGACCTAGAAGGCCTCCCCGGAATAAATGGTTTATCCCAAGTAGGGCCTGGGTACCCGTTATACCGTGATGCAAGGGAAATCATAACGTGGATGGCCAACCTTGTTTCAGAGGCGTTACTAGCAAACGGTTGTGACGAGGTTTTCATCGCCGATAGCCACGGGTACATGGGGAATATTGAGTATATGAAAGTAAGGGAGGGAGCCACACTATTACAAGGTTATCCGAGGCCATATAGCATGGTATTAGGGGTGGAGAAGGCTGATGCAGCACTATTTATAGGGTATCACTCAGCAGCAGGAACAAGAGGAGGGTTCCTAGACCACACTTATAGTTCTAGAACCATTTACCGAGTCGAGCTTAACGGTATTCATGCCAGCGAGTTTTTATTGAACGCCCTTTACGCGGGTGAGAAAGGCGTTCCAGTTATAATGGTTGCCGGAGACGAGAGGCTGAGGGGCCAAGTTGAGAGTATATCTAGGGATATAGTTTTCCTAGCACTGAAAGAGGGAGCTGGTAGGCTTGCAGCCTGGTATCAGGATAAGGCTAGAATAGAATCCGCCGTGTGGAAAGCTATTAACTCTTCCATGGAGAAGTTCAATGAGGGTGAAATTCGTCCTATAACATGGAAAACCCCTATCAACGTTGAACTGTGGCTTAGAGAGCCTCTCTATGCAGATATGGCTGAAATGATCCCTGGGGCCGTTCGAGTCGACAGCTATAGGATACAGTATGACGCCGAGTCAGCTGAGGACGCTCTCAGATTCGTAGAGCTAGTAGCATGGGTTGGTTCGTCAGGCGCCTATCTCATGCAAGGTATGAGAGGATGATCACTAGGCGGTTAGAAATGCGTTTCAGCGGATCTAAACCGTGGATAATATCCCTGGTAACTGGTATTATAGGATTCTCTGTCATGGTGAATGCGCCGAGCCTATTCCAAGGGTATGGTCCTCAGGTAGCTGCAGTCGTGGTAGCGGCAGCCCTGCTGTCTCCCACGGAGTCTCTACTGGCGGTTTTATTCTCTAACATTATAGCTATTCCAATCCTTCTAGAGACACATGCGATCTTCCCACTTGTAGCCTATTTAAGCCTAATACTCCGAAGCATCGAAGCCTACGTTTCTAGTTACACTAAAGGCAAATGCGGTTACACGTGCATGGGAATAGTTGCCGGAGGCTTCGACGGGGTCTTCGCTACTCTAATAGGAGTCCTCTACTACGGTGACGATGGAATACACACTGCTCTAAGCGTCTTCGGGATAGTAACTGGTGTAGCGACCGCGCTGAGTATAAAAGCATGGAGGGAGAAAGGGGCCCTAGCAGGTATTGCAAGTGTATTAGGAGTATTGGTTTATATGCTTTCAACAATATTCTATCTCTCACCTGTAGGAGCAATAGCCCTCATAGCAACAGTGATACCGTTCGTATCTATCCAAAAGCAAAAAGCCCTTTCTACAGCCGCTCTTATACTAGTGGTAGTAGTAGCTATTCCCGCTTTAAGTGTGATGACTGTAAATGCAAGTATTCTCTCGTATCCGTTCAAACCGTCGAGCTGGACCAGTAATAGATGGAGCGTGCAGAACACGGCTTGTGGAACCGTGCAGAACGTCTTCAAATACACCCATGATCCAGAGAGGCTACGTATAGTAGAAAGCTGTGTAACCGTAAAGGGAATTGTGGCTAATATTCCTAAGATGTTCGAGGATGGGGACTATTGTTTTGACTTGAACCAGCTAAATATAACCGGAGTCCTCAGCGGAGGTAGTATAGTGCTCAGACACGGGCATTTGCATGTGGAAATCCAGCCCCATAGCAGGAACCGGTTATTATACCAGGCTCTCGGCGGGAAGGTTTGTGAGGGAGACGAACTAGTCGTATCCGGCCCGCTTGTAGTGGATACGGATCACGGTATGTGGGCTGAAGTACACCCGTTAATGAATGTGACACTCCTGGAAAGAGGTAATGGTCCTTGTATTGAAATAGCAGAGTCTCCTTGAATTACTCAGATGGCGGTTCAGCGAACTCTTTCTCCAATACCTCCCAGGTAGTTTTCGGCATAGTAAGTAATATCCATGAGATTACACCAACGAATAGCAGGTGTACCTCTATAAGTATATGGCTTACCGTTATAGGTTCCATGTTACCTGCCGAGGATAAGATGCTTCCAGAAACTCTGCCTGCTATAAACATGGAAAGAAGCATTGAGAGGAGTTTTCCTCCTCTTCCATCGCTGAAGACTAGGGAGATAGTGAATAGTACTGCATAAGTTAAGTTTTCAGCTACTACAAATTTGGGGAGACTTGCGAGGAAGTTGATGACGACGAATCCAACGATAACTATTATTACTGATAACCGGAAGAGAGGGGCTCGGGAGCCTGGGTTCCTCAAGGCTAGGAGAAATAGGAGGAAATAAGCAGCTATAATCGTACCTGTTACTAACCCCGTATTCCCCTCGAACAACCACGCTTCTAACTGTGATAACTGTAGCAGCATTTGCTTCACCAATAACTAGGTAAACAGTGATTCCTTTATATCCGGTCGGATGATCAGCTCCAAGCTTCAGAGATAGGTAGCTTCTCTTCCTCCAAGTATTTTTCTAGTATACTAGCTAAATCCAAAGTTTCACCTATCTTTTCAGGAAATATTAGACCCTCTGGTAGGCCGTGTTCAACTAAAAGACGAGTAACTGCTACCTGGAATGCGGATGTTGCCCTGGCCATTGCAGACCAGTTATTTTCCGGGTAAACCTTTAGGAATGCCTGGTAGAGACCATCTTCTCCTTCGGCTTCAATACTCATCACCACTATGTCTTCTATATTGGAAACAGCTTTCTCGATCATTCGAGCTAAGCACTCTCTAGGAGATATTGTACAGCCGGTGAGCTTTAATGGAGAATCCTCTAGGAATCCTAGTTTAGCTAGTGATTTGAGGAAATCTATATGCCCTGGCCTTCTCAAAGTATACTCAGCTAACTCGTTCATATTGGGATAGCTATATAGGAGTGTTCTTAATCCATCAGTGGGAAAAGCCTCTAGCCTTCCTACTCCCGGGAAATCGAGATAAGATAACTCCGTGTCCAGCGGGTTTACACTTACCATTTTACCGTTAAGTATGAGTCTAGCCGGCCTAATGTACTCCTCTAGTAGATCATATGTGCTCCACGTAGCAGCTATTCCTAGCGGTGGATAGGGTTCCCTTGATAACCCCCCTACATATATATGGCCCTTCGTTGCCTTGACCACTTTCACAGCTTTACCGACTAGGAAATTAGAATACCCCGGAGCTATACCAGTGTCTATCACCACAGTGGAGTCATTAACTTTAGCTATTCCATCTAATTCCACTGGATCTTCTGGGAAGAAAGACACGTCAACCACATTATACCCGTGATCCACCAGTTTCCTCACTATATTATAGGCGATGCTTCCAGGGAGCGCGGTAACCACTAACTCTATATTCGATCCTATCGCTTCACTTATTACTGTAGGATTAGACGCGTCTCCGAGGACGGCTTTAAGCCCCAATTCTGCCGCCTTCTTTACAGAGGTTAAAGAGGAGTCTAGGCCTATAGCTCTATAACCTAGATTAGTGAGTCTCCAAAGGGTACGTAAACCTATATTTCCTAGGCCTATTATTGCAATGCTTTCCAAACCAGTTATTCACCTTTTCTTCTTCCAGATATCTTCGGAGGCTAGTGAGTTGCATACCGATATTGTTGACACTATCCATAGTATGCTAACTACTGTCAATAAGAACTGCGATAGTATAGCATCAATGACTTTTCCAGTTGCCACTATAATATTATTGAGTTCCCTCCGGATTTCAGAGGTTTCATTTATGAGTTCCTTGGATTTAGTGATGCCGGGATTGGTTAAGTTAGAGGTTACAATCGGCATAAGCTTTGTTACCTTATCAATTATGCCTAATACTTCTTTGCTCGGTGTCTCTTTTCGCTTCATCAGTATTCTAGCTATATTATAGGAATCCTCTGAAATAATTCCCAGGAGGCTGGTTCCGAGCAACAAGCTGTAAACCCTGCTATCATCAGTCCCCGGTAACATCCTTGAGCTCAGGTACTTCACTATGAGGTGCTGCAGCCTGAAAATCTCGTCCCTCAGTTCGTCTGTGAGTGATAGAATTCCCCATTCCCCCCTAGCTGCCTTGGAGAGTAGTTCGAATACTTGCGACACTGCTATACCCATGCTCTTAATGCTTGTGTACGGGTTTATCGTCTCTAGATTCATAATATTTTTAACTCCGATCTTATCTTTATCAATGTATGAGATCTCGATACCGATTAGCCTGGAAGCGTGTTTTTTAAGCATCAATTGAACTTCTGCTGGAAGGTTCTTCAGGTCAATAACATAGTCATTGTATCCGAGGATGTATAAGCAATTCGCTGCGAGTGATATTATCTGGGGATCCTTAAGCTTGTATGCTTCTAGTACTGGTGCTTCACCGAGCCTCTCCTCCATGGGTTTTATTACTCTGAGGGATTCCCCTTCTTCAATTACGTATAGAACATCCCCCTTATCTATTCCTTGCTTCTTAACCCACTCTTTCGGCAAGGCTAATACAAGGCTGCTCGTTCCGAGCTTCTGAACTCTCCTAGGATGAGCAATCATTGATATTCACCTTATACGATTATAGTAATGTATTGGTTGAAATATATATGTATACATCTGTATATCCAAGCCAAATATCTACTCATAAAACCTTCAGTAGTAACCGATGAATCCTAGGGTTTGAGGTATGAGTTGGCCGGTGAAAGAAAAGCCTCTCTTAGTGTTCTGGGAAACAACGAAAGCCTGCAAGCTATCATGCAAGCATTGCAGGGCTGAAGCGATAAAAAATCCCTTGCCTGGCGAACTTGACGCCGATGAGGCGTTTCAGTTGATTGATATGATAGCAAAGTTCGGTCAACCTTATCCCATATTAGTATTAACAGGCGGAGATCCCTTGATGAGGAAGGATATAAAGGAAATAGTAGAGTATGCTGTTGATAGAAAGATAAAAACAGCTCTATCTCCTGCTGTAACTGAACTATTAGAGCAGAATATAAAATGGATCACTGAGTCCGGAGTAAACGCCGTTTCAATCAGTATCGACTCAGCTTCACCGCATATTCACGATGAAATACGTGGGGTACCAGGCGTATGGGAGAAAAGTATTAAGGTGACAAGAGAATTAGTCGTCAAGGGTGTAAACGTTCAAATTAATAGTGTTGTAATGAATTCCACGAAAGAGGGCCTGGCCGATCTTTTCGCACTTGTAAAGAAGTTAGGTATAAGTGTTTGGGAAGTCTTTTACCTAGTACCTACTGGGAGAGCTAGCTTTGAGGAAATGCTTACACCCCGAGAATGGGAGGATGTCTCACACTTCCTATATGAAGCCTCTAAGTATGGTGTAATTATTAGAACCACAGAGGGGCCTATGTACAGGCGTGTTGCGTGGATTCGTAGCAAACTCGAGGAATACGGTTATAATCCTGACGAAATATTAGGCATGGGAAGACTTTATGGTCGCCTAGTCACTAGGTTGAGGAGCATTCTAGGTAAAGCTTCAATAAAACCCATTGTACCTAGGATGTTTACAAGGGATGGTGTTGGAATAGTTTTTGTATCATATGATGGTAATGTCTATCCAAGCGGATTCCTTAAACTCTCCGCTGGAAACGTCAGGTTTAGAAGCTTGACAGATATCTATAGGCACTCGCGAGTATTTCAGTTGCTTAGAGAGGGAATGTTCAAGGGTAGATGTGGTGAATGCGAGTTCAAAAATATCTGCGGGGGAAGTAGAGCTAGGGCTTTCTCAGTACATGGAGATCCGTTCGAATCTGATCCAGCATGTGATTACAGGCCTGGGGAGTACAGTGAACTAATTAGTAAGCTAGGTTTAAATGGTGAGTTACCGTGATGATTAGTCTTAGTGCGTCTGATGTTAGGTTGCTTAATGAACTTCAATACAATTTCCCGTTATCAAGAACCCCCTACCAGGATATTTCCATTAGACTCGGTATCCAAGTTAACCAGTTACTCAGTAGTCTGAGGAAATTTAAGTCTCTTGGCGTAATTAAGAGAATAGGTTTCTATCTAAACTATAGAGCTAAGAACCAGCAAGCGGCTTTGATTGCCCTGTCCACTAAAGGTAACTACAGTGAAATATCTAGTTACCTAGCGCGAGATGCCTATACTTCACATGCATATATACGTGATCATCCATTATTTGACTTATGGATAGTTAGCAAGAGAAAAAGTAGAGATGAGCTCATTGGTTTCATTAAACATCTAGCCAATGAATATCATGTGAAGGACTGGGTTATATTGTTCGGAGTGAAAACATGGAAGCTTAGTGTTAAGTACGATCTCGTCAACGGTATCTCAAGGTCAAACGGGAAATATGTGAATCCCCCCGATAATATTCCTACCTTGCAGGAGCATGAACTCGTTCTCGCGGAGAAACTGAAAAGCCTTCCATTAGAAGTTCAGCCATACAGTGTTGTTTCACGTTTGTTTGGTTTGAGCGAGGAAACTGTCTACAATAGAATGTTGGCTTTGACTAGAAAAGGAGTTCTCGGAGATCCAGGTGCCTCTCTAGACGGAAGAAAGCTTGGGTTTGTTGAAAACGGGATGTTGACTATGACTCCTTATAGCGACTATAGCGATTTATGTGAATGCCTCGCCCGTAACGAGTATACTACACATGTAGTTCAGAGGGAGGCTTATCCGCCGGGATCATTTGAGATGGGTTGTTACGCGATGATACATGCTGTAAATAGGGGTAAACTAGAATTTTTACGGGATCGAATCTTATCTCAATGCCATCCCCATAAATGGCTATTGATTAGAAGTATAGAGGATTTAAAGCCAGGTACTATTAGGTGAGCAGGGATGATACCTGTTACAGTTATGGTAACTGGGAAGGGAACTGTTTCAAAGAGACTAAAAGGCGAATACGGTAAAACGAAGCCTTCCAGCTTTACTGATATCATGAAGCCCGTTATATTCTGGAATATTACCTATAAGTGTAACTTACAATGCCGGCATTGTTACATGAGGAGCGGCCCATGGGTAAATTATCCGGAGCTTAATAAGGGTGAATTACTGCATATTGCTTCGCAAATCGTAGAACAGGGTTCCCCGCTTATAGTATTCACGGGAGGGGAGCCGCTCGTAAAAGAGGAGTTCTGGGATGTTGCTAAGTATTTATCACATTATCGTAGACCCGCGTTGAGTCTCAGCAGCAATGGGACGCTGATTACAGGCAAAGTAGCTTATGCCCTGGCTGACCTGGGATTCAAGTATGTCGGGATAAGTATTGACAGTGTTGACCCCTCCAGGCACGACGATTTTAGAGGGATGAAAGGTGCCTATGAAAAAGCTATTGAAGGTATTCGAAATGTAATCGATGCTGAAATACCTGTTGGAGTAAGGGCAACAATCACCGCTAGTAACTACAGGGAGACAGGGAGAATAGTTGATTTAGCTTACCGGCTCGGAGCTAGTAGGGTGAGCCTTTACCTGCTTGATACTGTGGGAAGAGGATTAGAGTTGAGGAGGGAACTACCTACACCTAGAATGGTGGCCGAGTGGGCTGATAACCTCATAGAGCTTGCGAGAGAATATCAGGGTTCGCTGGAAATACTGGTAGTCAGAGGAAATTTTGTCGGCATCTATATGGCTTGGAAGCTTGCCAGTAGTAAGGAGGAATTCATGGAATACTTATCGCTTATTGAGGCTCAAGGTGATTGCGGAAGGAAGACAGCAAGCATATATCCGGATGGAACCGTCAGACCATGCCAGTTCATAGATCACGTAGTGATAGGTGACCTTAGGAAAGACCGGCTGAGGGATATATTGAATGCAAACAATCCCAGGCTACGCCCCTTCTTGAATGTTTCAAAACACTTGAGGGGGCCTAAATGTTCTATGTGCCCATTCAAACACGTATGTGGTGGAGGTAGCAGGAATAGAGCTTACATTGCCAATGGAGATTACTGGGGAGATGACCCCCTGTGTCCTCTGGATGTTAAGCTGCTAAGTAAATTCATCGGTGACACCGGGAGCTGATATCATTGTACATCCCGCTTTACATTGATATTGAGGGAATGAGAATTGCAGTGATAGGAGCCGGAAATGTAGGAACTAGGAGAGCGAAGTACTTATCCAGTAAGGGTGCTAACGTAGTAGTATACTCAAAGGATTTCTCTCCGGAATTAAGGGATCTTGAAGCTTCAGGAATCCTCGAACTCAAATACATTGATGACGATACGGCACCTGAGGATCTTGCTAGAGAGCTGAACGGGAAATACTCTCTCATAGTCATAGCGACTAATGACTTACGGTTCAATAGCAAATTATCGGACCTCTTACGTAAAAACAATGTTTTTATAAACAATGCTACTAAGGCCTCCACGGGCAATGTCGTTTTTCCCTTCCACTCGGAGGTATATGATGGAGGGTTGAAGCTTGCAATAACTAGTTTGGGTAAAACGGGTATAGCGTCGAGAACAGCTTTGGAGCATTGTATAAGTTATTTAGAGAACAACGAGTATCTCAGGAACTTGTATAATGTAATGTCTCTCTTTAAGGAAATCCTGGTGGAATGTATTAGTGATCCAAAGAAAAGAGTTCCACTGTACTTTAAGGTTGACTCTGATAGGGGTTTCCATGAGCTTGTCAGAAAAGGGTTTCTACAAGAAGCTCTAGCTAGAGCTTTGGAAGTTTCGGATTTACCAGCCGAGTGCTTGAGATATCCACCAGGCTAATCCGTCCTTTAGTTGGGGAAATAGCCCATTTACTAGAACCCTCATATTTTCCGTGTTTTGAATTATTTTACTTTTGAGGAGAGTCAACATGATGACGCAGTCTTTTTGTGAGATATCCCCAGGTGACGATGGTTCAATCTTTATCCCAGTCATGTTTCGGACGTTTGATATAATGTGGGATAAGTCATAATTATAATATGCTAGGCATCTCTTTGGCTTGTGATGCAGTAGCTTTATCTTTCGGCAATCCTTATTTCTTATGACTATGCTAGCTAGTGCAATACTGGTTAAATCGAGTGGGATTATTCCTGTGAAGCATCCGTTTTCGGCATGAATTTTTTCCATGATACTGCAGTAATGCCCTCCTCTGTAGAGTAATAATAGGAAAACTTGACCTCCATTATACTCTTTATCAAATTCATCAATAGTAATTGCTCTAAGTTTCCCATGGATGGATTCCTGTAAATCACTTAGGAAATTCAATAGCTCCTTCTCCGATTCCCTGTAGCCTGGGCGGTGATACACTACCCATGCCTGCATATTAC
>WALV01000067.1 GCA_015522645.1 Candidatus Tiamatella sp.
ATATAAATATATTGATATGAGCGGGATATTATAATCATATATACAAGTGCTTTATTAATCATACAAGCATTGTTTTCTTATAATTTAAATGGGAAATGTGGGTTTTTCGTTTTATCCAGTATAAAATCTATCATTTGACTGTAAACGCGGATTCTATTACTTATCTTTGCTATACGATGCCCCTCGTCTTCTAGTAGAATGTATTTCACGTTGACACTTCTTTCCCTAAGCATAGTCACTAGCTGCTCAGCCTCGGATACTGGGACTCTGGTATCATTTTTACCGTGAATAACCATTAGAGGAGCTTTTAACTTGTCAATGTGCGTGATAGGACTCAATTGCATCATTATTTCACCATGCCTATCTGGGTCACCGTACTCAGCCATCCTGTATTTTCTTCTTTGTGGACTGGTATTCCTGATGAAAGTGACAAGGTTTACTATCCAGCTATTTCTACTCCACACCGCCATATATCAGGGTATAATGCCATGGACATCAAGGTTAAGTACCCCCCATACGATCCGCCTGTAACGCATACGTTCCCAGGGTCAAGAAGCCCTTCTTTGACTAGCGAGAGATAAGCGTGATAAACATCCTTGACAGCCTCTCCCCTTTTCTCTATATCATCCATGTGTGTGAATGTTTTACCGTATCCTATTGAACCGCGGAAGTTAGGTGCTATTACTAGATAGCCGAGGCGGGTGAGGAGTTGGATAATAGGGTTAAACCTGAACGTAGCTTGGCTCTCCGGACCCCCGTGAAGATACATAATGCCTGGATAGGGTTCTCTCCCGGTTACCGGTTTAAATAGAAGGCTGTTTATTTCGAGCCCATCGAATGACTCGTATTTGAAGTGCTCCGGACTAGTGAAATCCTCCTGGTTTAAAAGCAGCTTCGGCGAGTATGTTAGCCTCTTCATTTCACCGGTATTGTTTTCGACCAGGAATATTTCCTCACCTTGCTTGGAGCTTGACAGTGATATAATCAGCCGGGAAAGCTCCCCGCTATATTCTAGCCTGGTCACATAGCCTCCAGTCGATATAACTTTGAAGGGTTCCCTGTCTCCCTCCAGTTCTAATTTATAGATTTCACTCTCCCCGTTCTTGTTGACTGAGAAATAAACGGAGTGCCCAGCAAGTGCTAGTTCGTCTACACCCCATTCTCCATGGTAAATGTATCTCCACTTCCTTGTCTCCAGATCATATAACCCTATTCCCTTGACCTCGTTGTCTATATTGGTAATGAAAAGGAAATGATCACTGTCAATAGGGATTGGAGAGTAATTAACGGCTTCTCCTTTGTGCCCAGTTAGATTGTATAGCCTTTTCCCTTCAGTGTCATATAATAATATGTCTGAATCTAGATTGGTGTAGTTCTTGCTCAGCAGTATCCTTGAAGGCGAAACCCAGTATTCTGCACGCAGTATTCCTTTGTTTTCCATAACTAGCCTAGACTGGCTGTCGAACTTGTAAATGTATAAATCAAAGTTAACTAGATCCCGTTTATTCGATGTAAATGCTAATGTTGTTCCAAGAGGATCCCATGCCCCAATGTAATTTATGTGATCCATTCCTTCCGATATTTGTATAATACTTTTACCCGTATCAATGTAGAGTCCCCAGAACTCGTTCCCAATACTATAGTCTGTAGTAAAGGCTATCAATTTCCTGCTTGATATGATATAATCGTCGATTCTGCCTTCCCATGGTAATGCAAGGTCATGCAGGAATTGTCCGTTTCGAGGGCAGGCCGCCCATAGCTTGTCAATGCCTGTTGTATTTGATATGTAGAATATGCAATCACCCCATCCGGGTTTTCCTTCCCTAGCTGATCTAATGCTTAGGTATTTGGTTACCATATAGCTAGTTTCATCCAACGAATTTCACCAGTATTCCATGTAAATTATATATACAGGCCGTTTCTAACAGGTTCTAGTTATTATGCTGTAATAATATATTAACATAAGTTTATGTATTGGTTTCATTACATTAAAAGATGGTTTGGTAACCTAATGAAAGTCATATCGATAGAATAGCTATGCTCCTTAACAGGTCTGCAGTATCCTCGCATTTATCCGTGCTCATCTCCAGAGAAGTCAGTGAATTGTATAATGCTGTGCAAGTCCCTGGTGCAGCCTTTATATTGCACCATTCGAGCAGTCTCTCCTCCGTAGCGCTCCGTATGTCATCTGCTTCCTCCTCCATTTTCTCAACTATTTTAGCTAATTGAATTGTTTTCTTGGGATCATTTCTCACTAGCTTTACCGCTTCAATAATAGTTTCAACGGATTCTCTAACTAGCTCCGCTATTTTCTCGAGGGGGTCAAGTAGATTTGCCGGTATTTCGCATTCTAGCCTGCAGAGCAATAATATTCTCCTTCCAGCGGATTTCAGGTAAGCCGCTATATCGTCCGCTACTAGTACAACTCTAAGCAGTTCTTCTCTATCTATAGGATGAAACGTCCCTGTTGAAAGCTGCTCAATTATATGGTCTTTTACTTTATCCGCATTTCTCTCCTCTTCCTTTATCTGAGTGTATAACTCCTCAACATCTCCCTGTGATTTCCTTCTAAAAGCCTGCACGAGGCCTATCATTGCCTTACTAGCCTCGAGTATATGGTTTAGATGCTCCAGCTCCATGGACAGGATTGATTCTTCCCGGCGTTTACTGATCCATGACCACGTGCTAACCAATATCTACCAACCTCCTCGTTCTAAATTATGTACAAAAGGCTATATATTCCCGCGGCCAGCCCCGCAGCTATGGGGAGAGTGAAAACCCAGCCGGCTATGATAAGGCTAACTATCCTCCAGTCTACCCCGGAGAAGCCTTTCTCTTTGGCCATGCCCACTCCTATAACGGATGAAACGCTTGCATGTGTGGTTGAAACAGGCATCCCCATGAGAGTAAATAGGTATACGACGCTAGCATTAGCCAGCTCAGCAGCTGTCCCGGATACATAGTCAAGTCTAGTGATCTTGAATCCTATTGTCATGATTACCCTGTAACCCCATAGCAATGCTCCCGTCATTATGCCAAGCCCACCGAGTACTGAAAGGAGGTGCATTGTTTTCACATCGGGTACGCCGAACACTGATGAGACTACTGATACATACACGCCTGTAGCGTTGCCCACATCGTTTGCTCCATAGGCGTATGCGCTGAAAGCCATGGTAGCGATTAGGAGAACTCTGAATATGCTTACAGCGTTATATTTCCGTGAAAGCATGTTGCTTGACCATAGGAAGAACACGTACAGTATAGATGCGAGTATCATAGCGCCTAGCGGGCTTGTTATCCAGCTGAGAACTACTTTTCCAACAACATTCCAGTCTATTTTTGGTGATATTCCAAGGAGATAGCCGTGCATCAAGCCTACGCCAACTATGGCCCCTACAGTTGAATGTGTAGTGGAGACAGGTAGTCCTTTCCTAGTTGCTATTGTGACCCATAACCCGGCTCCTAGTGAGGCGCTTATAGCCATAATCAGGTCAATATCCTTCACTACTCCTTTGCCCAGAGTCTTAATTACATGGTATCCCTGGAAGTATGCACCTAGGAATGCGAATAAAGTAAACAATACTACAGTCTTCTTTAACGATAATGCTCCTGATCCTACTACCATATTAGTAGGGTTGGCTGCATCATTGCCTCCTAGGTTGAATGCCACATAAAAAGCTAGTAACAGACCTATGCCTACTAGGATTTCTGGGCTAATGCTCTCAACAGCCACGCTGTATCTTCCCGATTCCATGATCGATTTAGTGTTATTGAAAAATTTTTCTCGTCCAAGGGGTTTATATAGAAATTAAAATGTCCTTACGGCTGTGAATGCTATGTACTTGTATTTAAAGGTTGGCTCAGCCTATTGTTTTTATTATAGTAGTGATAACAATATTTGGATAAGATCACTGTTCACCATATATGTTTTTGGGGTGTGTATTACTTGGACTTGCCCATAGAGTATTACCGGATTAAGATGATTGAAAAGATAGGGCTTCCGCCTAGAGAGGAGCGGTATAACCGCTTGGTTGATGCTGGCTGGAACGTGTTTAGATTGAGAAGCCGGGATGTATTCATTGATCTACTAACAGACAGTGGTACAGGCGCGATGAGTAAGGATCAATGGGCTTCCCTTATGATGGGAGATGAATCATATGCAGGTGCAGACAGCTGGTACAGGTTTAAAGAGGCTGTTGAGAATGTTCTAGGGTTCCCATTTGTTCTCCCTGTCCACCAGGGCAGGGCTGCAGAGAGAATTTTGTATACCACTCTCCTCGATATTAGTAAGCCAGCCGACATTGTTCCTGCTAACACTCATTTCGATACGGGTAAGGCTGTGATAGAGTTCTACGGTGGCAAACCCTTTGACTTACCTGTTAGGGAGGCCTTAGATTACAAGACTAACTACCCATTCAAGGGAGATATAGACCTGGAGGAACTGGAGAATACCCTGTCAACAGGGAATGTTTCATTCATCCTGTTAGTTTTAACGAATAATACTATGGGAGGCCACCCAGTCTCCCCGGAAAACATCCGTGAAACGAGGAAACTTGCAAGTGATTACGATGTCCCTTTAGTCATGGATATAAGTAGGTTCGCCGAGAACGCTTTCCTAGTCAAGGAACGCCACCCATCCTACCGGGATAAAAGTGTAAGGGACATAGTTAGAGAAACAATGTCGTATGCGGACCATGTTATAATGAGTGCCAAAAAAGACGGATTAGCTAATATTGGCGGGTTCATAGCAACCAGAAGCGAGGAGCTCTATAATAGAATGTCTGGTAGAGTAGTCCTAGAAGAGGGGTATGTAACCTATGGCGGCCTTGCGGGAAGAGATCTAGACGCTATAGCTACTGGCCTTAGAGAAGTAATTGACGAGGACTATCTCAAGTCAAGGGTTAGCCAGACACGTTATCTGCATAAAAGACTTGCTGAGGAAGGCGTGGCTGTAGTTCATCCGTACGGAGGTCATGCAGTTTATGTTGATGTGCTTGAAACGCTCCCCCATTTACCTAGAGAGCAATTCCCGGCAGATGCATTGGCAGTTCACCTCTATTTAGAGAGCGGTGTTAGAGGCGTAGGATTAGGGGCTCTAGCATTTGCAAGAGAGACTGAGGAAGGTGTAGTGTACCCGGAGAACGAGTTTCTGAGGCTAGCTATACCGAGACGAGTTTACACTGTAAGTCATCTCGACTATGTTGCAAAGTCGCTAGGGTATGTAGCGAGTAGGCCACGGGAAGTTAAGGGATTAAGGATTGTTTGGGAGCCTCCTATAAGGGGCATAAGACACTTCTTAGCTAGGCTGGAACCCGTTTAACCTACTTGCATCGCTTTACTATACTTGCTATTCCCTCAGCGTAGTTCCAGTCCCCGGAGAAGACTATTAGTATGCCGTTTACATAGTCTATGGATAATATATTGTTTATCCTATTCTCAAGCTCCTCCAGGGGATCCGGGTTCTCGTGGAGGTTTACATGGAAATGCTTCCTTACTATATCCACGTCCCACCTGTTCCTCATAAGCATAACTGTAGCTATCACTGGTAGATTTCGAAGTAACGGGTCATTCTTTATATCCTTTAGTTTTCTAACTGCTTCATCGCTGAATAAAGGTTGTGAAACGATGAACTCCATTCCTGCTCTACGTTTAGCTCTAAGCTTCCTAAGCTCTATTTCCCATAGCGAGTACGGGTTAGTCGCCCCGGCAATATTGAACTCGGGGACTTCTTTTACTTTTCCTCCCATGTAGTCTAACTCGTAATCCCTGAGGAGCCTTAGCATATAGATTAGTCTCACTGAATCCAAGTCGAAAACAGGTTTAACATGGGGACCTGCCATGAATCCCGGCCAGTCTCCGGTTAAGGCAAGATAGTTCTTCACACCTAGCCAGAGGCCTCCCAGAGCTGTACTAGTGAGGCTTGCCCGGTTCCTATCTTTACATGATAAATGCACCATTATATCTTCAGTAAACCCGTTTACCCGCAGATAACCGGCGGCTGCAACAGGGTCTGTTTGAACCCTTCCCAGCGGATTGTCTGTTATAGAAAACCCGTCGACTACTCCTTTGAATGGTCTCGCTTGATCTAGGAACCTTAGCCCATGGCCGCGTCTACTGGGCTCTAGTTCTATGAGAAACACCTTCTGACCGTTAAGCATTTTCCCCAAAAGTTCGGAGTATCCTTTGATTTCGAGTGAAACATCTTTATAGATAAAACCTGGACCAAGGATAGGGGTCTCCAATACCTCAGGTTTACCCTTGAGAAGCTCTGTATAGGGGCAGGGTCTCCCATCGACTTCGCATTTACCATTAGAATCCACTCCCCCACAGGGGCCATTTACCATGTTTTTAGGGCAGCCCTCCTGCAATAAGCTCACCATTACTGGTAACCAGTGTCAAATCTATTCGGAATGGATTATTAAAACAAGTCATGTATTGGGAGGAAACTGGGAGTAATGCTCAGTTTATTATCTCACTGCTAATAACTAGTTTTTTCCAGGCGAAGGCGTATGGGTAAGGTAAAGATGGTTTTCCTAGCGACCAGACCATGGAGTTTCCCCATGACCGTTCTTATAGGACTAATCGCGGGATTGGCAGGATGCTATAATGGCTATAGTATTGACTGGATACTATTGACGATAGGTCTTATCGGAAGTGTTTTACTGCATGCTATGGTCAATGTGTTGAATGACTACTATGATACTAAGAGAGGCCTAGATAGAAGAGGGGTAGGGACCGTGGAGTATAGGCCGCATCCTATTCTCCACCAGATATTATCACCCGGGGAAACACTAGTTCTCGGAATAATTTCAGGTATAGCAGGTCTTATACTAGCAGCTCTAGTATGGTATTTGGGTCGGCCTTTAGCTATTCCACTAGGATTGATAGGCTTCATTCTCGCATATATATACACCGGCCCACCGTTCCCATTGAAATACAATGCTCTAGGAGAGATCGGGGTCTACCTTGCTTGGGGAATTGTGATACCTATCGGAAACTATTATTTGGCTACGGGGGGAATCGATTTGACGCCTGTAATCATTGCACTACCAATGGCTATACTAGTTGTAAATGTACTTCTAGCGAATAACTTAAGGGATATAGAGGCTGACAAGGCGGGAGGTATAAAAACCCTAGCTACAGTCTTAGGGTTTGGGAGTGGAAGGAAGTTATTTAAGGTTCTCATAATACTTGCATATATTATCCCAATATTCTATCTACCCGTAAAGTACACTCTCTTCCTAGCTACCTTACCAGTATATCTAACACTCAAGGGGGGATTGAATCTCTCGAAGATGATGGATGAAGGTAAAGCACCGCCCGATGCGGATCCCAGGGTTGCAGGAGTTCTTCAAAAATACGCTATACTGTATCTCGCTGGTATTATTATAGTGTGCATAGCAGGTATTGTTTTCAAATAATAAATTCCTCCTTTATTTCAGCTCTCTATACAAGTTCTCAACGAGATCTACATAGGGCTCCGAGTATTTCGTTTGAAGGAACTCTTCCCTACCAAATACACCAACTAGTTTCCCCTTAGCCATGTATCCCACCTTATCAGAGATGAATAAAGCCTCCATAATGTTATGCGTCACATGTATTGCTGTGAATTCCAATTTACTCCTCAAGCTCTTCAAGAATTTTAAACCCTCCATCTGTAGCTCTGGATCAAGAGCATTGAACGGCTCGTCTAGTAGCATTACCTTGGGGTCTACGGCTAAAGCCCTGGCTAGCGCAACTCTCTGCTTCTCTCCTCCGCTCAACGTATCAGGCTTCCTATCCAGTATCTCTTCTATTCTCAAAAGCCTAGCTAAGTATTTCGCCTTTTCATAAGCTACGCTTCTCGGTACTCCCCGTATCCGTAGTCCATAGCTAATATTATCTATTACAGTCATATGGGGGAATAACGCGTAGTCTTGAGGTACGAGGGAGACTTTCCTCTTTTCAGGCGGGTAGTCGGTTACATCTATACTCCCAATATAGACTCTACCAGCATATGGTTTTATTAGGCCAGCTATGGTATAGAGGAGTAATGTTTTACCTACACCGCTACCTCCTAGAACTGCAAGGTACTCTCCTTCACCGACCTCGAGCTTATCTATGTTTAACTCGAAACCTTCAAGTTTAACACTTACATTTTCTAGTAGTATCATTGTCACTTTGAAGCCACCTTTCTTAATGCGATAAAGATTGACAGTACTATTAACGCATAAATCGCTGATAATGTAGCAGCGTATTTTAAACCATAGACGCTGAGGTACTCTAGTATAAGTATATTAACAGTTTTAGGGTAGTAGGCTACTACAAGTAAAGCACCTACCTCACTTAAACCTCTGGCCCAACCCAGGAGTGCTCCAGCCAGAATGTGTTTAAACGATAGTGGAAGTGTAATAGTAGTAAATGCTTTCCATTCGCTTGCCCCTAAGGTTCGCGCTACTGACTCGAGTGAAGATCCTATTAACTGGAATCCCACCTTAACAGTATCAACGAGTAATGGAATGGAGACGAATGCCATTACTATTACTATACCTTTGAAGTTATCCTCTATAATTAACCCTAAGTCCTGCAAATAACCTCCTAGTAATCCCCTTGAGCCAAACGCGGCGAGTATCATTATTCCCGCAACAGCGTGAGGCATGACTAGGGGTAAATCAACGAATGCTTCCACCAGTTGCTTGCCGGGGAAGTCGCGTCGAGCCAATATGTATGCAAGTGGGACGCCCATAACTGTTAAGATAGTAACGCTTAATATAGAAGCCTCGAGGGATACTTCGATTGCATTGATAACCTCCTGGTTTCTAATCATTTCAACTGATATACTGGGATTAGCTTCCATGAAAAGAGAGACTAAGGGTGCGATTATGAAAAATAACAGTAATGCTGACAGGCTAATAGTGATATACTCGAACGTGCTAGCTTTTACCGCTGGATTCTTCAACAAGCCCCACCAATCCCTCTGGGATAGCGCCTGATCCTATTGGTTTATTTAGGAATGGTTGGCCTAAACTATTGAAAACCGTTCTCCCATTTTCCAGTATATACTTCACCAGGCCTAGAGCTTCATCCGGATGCTTGGCTGTTACCGGTACAGTTAAACCATATACTATTGGCGCCATAGCTATTGCTTTCTCATTCTCTGTTCCAACTAGTATGTGTACAACTACTTTCGAGTAGTTCTGAGCGTAGACAGGATTACCCAGGTTCGCGATGTCCGGCAGTGTTACATAGGTCAGATTATGCTGTACCGCCACACTCTGGTACTCGAACGCGTAGTCCAGTTCGCCGGACTCTAATAGTGAGAGGAGTTGAACGCTTTTAGGACGGATAACAAGGTTGCCTGTAGGAGCAAATGAAGGCGGTACGTATATGTTAAGCGTTCCATTTGTTAGATTATACGTGGAACCAGGTATTTTTTGGATAACAAGGTTCTCTAGTAACGACATATTATTGAAATATAGACTAAGTAAACCTATAACACCTACCGACCTATAACCGCATGGATCCCTATTAGGGTCAGAGAACCCATACTTTATATTGGGGTTCAGCATATCGTTTAGAACGCTCGATAAGTTATGATTACCTTTAATACCTTGCCCCATTACTATAACAAGTTTGTTTGAAGCAAACTCGATATACCATTTTGTATAGTTAGGGTACATATACATAGGGATGAGCCTATAGTCAGCTACAGCTACTATATCACACGTTTTATGTAAGTCAGTTACTTTTCTAACGGCATCAACGCTACCACTGGGTTCTAGGAGTACTTTTACACCAGTTCTCTTCTGGTAGTCATCGGCTATTTTCTGCAATGGAATTGTTAGGCTTCCAGCATTACACACAACGAGCTCTACGTTTTGCTTATTACTACTTACATAGTGGTCTACAGCGATGTAACTAGCCACAACGATGAGAATGACAATTATGGCGAGTAGGGTTTTCCGGCTCGTCAACGTGAATCACCAGCAATGTTGCTTGATGAAATCAACTTTATAAAATTATCGGATATCCGATAATTGATAATACATCTCTGGCTTTAAAACTATCCTGTAAAACAGAAGCCATATCTTTTAATTGCAAAAAGAGGAGATATTAACTCCTACTTGCCACATATTTGAATGCTTTTAATAGTCTCATTCAATTTGCTGAGAATAGTTCCACTAGCTAAGGGCCCTGGGATATAAACAATTCTCATTTCATTATTCCCTATTTTTATTTCATTTATAAGATTTCGCAATTGCTCTGAGGTGGAGGTTGAAGCAATTATACAATGAGCCTCTCCACTACTAATTGCCTGTGTTATCCTGTTTAACTCTTCAAAGGATGCTGGAGTGTCATGTTCAACAATAAAGAGATACTTCACTTTGAACCCTAGCCAGGAGACCTCATATTGAATAGTTGGATCCGAAGCTATGATAGTCATATTATATTTATCCCTATATTTAAGCAGTTCATTTGTTTCCGCGCTGAGTTCATTCAGTTTTTGCTCATGTATCGGTGTACACCCCGGATCGACTTTATTCAAAACAGTAACTAACGTCCTCATGAATAAAATGTAATTACTGGGATCCATTATTGGCATATGGTAATTTGGTTTTCCCGTAACAGGGTTATCTAGAATTTTTATCCCAGGTATCTTCGGTATTTCGAGGAGAATAGCTTTGGTTTCATTCTCTTCAACTAGATCCCTTATTTTCATTTCAAAAGGCGTATGAGCTGTTGACACTATAACAGTGGCTCTTTTCAGGAGATCAGCATCTTCAGGCGTCAACTGGTATTCATGCGGGTCAACTCCTTTGGGCACAATGGCTTTAACGGTTTCATTCTTACATGCAACTGACTCAATATCATCTACAAGTGACGGGAATGTAGATACTATTAGGATTTCCTTGTTATGCGTTGTAGTGCCGTTGTTTTGTAAAAGATAATATCCTGCACTTGCTATTACTAGTATCAAAATTATCACTGTACCTGCTTTCAACATAATGCTCATTGTGCACACCCAGGGTATATAATTTATAAATTCGTGCACAATAATAAGAGTTGCGGGAGCAGATATGAAGCTGGTAATCAGGACTGAAAACGTAACTGTACGTTTAGGAAACGAGGATATAATAAGTGATCTCAACCTAGATTTAGAAGGTCCCGGACTAGTTGTAGTTATAGGTCCCAACGGAGCGGGGAAAACTACTCTTTTCCAAACACTAGTAGGACTAGTCAAACCCCATAAGGGTAAAGTGAGAATAAACAATGTAGATGTAACTGGGAATCCTAAACTAGCTGGAAAGCATATAGGTTATATGCCCCAATTATCACAAGTTAATAGATCGTTCCCTATAACCGGTAGAGAATTCGTGGAAAGCAGTATCCTTTTCAGGATGAAGCCACCTAGGCTAAGGGTGCCAGGCTGGGTTAGTAGGAAAACGGAGGAAATAGTTAGAGAATTGGGGGCACTAGAGTTTATGGATAAGCCTATTTCCGAACTGAGTGGGGGTCAGATTCAAAGGCTCATGATAGCTAGGACAGTCGTACCAGATACTCCTATTCTATTGCTCGATGAGCCTACATCTGCCATAGACCCCCGTGGCAAGTTAGATGTAATAAAGTTCATAGAAAAACTTTCCAGGAATAAGCTAGTTCTATTAACAACACATGATCCAACAGTTTTCAAGGAGAAGGCTAAACTTCTCATTGTCTTCTGGAGAGGTGTGAAAGCTATCGGTAAACCCGTAGAGGTACTCAAACCAGAAATTCTCCGTGAGATTTATGGGGAAATGGTTATTCCAGTTAAAGAATGCGTCCACCTGGTGGATACGCATGCTGTTTGAAATTAGATGGTTAATACTTATTACCCTAGCAGGACTCGCGTTCGGTGTATTAAGTCCTATTGTGACAGCTAGGAAGATGATGTTCCTAGCTGCTGCTATGCCGCATTCAGCTCTCTTAGCTGCAGTGATAGGGATACCTTTAAGCATTACATACGGGTTATCACCGGGCTTATGGGCTATCATTATTGGAACGCCACTACCTCTAATAATTTATGCACTGGAGAAAAAAGGAGTAGAGGAAGATGTGGGAACATCTGTCTACGTAGCAGCCACAGCATCGCTGAGTGTAGCACTGATGTACTATGTACTAACGAGTTACCCAATGGAATCTAGCCTGTGGAGCTATATCCTCGGAGACCCTCTTCTCTCAACTTGGAGCGACGTGTATCTGGTTACAATAATCACAGTAGCCCTACTAGCTCTTCTAGTTCCCTTCATGAGGGAGCAGATACTGATGGGAGTTGACAGGGATTTCGCTGTATCCTCGGGGATACATGCCTCCCTCTACGATATAATCTTCCTACTCTTGCTTTCCCTCTCAACAATCGGGTTCATGAGAACAGTCGGATACGTACTTGAGCATGTATTAATACTTCTACCTGCCTCCCTTGCATTGCTTATATCAAAGAGTGGGCGGGATGTCGTGTTATTCAGTATTACATCAGCCGTTCTGAGCGCTATAATAGGACTCCTTCTAGGTATTTCACTGAATCTCCAAGTCAGTGCAAGTGTAGGGCTTGTATTACTTATAGGCTATATATTAGCTATAGTTTGGCGGAGGTAAATGGTTATGGAGTTTATAGGTAAAAGAAGGTTCGGCATATCAATAGAAGAACGCCTTGCAATCGACCTAGACTTACTCGCCACTAGATTAGGTACTACTAGGAGTAGTCTAGTTGAGAGAGCCATAGAAGAATACGTTCATGACAGGCTTCACATAATTACCCCACATGATTGCGAAGGCATTTTACTAGTCAAACACTCGGCCAAACTGGCAGGTAAAGTATCTAATGTCATCGAAGGATACACTGATATCGCATTAATGGGACTACACTTCCACACCGGTGATGGTACGTGTGTGAGAATGCTACATTTGAAAGGTAATAGTACAAGGATAACGGAGTTTGAGAGAAGACTTAGGGAGATAGGGGTAGATATGACCAGGTATATAGTTATCAGGACTCCCCAAAAAGATCAAGAGGAAAACCTATCTATAGCACCATGAGATTTCAAGATATCTCTTAGTTCTTTTGGAATGGAAATCTTTTTAGGTGGAAACCCCGTTACTGTGACAGTTACTATACTACACGTTGCCACTGTTTCACCATTATCGTCTCTAAACTCGTAACTATACTTTATGCTGCTTTCCCCTAACTCTATCTTTGTTAGCGCTACTTCATACATTGTCCTTGGGAGGAGCGGCTTCTTATAATCGCAATCAGCATGTACTCTGGGGAACCATATCTTTCTACCAGCCATCCGGGCTTCCTCTCCTATACCTATATGGAAATAAAATTCCTCTTCAAGCCTCTCGCAAATAGCAAAGTACTTGGAGAAGTGCATGATTCCAGCAGCATCCGTCTCGCTCCACCATACACGCCATTTCATACTAAATATGTCCCTAGGCTCCAATAGTTCCACCCTGTACGGGATGATTTAATCTCGCCTGGAATATATTGTTATTCAATCATTATTCCATAATTTATTCTAACTATTTTTATAACCATCCAGTATCAACTAGAGAGACTTGGAAGCACAACCGTGTTACTAAAATGTTTTGAGGTGTATTGTCTTGCCGTTCGATAGAAGTGACATCGTAGAGGAAATGGATACATATAAGGGTAGAGCCAAGGTATATAGTCTAAGAAAACTCGAAGAGCTGGGTATTACAGAAGTAGATAAACTACCATACTCGATCCGAATATTACTCGAAAACCAAGCCAGGCACTACGATGGCTATGTTGTAAGAGAAGAGGACATACTTGCATTAGCCAAATGGCAGCCGCAAGGTCAAAGAAAGGAAATACCATTCATGCCCTCCAGAGTAGTACTCCAAGACTTCACAGGAGTCCCTGCGGTAGTGGACTTCGCAGCTATGAGAGACGCCATGCAGGAGCTAGGCGGAGATCCTTCATGGGTAAACCCTCTGATACCCGGGGACCTTATAATAGATCACAGCGTACAAGTAGACTTCTTCGGTACAGTCTACTCCGTATTTAGAAACCTAGATATGGAGTATAGAAGGAACCGGGAGAGATACACGCTGCTAAAATGGGCTCAGAAAGCGTTAAACAACTTCCGCGTGGTACCCCCAGGGAAAGGAATAATACACCAGGTAAACCTGGAATACCTAGCTCAAGTCGTTCATATCAGGGAAACAAGGAATGGGCTTGAAGCATTTCCAGACACGCTGATAGGAACAGACAGCCATACAGTAATGATTAACGGTTTAGGAGTACTAGGATGGGGCGTTGGGGGAATTGAAGCAGAAGCAGTCATGTTAGGCCAGCCTTACTATATGCTAGTTCCAGATGTAGTTGGAGTTAAACTAGTAGGGGAACTCCCAGAAGGAGCAACAGCTACAGATCTGGTTCTAACAGTAACAGAGCTATTGAGGAAAGAAGGAGTTGTAGGTAAATTCGTAGAATTCTTCGGTCCCGGGGTAAAGAAGCTAAGCCTACCTGACAGAGCTACAGTGGCAAACATGGCTCCTGAATATGGTGCAACAATGGGTTACTTCCCCCCTGACGAGGTCACATTGAAATACCTTGAACTAACAGGCAGGCCTCAAGAGCACGTTAAGTTCGTAGAAGAGTACCTAAAGAAGCAAAAACTGTTCTACAGCCTGGATAACCCAGAGCCTATATACACTAAAGTATTAGTCCTAGACATGTCTACAGTGGAACCATCGATAGCCGGTCCGAGGCAGCCGGATGAAAGGATCCCACTAAGGAAAGCCAAGGAAATAGTGGAGCAGCACATTAGAGACTTCCTAGAACAAAGAAGGAAAATGAGGGGAGTTGGTGCGGGAGAAGAACTGCACCATGAAGGTGCCCCTCATATCGAGGTTATGGAGGAAGAATTACATAAACCCAAGGTTGAAGTAGTGGTTCATGGTGAGAAATCTATTATGACGCATGGAAGCGTGGCCATTGCAGCAATCACCAGCTGTACAAACACTAGCAACCCGAGTGTACTTATTGGAGCAGGATTACTGGCTAAAAAGGCCGTTGAACTCGGATTAAAGACGAGGGCTCATGTGAAGACGAGTCTAGCACCTGGGAGCAGGGTAGTCGTCGACTACTTGCAGGAGGCGGGTCTACTACCATACCTTGAAGCACTGAGATTCCACGTAGTTGGATTCGGATGCACTACATGTATAGGCAACAGTGGGCCGCTACCCGAGCCTGTTGCTAAGGCGATTCAGCAATACGACTTATATGCCGCGGCTGTCCTAAGCGGTAACAGGAACTTTGAAGGCAGAATACACCCTCTGAGCAGAGGAAACTATCTAGCTAGCCCCATACTAGTAGTAGCCTATGCCCTTGCAGGGCGGGTCGACATTGACTTCGAGAAAGAGCCCGTACAGTACGACCCCAACGGTAACCCTGTTTATCTACGAGATATATGGCCCAGTCAGAAGGAGATAAAGGAGTACATGGAGAAAGCCATTAAACCAGAAATGTTCAAAGAGAAGTATTCAAACGTCTTCGAAGGAGATGAAAGGTGGAAGTCGCTGGAAGCACCTACAGGCACAATGTTCCACTGGGATCCCAGCTCGACATACATTAGAAGACCACCATTCTTCGAGAACATAACCCTTGAGCCGCCAGAACCTAAAGACATCAAGGGAGCTAGAGTATTAATGGTACTAGGAGACAAAGTCACAACAGACCACATAAGCCCAGCGGGAACGATACCGAAAGATAGCCCTGCAGGTAAATACCTCCTGGAACATGGAGTGAGGCCATACGAGTTCAACACCTATGGGTCAAGGAGAGGTAACCACGAGGTAATGATGAGGGGAACATTTGCTAATATAAGAATAAGAAACCTCATGGTACCAGGCAAAGAGGGAGGATGGACGAAGCATCTCCCAGACGGAACCGTCATGACCGTATATGATACGGCAATGAAATACAAGGAAGAAGGTGTGCCACTAATAGTTATAGCAGGCAAACAATACGGAACAGGTTCGAGCAGAGACTGGGCTGCAAAAGGTCCATACCTACTAGGAGTAAAAGCTGTAATAGCTGAGAGCTTCGAGAGAATCCATAGAAGCAATCTGGTTGGAATGGGGATACTCCCACTAGAATTCATGCCGGGAGAAAACGCCGAGACGCTAGGGCTAACAGGGGAGGAAGTCTACGATATTCTAGGCATAGAAGATGGAATGGAACCTGGTAAAATACTAACAGTTAAGGCTACGAAGCCCGATGGCCAGATCGTTGAATTCAAAGTCAAAGCAAGGCTGGATACTCACGTAGAAGTAGAATACTTCAAGCACGGAGGTATACTCCAGTACGTGTTGAGAAAGATATACAAGGAACATAAAGGACAGTAAACGCCTGCTCTTTTCTTTTTATCTTCCTAACAGCTTTTATACCCCTCCAGCAGGCATAGTGCTGGGCTCGGGAATGCCATAATTATCTGTTCCCAGGGCTAAACATGTTTTCGAGCACACTGCATCCTTACCCTTCGCAAACTGGCTAAGAGATCTCCGCTAATACAGCCTATAGCAATGATTCTACTAATAGTTTAATAGCCACGCATGCATCGGTTCAGTCGAATCCTTAAGTTATCGGATTATATGAGAATAGCTATAATGCCTTCAACCACGCCTATAAGAAACCCTAGAATGAACCCCATGTACTCGACGAACCCTAATTCTCTACCCGCTATTCTATGGAAAATATCCTCAAGGTCCTTAATATCCAACCTGTCGAACTCGGACTCTATAAGCTCTCTCATATCTATTTTACTAGCCGCCTGTTCCCCGAGTTTCCTCAGGTACGGAGACAGATTCCCAGCTACAGTCTCCGACAAAGCGGGAATAGCGTTTGTCAGCACAGGTATTCTTACAGGTAGGTTTTGAAGTTTTTCTTCAAGGATTTCTCTAACAGCGGTAGCCATAGACTCCTCTATTCTATCCCAATACCTGTTCATGGCGTCTGTAGTCATAGCATAACTTGAAAAGATATCGCCTAACCTTAACGCCAGTTCCTTCTTCTTACTAGGAATGACTCCTTGGAAACAAAGCTTCTTGCCTGGGATAACGCATTTCATCTCCTTTGGATGGAATAACATTTTAATGGCAAGCACATTCGTGAAATATCCTATTGTTCCACCTATAATACCGAAAAGCAGGACTATCTCTAACGTGTGCATTGTAACGCCGAAGATCCTTCACCGAGTGATGAGAGTTTACCGGAATCCCGTATTAATATTACAGTGGTATCCTATGTTTTTATTCAACCTGCATATAATATTTAATAATAGTCAAAGGAAAACATAAGGGTGTCAACCTCTCTTGAACCAGTATTCTAGTATTTGGTATCCTCCGAAAGAACTTGTTAACTCGGCTAACGTCACATTATTCATGGAATCTCATGGATTGAAAGGCTATAAAGAGTTCGTGGAACGCTCCACTAGGGAGTTGGAATGGTTCTGGGGGAAGCTACCTGAATGGCTCGGTATTGCCTGGTTTAAGCCTCCTATACACGTCTCAGATCCGTCAAAGGGGCCTATGTGGACGAAATGGTATATTGGCGCGACACTCAATATAACCTATAACACTGTAGACAGGCATATTAAGAATGGTCGTGGTGATAGGATAGCCTTCATATGGCAAGGTGAAGACGGGTCATTGGAATACTATTCTTACTCGAGACTCAAGGAGAGAATAGATAAAATAGCATCCAGATTCACCGAGTTGGGAGCAAGGAAGGGGGATAATATCCTGTTATACACTACAATGATTCCTGATATGATAGTAGCATTCTATGCAGCTCTCAAGATAGGCGCTGCAGTAGCCCCTGTGTTCTCCGGGTTCGCCCCAGCCAGTGTAGCTGAGAGGATAGACGCGAGTAAGGCTAAGATAATAGTTTCTGCAGATGGATACTATCGTAGGGGAAGGGAAATCAACCTCTATGAGAACTTGAGAAGCGCTCTTAGTCTAACAGAACATAAGCCCAAAGCGGTAGTATACTCTAGAAGACTTGGCCTAGACTTAGAATTAGGGGAGAACGAATACTGGTTTGATAAGCTGGAGAACGGTGCACGCCCACGCTATGAGCCCGTTGAGGTCTCTGGAGAAGATATAGCATTACTAATGTATACTAGTGGGACTACAGGTAAGCCCAAAGGGATTCAGATAAGGCAGCATGGTGCTTTACTGATGCCTATGAAAGACATTTACTTCAACATGGATCTGAAGCCTGGAGATAAGTTCTTCTGGGTAACTGACATAGGGTGGATGATGGGTCCATGGCAGATTATTGGTGTAAATGCTCTAGGTGGAACCCATGTTATAATTGAGGGTGCTATAAACTATCCTGAACCCACGAGGATTCTAGACCTAATAGATGGTCTCGGGATAACGCAGCTCGGATTCGCAGCTACTGTTGCACGGTTGATCAAGAAGGATGCTGAAAAGATTGTCGATAACTATGACTTATCAACTCTACGAACATTCGGTAACACTGGAGAACCCATAGACACAGACACTTGGACATGGGTAATGTACTCGTTAGGAAGGGGTGAAAAGCCATTGATAAACTTAAGCGGGGGCACTGACATGTTCGGGCCAATTGTTCTCCCCTCACCTACCGTTCCATTGAAACCGTCAACACTATGGGGTCCCGGCCTCGGATGCGATATCGACGTACTTGATGATGAAGGGAAATCCGTCAGGGGGAATGTGGGTTACTTAGTTATGAAAAAACCTATACCCAGTATGACCTGGGGTTTCTTCGGGGAGCCGCATGACAGGTATATACAAACGTATTGGTCGAGATTCCCAGGTATATGGTATCATGGTGATTGGGCTCTAATCGATGAGGATGGCTATTGGTTTATATTGGGAAGGGCTGACGATGTGATAAAAGTAGCCGGTAAAAGAATAGGATCCGCCGAGGTAGAGGATATAATAAACTCCCATCTGAGCGTGGCAGAAACGGCCTGTATAGGGATTCCTGATCCTATTAAAGGAGAAGTTATCGCGTGCTTTTCAGTGCCAAAGGGAGAGAAGGAGATGACCGGCTTGGATGCCGAGCTTAAAACGTTAGTAGTAGAGAAACTGGGTAGGCCATTCGAACCTAAATACATGTTCATAGTAGATGACCTCCCAAGGACGCGTAGCGGGAAAATAATGAGACGTGTAATAAGGGACTTGTTAAAGGGATGGGAGCTAAAGGATAAATCCATCCTGGAGAACCCTGAAAGCATCGAGGCAGTAAAACAAGTAATCGACCAACTAAAGCAAGGTGAAAACGATTGACATTATCACTTAGACATAGACTGGAAAAACTGCGCATACAAGTTGGAAATACACCAGTTAAGTGCTTCAGAACCGGTGGAGTAGATCTTTGCATTAAACTCGAATACACTAACCCGAGTGGAAGCCATAAAGACAGAATTGTTCTAGGCATGCTTGATAACCTAATAGATACAGGCGAAATAAGAGAGAACAGTTGCATATCAGAGGTTAGCAGTGGTAATACTGCCCTAGCTGTAGCATGGGCTGCCAGATACCTAGGGTTAAAAGCAAGGATCTATACTACACCTGCGGCTCCTGGGGCTAAAAAGAAACTCATTAGGGCCTTAGGGGGAGAGTTAATTGAAGTGCCGAAGGATGTTGATAGAGGCGAGCTCGTATCTGAGGCTATTGAGAAGGGATGTGTGCCTCTAAAACAGGATGACAACGAATACAACGTTCTCACACATTACTCTACCACTGCCGAGGAAATCCTACGTCAGATGAACGGTGAGCTCGACGCGTTCTTCATGGGCATAGGTACTGGAGGCACAATTACAGGAGTAGGCTCTAGGTTAAAGCGGTTCAGCAGCCAGGTAAGAATTATAGGTGTGACACCCAGAAATAGTGTATTAGCTGGCGGTAAGGGAGGGGATATTATACCCGGGTTAGCTAGCAAGGAAGTTCCTCCCCTAACCGCGAATTCTCGTGGAATTATAGACGCTTTAATCGAGGTAAGCAGAGAAGAAGCATGGAAATATTCTTGGAAACTTCACAGTATAACAGGCTTCTTAGCAGGATTATCAACAGGAGCTTCCTATGCGGCAGTAGAAAAAGCATTAAAACAAGGGTTGATTAGCAAGGGGTCAAGAATAGTTATAATTGCTGCAGATAGACTTCACTCCTACATAACGGGTTAACCCTCCCTCACAGAAATCGAGGCATAGCCCACAATGACGGAAGGATCCCCCGTAAGCTCTCCGGAATTATAATATTTCAATAGATTAAACCCCCATCCCTTTTCTCTCGCTATTTCCATTAGAACCGTTATTCCAGGCCAACCGCAGATTGTGGTATGGTATTCTTTGACCATATCGAAGAAGCCTGCAGTGTCTTTCTCAACAATTTTCTTGATGAACGATCTGTCAAGCTCGCCTACTTTACTTATAGGATCCACAGTGTATAGAACATACCCGTACATGGGGCCGTGGTGCGTGAAGTCACTTGAAACAATAAATAAAGGCTTTCTCCCTAAATCATCTAAAACCCTGGGAAGACTCTCAGCATAGTACATAGCCCTTTCCAAGGTGAAAGGTTTAGTTACTATTGGAACTAGCATCCATTTATTCTTAAATGCAAACTGTGCGAAGGGAAGCTGGACCTCCACCGAATGCTCCTGCTCGTGAGCCCTTCTATTATCGGTTATCCCATCAACTCTTGATGTGAGCTCCTTCACAACCTCCAAATCTACAGGGACACTCCCTAGAGGCGTTATCCACTTGTCAAAAGCTGTTGTCGTCGTCAGCTCTCCCCCGATCCCAGTGTGGTTAGTGCCTAGGATAACTAATGTATCGAAATCAACGCTATTTTCTGCTAGATCAAGATAAAGCCATGATGCACAGGAGCCGCTATAAGTGTATCCAGCATGGGGAGCTATACCGCCATGGACAGAGTTCCGAATCTTTTCTCCAGGTAGTCTACCTGGCCCGTACTCTTTATCTAGAAAGCATCTTTCAATACTCTTCAAAAGCAAATCCTTGTCCAGGGGATAGAATCCCCATATACCCGCAACGGGATCTCGATCCGTCATTTTAAACCCATTGTTTTATATTATTCTCTACCCCTTAAAACGCCTTAAGGATGAAAAGAAAATCGAGAGAGGGATTCACCGGTAATGGAGTATCATGGGAGTGCTGTAACCTTGCCTTGGTGGAATAAACCATTGCGGGTGCTTCAATTCAACCTAGAAGACCCATACGGGTTCTATGCTTACAGGGTGAATGAGGATTTAATACTAAATCTTGCCTCCAAGCTCCATGCTAATATGCTCGTGGTGTTCGCCAGGGATGCCTGGGGAAGAGTATTTTACGATGGGAGTAAACTGTACCCGCGTCACCCTAATTCCAATTTAAACGTGTCGCATCTAGTAGAGAAAGGCAGGTCCAAGGGAATACATGTAGTAGTAATGAGTGCCCATACAGCGAACAGGTATATTTATAGGTTACATCCGAGCTGGGCGCAGAGGACTAAAAAGGGTGAAGTAGTAGTTCTAGAGCATTACCCCACGAAAATGAGGATCAAGGACCCTCATTGGCCTTTAATATGCATAAACAGCCCAGCTATGGATGAATATTTCATACCCGAGATTGAGGAATCCCTAAAAGCGACTGGTGCAGATGGTGTTTTATTAGATAGCTTCAGATACATGCCTGACCCTGAGAGGGCTTGCTACTGTAAGTATTGCCGGGCGAAGTTCAAGAGAGATACAGGCTTTGATCTCCCGATGGATGACTCGGCTGACGAGGAGGCTTATAGGTTAGCCTGGGAGTGGAGGGAGAACAGTATAGTTAATGCCCTAAGAAAGCTTTGGAGGGTATCGAAGCAAGCTGGAGACAACATATTATTCTTCTTTAATAGTCATCCAGCCGGATGGTCCGGCAGAGGTAATATTATAGTAGAAAAATCTAGGAGTATATTAGATGCTGTTTTCGCAGAAGCATCGGAGGCAGATACAAACGCTCCTGGAATGCTTACATTAGCAACTAAACTCACTAGGGGCCTCCTAGGGGACAATAAGAAACCTGTATTCGTAAGCAGGAATCTTTTCTACTTACTAAGAACTACTCATTCCCCTCCACTAGTACATGTTCGGCAAGGTATTAGGGAGGTAGTCGCTGCAGGGGGTCAACCTTGGGTATTGTTATTCAGCAGCCAGCTATTCGAAGATCCGAGAGCACTAGATGCTGTAGAGCAGGTTTATGGAGAGCTAGATAAGGCAGGTGAATATATTGATACTACGAACCCGATTGGTCATATTGCAGTAGCATTCTCGACTGAAACACACGAGAAAGCATATAGGGATTCACCGGAGTTCTACGTGGGCGAGGTATCAGGTTTCACGTACATGATTTCGAGTCTCCATATTCCCTGGAATATTATATCCCTCAAAGATATAGGTAAACACGAGATATTGTCGAAGTATAAGACAATAATACTCCCCAACACAGCTGTGTTGTCAGATAACTGTATAAGGGGGCTAACAAACTTCGCATATAATGGAGGATATATAGTTGCGAGTCATGAGCTAGGAGTAATGAAAACAGACTATACTTATACCCATACCCTCGCCCTTAAGGATCTCATGGGAATAGAATTCGAGGGCATATTCCGATTCGGATACGCTTTTGTGCACTTGGAAGAATCCAATGATATCTGGAAGGACCTCCCCCAAGCAATTCCTTTCGGTGACCAGAGTATAAGATTCGAATACAAGAGAGTGGAAGCTAGACTTGGGGAATTCGTACGTATACGCCCTATAAATACAGATGTGCTTGCTTGGACGAGACTCGGAAGAAGCCATTACGGGTATGAATACACTCTGGGGCGGAGTACTCCTGCACCGGACTCAGTGTTAAGTGTAGCATCTATAATACATAGAAAGATTGGCGAAGCAGGTGGAGGAATAATCTATTATGGTATGAGGCTAGGACTCCACTATACTAGATTGGGTCATCCAGATTATAGAGAACTTTTCAGGAGGCCGCTTGAGAAATATACCAGGGAGCCTCCGATTAAAGTGGAGGCGCCTGAAACAATCCAGGCGGAATATTATCATGTAGGAGAGGGAGTAACTGTACACTTAGTGAATCACACGTATAATCAGCGTATACTTCACGCTCCCACCGGTCCCTCTAAACAGTCAACACCAGGGTTTTCTCCTACTTATACGGTCCATCCGGCTAGAACAGTTATACCAGTAAGAAATATAGTGATCAGAGTCTCGACGAGTCTCTTAGGGGAAGGTGAAGTAAGGGCGATGGATGCCATTAAGGAAGAAGAGTTCGAAGTCACTTATGAGAAGGATCATATTACAGTGAGAGTACCATATGTAGACGAATACAGATTAGTGAGTATTACTCCTAAACATTAAGTTCGCTTCATTCATTTCTTCCGCAGGAAGTATACGGTGAATGCTCCAAGTGCAACTAAGTTGAGTAGCGGGTATAATAGTATTGCTAACCTATAACCGAAAAACGAACTTAGCACTCCTCCAACCAGCGGGCCTATTAACCCTCCAACATCCCAGGATATGGTTGAGAAGCTGAAAGCAGAGCCGTATTCCTTGTTGTCTGTGACTTGGGATACCCCTACGAGCATGGAGGGAACAAGCATCCCCAAACCCAATCCAATGGATATTGGTGAGATAACATACGATAGTAACCCTCTTGACAGCACTGTCAGGGAGCCTATGAGAATTAAGGAAAAAGCCAACTCTATCACTCTAGAGGCACCTATTTTCTCAGACAATATACCGCCTGCTGCCCTTGTAGGTATGCTAGACAATCCTAGTATCGTGAAAAATGTGCCAGCCAGCTGTATTCCCCTACCATAAACTTCATCATAGTACAAACTAAGGAATGTCTGGAGAGAGCTATATCCTGTTGCCATTATCGTAGTAGCTAGTGTAGTCCAGAATATGAAGGGCTTACTACCTATCGCGAACCAACGCTTCATTATTAGCTTAAGACTCATGGTAGGTCTTCGCCTTTGCTCTATACCTTCTTCAAGCTTTATCGCCAGGTATGCGAAGGGTAGCGGAGTTAACCCTAGTGCAATGAAGGGGGCGTGGAACCCGTAGTTGACTGTTAGGTATGCTGATGCTAGGGGGCCTAGAGTGAAGCCGAGGCCGTTGAGTAGGCTCCTAATTCCCATGTGGAATCCGAGCCTCCCAGTCTTCTTAGCCAGGTAGGATGTTAGGGCTATACTCCCGGGAACATAAAATGCAACACCTATCCCCTGGAACACTCTACCAAAGGGAACTATGTATTTTGGTGATATGTAGAGGAGGCCAGAGAAAACTGTAGCCAGTAATCCTAGCACGACTAGGTATTTCCTACTCCAAGTATCCGCTACTATCCCCGTTAATGGCCTTAGGAGCATTGACGTGAGAGGCATAAGCATTGCGACTACTCCTATTTCAGTGTCACTGAAACCGAGGGAAGCTAGGTAAGGGCCGAGTACTGGTAGGACTATGCTCATTGCGAAGAATATTGTGAATGTGGCGCTGTGGATTATTGCAAGTTGCTCATTGTTTCTGTCCAATATAGACTCCCGCGCTCAAAGGGTTGGTGTAGCATGGAGATATTTCATTGTATCGCGTGGTAATGATCGTCTGGACGAAATCATTGAACCTAGTACTCAGCTTACCTGGTTATTCCTCACACTTATATAGTATATGGTGAATGCTGCAACGGCCATCGAGTTTAGCAGTGGGTATAATAGTATTGCCAGCCAATAGCCTGATAGTGAACTCAGAATCCCACCTAGTAATGGACCTATTAATCCCCCAGTATCCCAGTATGTTGTGGAGAAGCTGAAAGCAGAGCCGTATTCCTTGTTGTCTGTGACTTGGGATACCCCTACGAGCATGGAGGGAATAAGTAGTCCTAACCCTAGGCCTATGAAGATAGGTGAAATAATGAAAGAAATAAACCCTTTCACTAATATGGTTGTTGAACCTACAAGTATTAGTATTAAAGCTGACTCCACTATTTTATATGGTCCCCTTTTCTCAGACAATATACCGCCTGCTGCCCTTGTAGGTATGCTAGACAATCCTAGTATCGTGAAAAATGTGCCAGCTAATACAACTCCTTTCCCGTATGTCGCTTGATAGTAGAGGCTGAGGAAGGTCTGTATAGAGGTATAACCCACAGTCATGAGAGTCATTGATATTGTAGTCCATAGAATGAAGGGTTTCCTTCCAACGGAAAGCCACCACTTTAATATTTTAACGTAATCTATTTCAGGGAGAACTCTGTGAGTTAGTTCATCAATATGTATTGAAAGATAGACGAAGGGCAGTGGCACAATTGCTAGTGCAATGAAGGGGGCGTGGAACCCGTAGTTGACTGTTAGGTATGCTGATGCTAGGGGGCCTAGAGTGAAGCCGAGGCCGTTGAGTAGGCTCCTAATTCCCATGTGGAATCCGAGCCTCACAGTCTTCTTAGCCAGGTAGGATGTAAGAGCAGTACTGCCAGGGACGAATAATGCTAATCCGATACCTTGGAACACTCTACCAAAAGACACGATAAGGTTTGATCCTATGTAAAAGAGCCCTGATAAGGTTGTAGCCAGTAATCCTAGCACGACTAGGTATTTCCTACTCCAAGTATCCGCGAGGAATCCTGCCAAAGGCCTCAATACTATAGAAGTCAACGGCATGAACATAGCTATAATGCCTATCTCGGTATCACTAAACCCTAGAGAGGATAGATATGGACCTAGTATGGGAACCACTATGCTCATTGCGAAGAATATTGTGAATGTGGCGCTGTGGATTATTGCAAGTTGCTTGCTAGTTTTATGCAAGCATGTACACCCGGTTCATAGGTTAGTAGTTTAGTTTCATGGAACCATAGTCTATGATATTTATATATTAAGGTTTCCGAAGTAATCGCGCTGGTGAATACCTAGTAATAGAAGACATTTAGATGATGAGTCACCGTACTACTAAAGTAAAAGCTTGCAAGTGAAGTAGTCCGGGGAGCCTAGTGGGCCCGGGGGGATTCGAACCCCCGACCCCCCGGTTATCAGCCGGGTGCTCCACCTGGCTGAGCTACGGGCCCATAATCCAAGGTGTGATTGATGTGTAGTCTGCAATAAATAAGAGTTACCTATTCCTTCTATCCGTCCTTAGTTTCTCCTCTTCCTGTATCTGCTTATTAACGAGGACAACGGTAGACTTATCTTCGAGGGGGAGCTTGGATTTTAGCGAGGAATCTATTTCAATAGCCCCCCTCCTCTCAAGTTTATTCAGCATTTTGACTGTGGAATACGCCGCTAGTGGTTTGCTCAGATCAGACTCACTGTAGGTTTTAACTAGTTCCTTAATGAGGTTATATATTACTTCTAGGTCTTTCAGGTCATCTATTACTAAGGTTTCCCCGGATGCCATGATAAGCTTTGATAACCTCTCATATGTTTCTTTATCGGCTATCACGAGGAGGCCGTCCCTGGAGTCTTTGGTTTCTTTTACTATTCTTATTCCGGGGCTCATTCTACCTTCCGGTCTCAAGTGCGTTCTCTCGAAGTTCTCCTCCTCCTGCTCTAAGATTGACTCTGAAACATATTCATCGAATAAGTCATCGTTTTCCGTGTATATCACCGAGCCCCTAGGGGAGACCACTAGGAGAGCGACATACGGGGGTTTTTCAGAGATATTATATGCTAGCGACTTTATGCTTTGGATTACTGCAAAGCTCTCACCGGTATTGCTCATGTCCCACGATGCCAGTTCTTCCTCATCGTCGATTGTATAGTATTCTGTTTCGAAGACTCCTGTCGTTTCCCCTGTTTTCTTCACCTTAGTGGCTAATGTGAGGATTAGGTATACTATTGCAGAGACCCCGTATACTAGGACTTGTGTGTAGTAGAGGATTACAGCTAAACCTATTGAGGATAGAAGCGCTATTACTGGGTTTTGGGGAGGAACTATTATTCCTTGTATAAGAATGATGAAGAATGCTATTGCTACTGCTATCGAGACTCCGAGTTGGAAGCGCTTCATTCCTAGCTTAGGGGTTAACCTTGTCACACCTCCCCTGCATGTTAAGGGGGAATCCAGACCTTTTATATAAACAATATCTTTAGTTGAACGGTATCTCTAGAATGCTCCCGGTCTTCGCAGGGATATATTTGTCCGGGTAGGCTCTTTTAACATAGCTTTTGGCTTGCTCTCCACTACAGTGTATTGGCGAGATAAACTCAGTCAAACGGGCTAAATTATCCAGGGTTCTTTTACTGGGTCCATGGAATCCTCCTATAACTAGGTAAAGATTCCCCCCTATTATTTCGGAAGCTGCCTGAGCTAACTTATCTACTCCTGGATGACTACAGCCTACTAGAAGTACAGGATAATTGGTTTCCGGGTACAGTAACAGGGCATGCTCAAGTAAACCATAGTCATATAGTGGGTGGGTCAAGTAGAGATTCCCACTTATCTGTAAGCCTTCTCTATTGACCCTTACTTTCTTGAAGCCATAAGTCTTTACATGATACAAGGAATCCTCTGTCACGTAGAGCTCTATATCTCTGTTCACAGTTGCTATATAATCCAGGCCTCCACTATGATCCAGGTGGCGGTGACTGAGAACACCTACTTTAAAATTCCCTGCATCAATACCGAGTTTCTCCATATTAAACTGTAGTACTTTTGGATTAGTATCAAAATCAAAGATTACTTCAGTATTGGGAAGCCTAGCATGTATGCTAAGCCCCCACTCGTTTAACAGTCCCTGTCCTGGATCATTGTCGTTTACCACTGTCAACACGATGCTGGGCTTCAACCTGGGCACCCTTTATTTTATTCTCACAAGTTCTAAAATGTCGCTCCAGAGTAATATAGCTCCTGCTCCTCTTAGGTGATACTCGCTTGTGAAAACAGTGAATACAGGGTGGTCTAGGCCGCTAGGGTTTATCTCCATGTTTTTTGAAAGGGCTTCAAGCGCCTCGCCCTCATAGTATCTCCCGTCGCTAAGCCAGAGTGCGTATGTATCCTTTACTTCATGGGACCTTATGATTCCTTTGAGGTTGCTAACATCGAGGAATTTCCCCCATGCAAGTCTTCCATACACGTAGATTCCTTCCCCTCTAATATTGGGGGCAAACCATTTTACCCCTCCATCAGGATCGTTCCAGAGGGCTTGCATTAGAATGCTAGGTATCCCCTCGGTGGTTTCAATTGCTTCCCTGGTGTTCTCTGCGGCAGCCAATAGTTCTTTCAATGTAGCAGGTTCACCAGGCATGGATTTGCAAGCTTTACAGGGAACCCCGCCGTGGACCAACAGCCAGTCTCCTGCTATTACGAGCCAAGTCAGCCTCTGGTATATGTGGCTAAGTATCATGTTGAATAACTTGAATCCTGTATCGCTCCCGAACTTAGAGTGAAGCTCGTCTAGGAACCCGTAGTAGGTATTCATGCTCCTAGACTCATGGTTTCCTCTCAATATAATAATCCTGTCAGGCTCGTTGAGTTTGATTTGGATAAGGTTGCAGATAACCTCGTATCCATTACTCCCCCTGTCAGCATAGTCACCTAGGAAAACAATTTTACCAATACCCCTCTCCTCAGCCACTTCGATTGCCTTGGATAGATTACTAAGGGATCCGTGGATATCTCCAACTATGAGAAAACCATTCGAAAGGTCGGTTTTATTGAATTTTACCCAGGGGGTAAACTGTATTTTGCTCGCATAATCTGTTATGAGATCGCTGCAGTAAGTGGAATCGAATCTTTCTTCGACCTTAATTTTTATCACCTCAAAAAAACAGTCCCATTACGAGTTATTATTATCATCTATAGCTGTTATTAAAGGAACGGTTACTCAAATAATAATTTAGACTATTAACTCCATAACTCTTATATATTCAACCTTGGATGTTTTCTTCATCAAGCTTGATTCAATAGTTAAATAAGTATTACTAACTTATACTCGTGGAACTTCAAAGCCTATCCGTAGTATATAATATATTCCGAGCCATCAAAGAATACTTTTATTATTCATAATCAAAGTAAATATAGTTCCCAACACCATCCTACGGGGCGGTTTCTCTTGAAGAAGCCTTTAATAATAGTATCCGCGGTCCTAATCCTCGTGCTATTAACAGGATCGTTCATGGCATATGCAGATTCATCGGCTAATATGCATTCATCGTATGACGGTAGAACTTCAGGGTTCATAAACAGGCCGTCAGGAGCAGGGTTCTTCATTCTGGTAGGAGCCTCACAAGTAGGGCCACTCAAAGTCCTATACATTTCCGGCAACGCGTATGACAGAGGATACGAATATGGGTATCTTGCAGGAGAAGAGATTTACGGTATGCTAACATGGGCATACAATATGCTGAGCCATGCACAGGGAATACCGGTAAATACATGGAGGCAAATGCTACTCAAGGCTGTAGGGTTATATGAGAAATATATTCCAAGCGAATATATTGATGAAATGAAGGGAATGGCGGATGGATTCAACTACTTCCAGGCAAAATACCCGGGTTTCAGCCTAGGATACAATATAACCTACCTAGATATATTGATGATAAATTCATTCGTAGACCTTAGCTGTACAGGGGCAGTTATATCAGGGAACTTAACAGCGGATGGTAATGTGTTAATAGGCACGACGGTAGATGCAGAACCTTTAGCACCATATTTTATATACGTTGTTGAAAGCCCGGACGAAGGCCACGGCCATAGGGTTGCCTACTTCACAGCTGCAGGTAGCTTATTCCAGAACGGATTCAATGATGTTGGTGTAGGTATGATAGAGCATCACATAGAGGGTTGGAAAAACGTTATAGGCATGCCTGAAATGATAAGGGACAGATACGTTCTACAGTACGCTGATAACGTCACAGATGCCATACAGCTATTCAAGGAAATATTTAAACAATACAACTTCTCTGGCTACGGGGACGATGTAGCCATCTCGGATATGCAAGGCAATATAGCGAAAATAGAAGTGACACCATATAGGCTAGGGTTCATAGTGAACCCGCATAAAGAGCCTACGTGGCCGAAGGAGGACCCCTTCCTTAAAACAGGCCGTAAACTGGAGCCCGTGCCTTATATCAAGTACTATAAAGAAGGCTATGGTAGTGTCCTACGTGGGGACGGCTGGATAGTTAACGGTTTATACACTGTGAATGAAACTGTTGTAGGTATACCGCAACACCCATCCACGTGGCAGGAAGCTATCTCCAGCGGGAACTATAGTTGGATGTGGGAGGCACCTGAGAGATACATGATAGCCCACTATATTTATGATGCACAGATACGAGGTGAAAAGCTGACACTACGGGATGGAGTTATAATGTCCCAGCTACCACTTGTGGGGGATGCTCCACATGATGATGGAGCAATTTGGATGGAACCCCAGTTGGGTCTAGCCGTTATATTGAAGGGGCAATCCTCATTCACCAAGCCAATATTCCTGCAAGTATTCTTCCCCGAGAGACCGGTTATACTGGGAAGGATCACTTATGGTCAACTAATGGGTGTAGCATACAAGTTAAACGGCTCCTTAACCTATTTGAACACTTTAATACAGAGGATACAGGATCAAATCCATAACCAGTGCCAGCAATCCACTAGCATCCAGGGCGAGCTCAAGCAACTCTCGGAGCAACTCACCCAAGCATCTCAGGAATGGGAGGGTGTGATTAGCCAATACCATGGTTTGGAAGCAGATTACCAAGCCCTTACGAGCCAGGGAGAACAGATAAACTATAAGGTTCAAGAGGCAAACTCCAATATCGCCGAGATGAACAACACTCTTAACCAGGTCAAGTCAACGGGTTCAACCATAATAGGTTATCAAGCTGTTATTATCGCCCTACTAGTTATAATCCTTGGACTCCTAGGGTATGTTGCTGCCGCGATTAGACCCCTCTCATCTTAACCTCTTTTTCATGGAGTACAATTCTCTTGTTTGATAAACTTTTTACTAACCACTATTTTTGATAAAACAAACGCTTATTTATAGGTAATCCTAACGGCATCATCCACACGAGTCCCAGGCTTAACCATAACTACACCTATATCTCTGTTCTCGAAGAACCTCTTTCCACCCGGACCCATAGCAGTGGCAACCAACCTGGACACTCCTAGACCAGCTAGTATCCCGTGGATACCCCTCCTCTTACGAGCCTCCTCACTATCTAACTCGTGCCCCATATCACTAAAAACATTCTTAACTCTATCTACGACATCAGGCTCCCCGCTAGTGCAGTCAAATATTATGTAAACCTTGGCTTCCCCGAAATGACCTGTGTGGACGAACTTACTGTCTGAAGTTGCAACAGCTATTTTCATGGAAAACACCTGGGTATCAATTTATTGAATAAACTGAATATAATGAATATTAATGAAATATCTTGTAAATCGAGCTTGATGTTATTATCTCCCAGGCTGCATCTATGACTGTTAGAGCTAGAGCTATCGCCTGGTGAGACGAGTAGTATAGTCCTATTGCTAGGAGTGCAGTTATCGTTGTCCTACCCAGGGAGTCCATTACAGCATAGCCCGCTGCCACATACCATAGTGGCCACACTTCCCATTTCTCAGGCGGGTTGGATGGTTTTGGCTTTAATAGGATGTTATTGGCTGAGATCGATATTGCAAGTGTTAGAAGTATTATTCCTGCATATGGCAGTGGATAATAGTAGTATACTGCAATGAACCCTGTTATTGGGAGGATTACTGCTAGGGTTACTGCTAGCTTCCTCGCGTTAGCTAACCCTAGTCTCACCGGAAGTGTTCTAACTTTCTTCTCTAGGTCGTGGGGATGCTTGTCCATGTGCTTCCCTATAAGTACTAGTGAAACTGCTAGGGAGTAGGGTAGGTATATTAAGAGGAGGTATAATGGATGGCTTCCCATCATGGCTATTATTGTACCTCCTATCATTACCGGGCCCCACACTACTGCTACGAGTACTTCCCCTAGTCCAGAGCGTTTCGCGTCGAAGCCTATTCCCGCGTAGCCTAGTATGATGAATGCCCCTATAACTGCTAGAATTGCTATCCAAGGACTTACTGTTGTTGACAGATATACTGTTAGCAATGCGTCATATAGCCCTATGAGCCCTATTACTAGGTTTAGCTCGCTTTTACTTATTATAGAGTCAATGAATGGGTGAGGGCCATATAGTGCCCTGAAGTATCCTGGGTCATCTATTCCTCTCTCATAGTCATAGTAGTCATTTACAAGGTTGTCGAGTAGGTGGGAGGCGGTGAACCCTAGTAGAATTGCCAAGTAAAGAATAAAGTTGAATTTCCCAGCTATTATCCATGCAATTAATGCCCCTATTGTTACCGAGTATATGGTCATTGGGATTACACATAACCTGCTTGCTGCTACTATTTTGGTTAGCCTGTCCATGTTTTCCATGTTCTCTGGGACCCTGCAGTATCTGAAGCTGTACCATAGTGCTTTCAACCGATACGTTTTAATCACCCATGTATAGGAATTACCATTAATAGGGGTAGTTTATAGAGATTCCTATGACCCACACAGGAAATGATTGTAATTGTATTGTTAATGATGCTTCTTCCGTTTCATTTATTGATATTGAAGTCCATAAGGCATATAGTTGATCAATTAATATTGCATTTATCACATCTGTAATAGTAGTGTATCGTTCGTTAGGGCGTATCTTACTATAAGGGATTCAAGTGTTGTCAAACCGTAGTGAATCTATGCTTCCTTTAGAACTACAATTTCATTTCATCTAAAAATAGTACTTTCAGTTTTTTAATACTATTTAGTACTGGTTTCATCTCTTTTTCTACTTTCTTGAAGAGGGGAAGTGCATTTATTGTTTCGGCGGATGCTATAACATAGCAATCTGATAGTGGTAGACGTAATGCTTTCATTAATTCTCCAGCTCTTAACGCTATATTTTCATTTACCTCTAGTATACCGGCTTTGCTTTTAATCCAGTCGACGAAGTTTAAAGCCTCTTTGTTCGGATCATCTAATCCAGCTACTTGGTAGATTCTCGAAGATATGTATAATGTTTCACTTAAAGTTACAGTACTCACATAGAGTTCAAATTCTCCTCTGTACGCTTGATCAAAGAGTCTTACAACTTGAGGCCTATAAGGGCTTTTTTGTACGATATACTCCACTATCACACCAGTGTCAAGTACTAACCTTTTCATCCCTGACTATCCTCGTAAACCTTCCTTTTTCCAGCTCATATTCTTCATGTAGCAGTTTATCAACTATGTCTGGATCTATATCTACAATCTTAGGTTTTAAGGCCCTTAAAACAGCTTTATCGCCTACAACACTAGCTATAACTTCGCTTCCTTCCTCAACCCCAAGAGCTTCTCTTAATTTTTTCGGTAAGATAATAATACCTTTCTTCCTCACTTTCAAAATAATCCTCACAATACTCACCTAACAAATAATTATTGGCGAACAAAGCATATAAAGTCCAACTACAATGAAAAGTTAAACAATAGTATTATATTAAACTATAATCAATAAGATCCAACAATTATGCTAGATTACTCTCTTATATAGGCTAGGAAATTTTGAAGGAAGGAATACCTGGTAGCAAGAATCCGTGAACCTCTTAGGAAGTAGAGGATAATGTTTTGTTAGATTTACTGCCTGCACTACTGGTTTCATACCTTAGGAGTATGAGAAAGCGATAGACAAAGCCGTCGAGAAATCCTATACTCGTGTGGATGTAGTTAACTCGATGAGGGAGATGTAAGCGGGGTTTGGTGGACCGGCCGGGATTTGAACCCGGGGCCTCCGCCGTGCGAGGGCGGCGCTCTTCCAGCTGAGCTACCGGCCCATCTCAATATCTCTTTTAGGTTCAATGGCTTTTTTAAGCATTCACTGATTATGGCGTGAGGGCTTCCTTGGAACTAGGGTTTGCTTCTTTTGATTACTTCGCTGGAGCCTACTAGGAATAGTATGCCTAGGATTAGTGAGACTGTTATAGATATTTCTGGTGGCAGTATGTCGTATGAGCCTGTGTAAGCGTACCTTAGGGCTTCTGTCATGTAGGTTAGCGGTAGTGCTAGTGATATTGGAATTACGTAGTGCGGCATCATTGTTATTGGTATAATGATGTCTGACAGGAACATCATTGTGAATCTTACTATGTTGAATACTGTCATGACTTGTGTGGGATCTTTTACTAGGAATGATATGAGGACGCCGAAGGTTGATGACGTGAATGTAGTTATGAGTATGGTTATTGTGAGTAATAGTGTGAATGCTGGTGGTTTCGGTAGGATTATCAGGGTTAGGAGTAGTACTGGGATTGCTGATATTATCCCCATTATGAAGCTGCTCAGTGATTTTCCTAGTGATATGCAGTTGTATCCAATTGGGAATAGTAGTAGCCTTTCGAAGGATCCTATTCTTCTTTCGAATACTATGGACATGGCTGACATGGATGTTGAGCCGAAGAATAGTGCCAGTGAAATCATCCCCGGCGCTAGCCATTCTGTGATTCCTCCCCTCCTCGTTATGAATGCTAGTGCGAATACGAAGGGGAAGATTATTCCCCAGCTTAGGGAGCCTGGTTTTAAATAGTATTCTCTGAAGTCTTTTCCCGCTATGTATAATGATTTAACCAGCTCGTCTAGCATTATTGCTCACCTACTATTTGCAGGAATAGTTCTTCAGCATCCGCTCCTCGAAGGCTGAGCATACTTATATTGAGCTTGTTTAGTTTAGCGTATTGAATTAAGCCCTCTATTACAGGTATAGGGTTCGAGGTTACTATTTCAATTCTATCTTTCTCACTTTTCACACTTAAGGCTCCGGTAACGTGTTTAGCTAACTCTTTCACACTGGGATTGACGGGTTGGAAGGCTACTTCAACCACTTCTTTTGCACTGAATTTTCTACCGAGTTCAACTGGTGTCCCTGAGGCAACTATTCTTCCTTTGTTTATGATGTTTATCCTATCGCAAATATGGAAGGCTTCATATACATTGTGCGTTGTCAGGAATATCGTGACTCCCGACTTGTTGAGTTCGAGGATTCTTTCCCAGACAACCCTTCTACTCATAACGTCTAGTCCTGCCGTCGGCTCGTCTAGGAATAATATCTTTGGGTTATGAGTTAGTGCAGCAGCTATTGTGAGCCTTCTCTTAAGGCCTTTTGAAAGGTTTTTGAACTTAAAATTCCTCATTTTCCATAGTCCAAAGAATTTGAGGAGTTTTTCTGCACGTTCCTGTCTATACTTTTTTGGCACGCCATACATTGCTGCTGAGAATAGGAGGTTTTGGAGAGCAGTTAGTTCAGAGTATAAATTAGATATGTCAGGGACTACGCCTATTATTCTCCTAACTTTTTTGTAATCCCTTACTACATCATATCCGCCTATTCTCGCTTCTCCTTCAGTGATGTTTGAAAGTCCTACGAGCATTCTAACGGTTGTAGTTTTACCCGCTCCATTAGGCCCTAGGAACCCGAAGATCTCATTTTTCTTAACACAGAATGATATATGGTCGACTGCTTGCAGGTTATCATATTTTTTGACTAGGTTCCTGACTGTTATTATGCAATCGCCATCGTCGGCGCTCACGTTAACTCACTTCTCCGGACGGTTTGTTTTTACCTGTCCTTAATAATATCCACGTATATAGTTTTCTATATATTGGAAACGAAGCATTAAACAGGATTCTCTGCCCCCCCCCCGTTTACAATATCTCCAAGTAGAACCAGCGAATCGTGGTTGAGTGATACTGTCTCCTATTGAGTAGCTTAATTATATACGGTCATAGTTTTAATCTTTGAGTATTGGTGCTGGTGTTTTGCAAGGTCAGTGTGATTTCGATGTAATTATCCTCGGTGGAGGTATAGGAGGTTACCCTGCGGCAGTATCTTTGTCACGTAAGGGTTTCCGGGTCGCCTTAGTCAATGACGGGTTAATGGGTGGTGAATGCACTAATTACGGCTGTATTCCTACGAAGGCTTTGATCAGGTATTTTGATTACCACTCGTCGAGAGAGCTCATTGCAAGTGATGTTTGGCGTAGTGGTATAAGTTTTGCTTTAGAATCCGCTAGGAAGAGTAGGAATGGAATTGAGAGTGTTCTATCTTCGTACGGTGTTACCGTAATACCGGGCAGAGGCGTCTTCTCCGGGGAGAAGAATGGGTGTTATCTTATCGCAGTGGAAGATAGTGTATATGGTAGTGGGAAAGTTTTAATTGCAACAGGGTCCTCCCCCATTATTCCTGGTGTTATCAGAGGATTACCCAGGTTACTTGGCAATAGGAGTATTCTAAGGTTAAACCAACCTCCTAGGTCAGTCCTTGTTATAGGTGCTGGTGCTGTTGGAGTGGAGTATAGCAGGATACTAGCCAATGCCGGTGTTCGAGTCATTCTTGTTGAAATGTTGAATAATGTTCTTCCAGAACTCCCCCGCGACTTATCCAGGCAGGTTCATATGGGGCTTGAAGAGCTTGGCGTGGAGGTTCATGTTTCAACCGTGTTGGATGAAGCGGTTCCTGGAAGTGATAATGTGCATTATAGATTATCTACAGGTATTGAAGGGGAGGTTGACTATGTTTTCAATGCTACTGGGAGGAGACCGAATACAGACGGGCTTGGGTTGGATAGGATTAGTGTTGAATTGGATGAGAGAGGTTTCATTAAAACTAATAAAAAACTGGAGACTACTGCCCCCGGTGTTTATGCTGTGGGAGACGTTATTGGTCCCCCGCTTTTGGCTCATAAAGCCTACTATCAGAGTCTTATCGCTGCGGAGAATATTGCAGGTAATGAGGTAGTGTTCAATTATCCAGTGCCGGTGATCGTGTTTTCTCACCCGGAAATAGTTCAAGTAGGGTATTCATGGGGTGACGCGAAGAAGGCCGGGTTTAATGCAAGTAGGAAGAGAGTGTCTTTGAGTATTTTAACAAGGAGTTTCATTGAAGGCTGGAGTGATGGTTTTGTTAGAATAGTTTATGACAGGGATTCTGGGGAAATTCTGGGCTTCGAGATGGCGGGCCCACTGGCTTCAGAATTATCCGGGTTAGCTTCTTATCTGGTCGCTAATAGAGTGAAGGTAGAGAGTTTACATAGAACGGTTTTCCCACATCCTACAATGACAGAGGTTTTCAGGGAGTTGGAAGAGGCTGTCAGGGGCGAGCCTGTCCACTATTACCTAAGACCGTGAGGATGGAACTTCCAGGTCAAAAGTTTTTAGATTCACTCCAGCCTCCCCATGTTCACGGGTTTCATGATAATATAAAACTTGGACTAGATAAATTGTTAGTGAGGAGCCTGCCCGGGTGAATTAGTGATTGATGATAGCACACCTTGCCGATATTCATTTAGGGGCTAAGCCTTACCAAATGGAGTTCAGGCGCAAGGACGTATTCGAAGCCTTCTCGGAGCTTGTGGACACTATTATAACCGAGAAACCAGATCTTATCGTGGTTGCAGGGGACTTCTTCGATAATCCTAGACCAGATAATGATACATTGATCACTGCATTGAGAGAGCTTAGGAGGCTTGTGGATAAAGGTTTCCCCATAGTCTTCACATACGGAGAGCATGACTACCCGAAGGTGAGGGATAGGATACCTGTTGAATTGCTTGCCGAGTCCCTTAACAGTAAGGTTTACGCTCCCCCGAAGATCGCGTTCCATGAAGGCACACCTGTGATAGATCCTTTCATATACAGAATGGAAGGCTTGACGGTCTATCTTACTCCGTACATAAAAGCATCGCTTGAAAAGAGGAGGGAAATTACTAGGGAGATAATGTCTATATTCGAGAATGACAAGAGGAGCCGGGGAGGGAAAGCGCTTGTTGCAGCTCACCTCTCCTTCGAAACAGACTTCCCGTTCGGTTCAGTCCTAAGCTCTCCTGCTTTGCTCCCGAAAGTCGACTATGCAGCTATGGGTCATATTCACAGGCCATCTATCTGTCTTAAAGATTGCCTGGATCACGGAATAACACCCTACGCTTACCCCGGGAGTTTGGAAGCCCTTAGGAAGGATGAGATAGTTGATGAAGCTCGTGGCTATTACCTAGTAGATTTATCCGGGGATGAACCGGTTATACACCGGGTGGCCATTAGAAGTATAAGGCCGCAATATGTTATCGAATCTACAACTGAAAGGCTGATGAATGATATAGGTATACTAAAGCGTAAACAAGGTGATTCATGGATTAAGATGCCACTCGTGCATGTCGAGTTGAGTGTGCCGAGGGAAAAGAGAATCACTGGAAGGACCCTTAACCAGTTGGTGGAGACGGTTAAATCCAAGTATAAAGTCTACATACGAATATGGTATAAGACTATTGAAGAGGAAACACATAGTAGGTCAGAGAGCACTATTCTCGATATTAAAGAAATGGTTGCCCGCCTTATAGACCCGTCGAGGAAGAAGGATAGAGGTAAGCTCTTTGAGGCTGCCAGTATAATACTAGAATTGAAGGAGGCATTACTCGATGGTAAAGAAGAGGACCTTGAGAACTTGATAACCAAGCTAACCGGCTACGAGAAACTACTCCTAGACCAGGAGAAGTCTCCTAAGCCGCTTGATAGTTACTGGTGAGGATTAATGAAGAAGAGAAGCTTGCTCCTTGATTCCTTAGAGTTGAAGAATTTCCTCAGCCATGAGGATACGAGGATCACATTCGAGAAGGGAATACACGTGCTTGCAGGAGAGAATGGTGCTGGGAAAAGTAGCGTAGTAGATGCATTGTTCCTCCTCCTAGCTCAGCCACAGCAGCCTAAAAGCCTGAGGGGCGGCCGTAAAACTAGTCTGATAAGACGGTCAGCCGATAAGGCTGTGGTGACCGGGGAATTCACCGATGAAGTATCCGGCGAAAAATTCAAGATAAGAACAGTTATCTCCCGCCATACAAGCGAAGCATATGTATTTAAGAACCAGCGAGTTGTTGCTTCGGGCGTAATGGCTGTAAGGGATTATCTGAGAAGGGAATTCTATCCAGAAGGATTAGACCCTGAGAACATGCTTGCTAATACTACAATTATCAGGCAAGGAGGGCTATCCGATATCCTCGACATGATCTCGGGTGGACGTGTTAGAACCAGGAAGGAGTATTTCCAGGAGCTTCTAGGGTTGAATGAGTACGAGAAAGCCGTGGATAACTTGAAAAACAGGGGAATAACTATTCCACTGGATCCTCCGTACAACAAGACCTTCTATCCCACAGAATCAAGGGAAAATGGTTTAGAGGCCGTTAACAGGGATGTGATTCGCACTAGGCAGGAGCTTGACAGGATATTAGCCAGCATAAGGATGAGAGAGGACGAGGTAAACCAGCACACGAAAAGGATGAGTGAATTAGAGGCCCGTAAAAAAGAAATACTGGACAGGCTTGGAGAACTTGATGAGAAAAGAGACCTGCTCAAAAAGAAAAAAACCCTAATGGAAGTAAAGAGTAAGACACTCAAAGAAATTGAAGAGGAGATCAAGAAACTAGAAGATGAGAACCGGAGTATAAAAGAGAAAATAGGAGAACTAGAGATACCTGAGGATATAGGCGGCTTATACACTAGGATCCTAGTGCCATTACAGGAAGTAGAATATAGGATAAAGGAACTCGAACCCAGTATCACTCAGTTGGAGGATAAGCTCAGGGAGATCAATAAGGCATTAGAGGATAAGGCAGGGGCAGAGGAGTATGAGAAGGCTCGAAGCGGTGTAGAGAAGCTGAAAGCGAGGATCATGGAACTAGCGCATAGCCTTCTCACCTACAGGGATACCCTTAAAAAGCTAAATGAGTGGCGGGAAGAAGAAAGAAGTTTTCTTGGTAAACTAGAGGTAGAGGGTATTCCATCTGAAACTGTGGAAACCGCGATAAGTGATTTGGATAGTATAATAGGTGAAACAAGGGAGAAGGAGAACGAGATAAACGAGCGACTTCGAGAGCGTGAAATAGAGGAGGAGTCTGTTAGAGCAAAAATCACGGAATTAAAGGAGAAAATAGATCTAATCGAATCCGGGACAAGTAATAGATGTCCATTATGCGGCCACGAGCTATCCAACAGGGAATTAGAGGATTTGAGAGAGAATATGACTAGGCAACTAAGGGATCTACAGGAGAGGGTCAGTAAAATAGAACCGGAAATCTCTAAACTGAGGAAGGAAAGCGAGTTAATTAAACGGGAGTTAGATGACTTCCAGAAGCTCTATATGGAAGCCCAGAGAATACATTCTTCAAAGCCCGATGTTCCTAGTGACTTAGCTGAGCGAATAACGAGTGCTGAAGAAGAGAAGAATGAACTTGAATCAACACTTTTACAGCTTGAAGATAAGAAGAAACAGTTTGAACTGGCTTGGCAAACATTCTATGCTACACAGAGGAAGTACGGTAATTTAGAGAATGCGAAAGAACATCTTAAAAAAGAACTAGCTGAAAGGAGAAGAGACCTTAACATCCTGGTAGAAAGGAAGCTATCTCTGACAAAAGAGGTTAACGAGTACGCTGAGAAATGGGGATTACCCAAGGATTTAGCTAAGCTAGTACTTGTTGTAAAGGATATGATGGAGAAAGAGAGAGAAAAAATACAACTTGAGGCAAGATTATCCGAGATTGAAGCCAGTATAAGAGAGAGAAAAGAGAAGGTTCACGAACTAACACGCGAAATAGAAGAGCTCGAGAAAGAGGTAACTATCCTGGAGAGAGAATCAAAGGAGTACGATAGGCTTGAACGGGAAAAGGAGAATATTGAGATAGAGTTAAGGAGGTTGGCTCAGCAGAAGGGAAGGCTTGAAGGTGAACTCAAAAAACTGAAGGAAACCCGAGACACTCTATCTAACTACTTACATGAATTGGGTAAAGCCTCTAGGAAACTCCGGCTACTCTATAAGGTTCGTAAGATCCTAGAGGAACTTCCATCTCTAATTCTCTATGAAACACTGATGAGACTAGAATCCCAGATGACGGAGATCATTAGAATGTTCAACCTTTCATATACTGGCGTGTCAGTAGACCCGGATACACTAGAATTCAAAATACTTGACCCGGCAGGAGCTGAGGTAAGTATATCACAGTTAAGCGGAGGCGAGCAGACAGCTATTGCCCTGGCTTTCGTTGTAGGGTTGAATAAAGTTTTAGGGGGCATTATGGGATTCCTAGTTTTAGATGAGCCTACAACTCATTTAGACCCGGAGAGGAGGAAGTCACTTGTTGAGATTATTGAGAACGCTGTTGCAGGAATAACTGGTGTACGACAGCTTGTCTTGGTTACACATCACGAGGAAGTGAAGGATGCGGCAGACGTGCTATGCAACGTGTATAAAGCGGACGGGTCAAGTAGAGTGGAGTGTGAATAGAATTGGCAGTATACCCCTCTGATTTCTATGGGAAAATAAGTGTAAAAAGAGGGTTAATAGAAAAACTAGCTTACATGCAACTCCTAGAGTCCACAAGCTTGGACCACTATAGAAAACCTGTATGTGGCCCGGTAAGACCTTTACAGCAAGCAGCTACAGACGGCGGACTCGGGGTAAAGAGACTAGCTGCTTTCACAGTATACATGGTGAGAGGCTATAGTGTAGCATATAAGCCTAGTGATACAGGTGAGAACATGCCCTTAGGCGAAGAGATATATGCTGATCTAGGTGTACTAATACCGCCGTCAAGAGAGGAAACAAGGATATCAATCTACCGTGACATAGCTGAGATTTGGAGCGCGGTCAAAATATTAGATGTTATGGATAATAGCGGCGTATATCTTGGAGACGGCAGCATTGTCAGCCTCATAGTCGAACCAGTAGTATATAGAATGCTAAGAAGCACCGAAAGGCATCCAATCAAATGTATAAATGAAAGGATCGATCTAAATGTTTTAGAGCTCGAGTCTATAAAGGAGCCTTTAGCATCGAGGAGACTGTTAGGCGTTGACGAAGCCTCAGCTGTGCGGGGAAGTGGAAACCTTCTCCTGAGGGGTGACAGGGAACTCGGTGACTGCGCCCTTTACCTTGAATTTATTGAGAAAACCGTTCTCCTCAGGAGGCTACTAGTGAAGGCATGGGAGAAGAATATTATACCAATATTCATATCCAAGTCTAGCAGAACAAGCTTCCTCTATAACCACGACCTGTATACTGACGTGTTCCTAATACAACTTGCAGACCCAATGGAGCCCGGGTACTTTTACAACCCGGAAAGAGTAAGCGTTTCAGGGGACATAGAAGGGCATCTTTGGAGGCTACTAGAAAAAGGAACGATAAGCAGTCTCGACCTATTCCCGGAAAACGTACTTGGACTCGCCGATTTTTATAGTAGGTTAAACGTACTGAGATTCTATGTAAGACTAGCTTTCGACGCACCTGTCTTGAGAGTGGAAGTACCCTTCTCTTCAGGCGAACTTGAGGGAATGAGTAAAGAGGAGCTCTCTAAGAACATGGAGACCATTATTTCAAGCGTATCAAGGGAACTAGTTGGACTCGAGTTAACAGATGGTTACCCGATGATCCTGAAAATCGTGCATGAGAGGAGTAAGATTACCGCCAATGAGGCGGCCATATTATTCGGTTCCCTAGGCCTCCAGGCCAGACACGGGTCTCGTGAGGTGCTCGGAGAATGAGCAATATCGAACTCAAACCCATTGGAGTAATAGTTGGGGAGAGCAGTCCCCTTCAAAGTATAGTGTTATTCGATCCCGACCATAATGTCAAGCCTCGGGTAGGAATGTATGTTACCACGGAAACCGAGGAGGGTGCTATTCTGGGTATAGTTGAAAGCATACGAGCCGGTAACCCCCTCTTACCCAGTGATATGGCGGATGTTAATGACGCATGGAAAATGAGTAGGTTCAGGGATCTACCAGGTAAGAAGTACTTGAGAGGGCTTGTCCAATGGCTTTCCCTACTAGAGCCCCTTGAGAGAGGCGAAGTTAGGTCACCAGGCCTACCGCCTATCCCGTCAAGCGATATTTACCCAGCTTCACGTACGAGTCTTTCAACAATATTTGGCCCGGAAGGTAAGAAATGGATAAGAATAGGACGATTACTGTCCGATGAAACCGTCCCGTTTAAGATAAACATAGACCAGCTTGCTAGGCACTTGGCGGTACTAGCGGTTACCGGAGGCGGTAAAAGCAATACTGTATGTATACTGACTAAAAGGATAGTTGAAGAGCTCGGGGGAACCGTGGTTATATTCGACATGCACGGGGAATATTCCAGCATGGATGTACCAGGCATAATTAATGTTAGGGACCCTCAAGTTAACCCGGTCAACCTAACCTTCGAAGAGCTCAAGACACTTGCAAGGCTACCTGATAATGCTCATAACCAGGAGAGAGTGCTAAGAGAGGCATGGGAGAAAGTCAGCGAGCGCAGGTTGAAGGATAAGGTTCAAGCTAGGGATATTATGAATTTGTTAAAGGAGATCGTCAGGGCTATGATCGAGGAGAAGAATGACTCTACAACCAAGGGTGCTGCCAGAGGGGTTTTGAACAGGTTGGATGATATTACCTACTATTATGGCGATATAATCGATGGCTTCGCTCCACTTGAACTAGAGGAGTTCATAGCACCCGGGAAACTAAATGTGGTTGATCTATCAAGCGTTGATGAGAAAGCGGCTGACGCTGTAGTGGCCCACTATTTGAGGAGGCTTCTGGCTGCTAGGAAGGAGTATATCAGAAAGAACGGTCAGAGTGGTTATCCGGTGCCTGTTATAGCGTTCATTGAGGAGGCCCACATACTCGTATCATCGAGTAACTATACGTTAACCAGGTATTGGGCTTCTAGAATAGCGCGTGAGGGAAGAAAATTCCAGCTAGGAATAGCCCTAGTGAGCCAGAGACCCAAGAATGTTGACCCAGAAGTTCTAAGCCAAACCAATAATAAGATTATCCTGAGAATAGTGGAACCCACTGATATGAGTTACGTGCAAAGAGCTACCGAGCAGATGTCAGATAACATAAAGGAACTGCTCCCTGGATTAAATCCAGGTGAGGCGGTAGTTGTAGGCATGATGGCTAGGCTCCCCGCGATTGTTAAAATCGATTTATGCGATGTTAAGAAGTCAGGCAGTGATGTCAGCTTATCAGATCTCTGGATGATGCATAACAGGGCTAAGAACACTCCACGTGATGTCAGCGACGTAATGTAGGCATAAGACGCGGTTTCACTCAATATTAGAAGGGGGTCAGCACCGGTGGAGGCCGCCCATTCCCTTCCCTGTGGGAGGGTGGCATATGTGCAATTTGCATCATCCCAGAATATACTGGTGGATATCAGGCGGTTTTAATGCATAATACATACTAGTCATTAAAGCCTCAATAAACGCTTTCCTAGGTTCCCAGGTTCCACATAAGAACAACCCGTAAGATAAACTAAACACGTCTCCGCAACCCACTCCAGGCGATGACGATACTTCTTTAGGCTTAGCTCGTAGACGAGGGTTTCCACTGGAATCTAATAGGACAGCCCCTTCAGGCCCCAGCGTGTACAGTAGGCTGTGCCTTGCTAGGCCTGCTATTTCATCTAATAATGCATCGAATTGCCGTTGTGGAATGTCGTCGGAGGATAGGTGTATAATATCGACTACCCTACGTGGGAATACGCTGATAAGGTCTTCTGGAGCCATAGTCCGAGTGTAACCTTGTAAATCGAGAACAGACCACTGGGGCAGACCTGTCAACTCCTTAAGGGTTTCCACGTTTAATTCTCCATATACCGGGCTAATCACAAGTAATCCAGGCCTCCTCTCCCTGGCTTCTTCAACTATTTCTTCACCAATATCGATGGGGAAGTGTTTAAAGGAGATCCTCCGCATCTCTCTAGTGTAGTCGAGAACGATCCTAGCTGTAGGATGCCTTATTGGAATTAAAACAGGATTACTACCCCTCTCCTTGATCGCACTAGCGAACACATTTTCATCACGGGTATTCACATAACTGACTATATCGAGGTGGGATAACCTGTATGCTGTGGAAATCCATGACATATGATAACCAGGACCTCCCAGCCTTAACTCTCTACCTCGAGTTGTAACGATTTCATCTATGGTAAGCGTCGATATTACCATTGGTTTGCATGCAGCAAAAACATCATATTCCTCATCCACATTCACCACCCCTTGGTTCAACGTGAACTGTGAGCTGGGCGTTATATTTGCAGCCTATCTCTTCTATTCTATCAGCTAGGCTGTGGGCTTCGACTACAGAGTATTTCTCAGGTACTCTAACAACTATATCACCCTGGTATCTCCCCGGGTAAATTTCTCTTATTCTTATGGAGGCTACTTCAACCTTTAAACTACCCTTTATATCGTTAACCATTGCTTCAATTAAAGGACTACCTGGAGCCGTATCTGATGTAAGCCTAATGTATTTTGCAGCGTTCTCCCATATCTCATAGAAAATGAATCCTAGGATCACTAAACCTCCTAAATAGTCGAATACTGGGGATGATTCCAGGGATAATGATATCACTGTAATGGCTATTAGACTCTCGAGTATCTCGCTTATAGTGAAGAGGCCATAAACCTGCAGTGGATCCTCCACTTTCCTCAAGATAAAAGGGAGGGGAGAGTAGAATAGTAATCCAGCGGTAGCCGAGTAAAGGGCGCCTGCCATAAGCTCATGACTCGGGGGCTGATGAATTAGCTCCATGGTAGAAACTCCTGCCATAAAGCTGTACGTTAATATGATTATGAATGAACCCGCTAAGCTTAGTCTCCAATGCCCATACGGATGCTTCTCATCCGGTGCTTTCCAGGTGAATCTACTGTAGTGAAACGCGGCTCCCAAAGCTACAAGGTTAGCTATACAGGTTAACGTGTCTACCATAAGTGTTATAGAGCCATATAGTATCCAGCCTAAACTCTTAGCCACAGTCCCCATGGATGCTAGAGCTGCGACTATTAATAGCTTGGTCTTCACCCTAGCCATCAAATACACCTTTACCTTATCTTATGAATCCATGAAAGAATGCTTTCAAACACATCCTCTCCTGCGACCCCATCTATCTCTATTCCAACCACGTTATTTCCAGGCTGATATTTTCCTCCCGACGTAAAGCCAGCGGATCTTGTGTACCTAAGTAAGTCAATAAGCCTAGGCTTATCCTTTTCAGTTCTAATATAGATATATGTCCTATTCAAAGGCTTCCAATAATACGAGACTAGAACTATGTCTTCATTGTAAACACCTGCTAATCTCCTAGCCAATGAGGAGACGTGTCTACCATCACCCTCAAGCCTATAAACCCTAACTCCAGCAACATAGGAACCATTATCTAACGCCTTCTTGATAAGAGACTCATACTCGTCTTCAACACGTACCCGTAATATTGAAAGCAGTCCATCCTGTAGTAATAAGCGGCAAGGATCTGTATCGTAATCTGCCAGCCTAGATGACAGGTGTTCCAGTACATCCCTTCTACCCATGATGTCAGCAGCCATAATCTGGGTGACACACTCGGCTATCAGATCATAATCCTTTAAATGGTCAAGCTTTGCTTCCACCATGTACTTTTGGTACACCCTATTAGCCCTCACCTTCTCTCTTAGATCACCGACAATCCCCAATACTACTACAAGAGGCTTGTACATACCGGTTAAACTAGCTATAACATGCGATGCACTAGGCCAAAAGCCCCGTGGGTCACCGTTACTGGCCGGGTTGAACCATAGAACAAACGGTTTCTTAGGCAGTTCAGTCTGGTAGTGATGGTCTATCACAATTAATGGTTTCTGCAGTTTTGCCCATAGCAAGTCAAGCGTTCCACCAGGTAAATTATAATCAACTATAGCTACAGCACCTGACCTACTGCACCTCTTCTCAATCTCATCTATAACATTCCCGTCAACCCTATACGTATAGGGAGGTACATAGTATCCCACGACGGATTCCGCTACAAGTGATAGAGTAGCTGCTGAAGCCACCCCATCCGCATCCCAGTGGTGGATGATGCATAATTGTTTACTACCAACTACCCTAAGTATTCTCCCCGCAGTCTGCCTCAAATCACTTGTACTCAAACCTTATCCCTCCTTAACACCAATTAACCTCTAACATTAAAATATAGTAGACGGCGAAATCTAATTACAGAGGGAACACAAGGAATTGACAGAAATTTACGGGTTAATAAGGAATTCTGCGTCAATCGGGGATTATGTTATTCGAATAGAAAATTATGGTAGAGACTTGAAGAAATACGAGAGATTAACAGATAATAATGAAGTCGCTTTCTCCGCGGTACTTCCAGGGGATTCTGTTCTACTAGCAGAACCCTCTCTACCCATATTCTTACCGTTCCAATACGAAAGTGAAGCGCTGATGATAAGGTTAAAGGAACCTGTATATGTTACACCGAATTATACCGCTATATTCTACCTAGAAGCACCCTTCGACATAGTGGTATATGATGAGGATGGTGAAATCATAGACATATTCACAATGGAGAATCCTAAGTACAGTCTATACGGTGATCCTAATAATGGGGTCGTCTGTAGATATGGAAAATCAAGCGTTCATGTTTCAGAGGAGGATGTTCCCCTGACAAGAGGCGTTCTCCCAGTAAAGGTTAGGAATTCATTTAATACAACATTGAAGGTGACTCTTATCGTTATCCCATATCGGCTGCTTAAAACATATTATAGCCAGAACGGTAGGGTCTACTATTCAGTTGCTAAGGTGGAGCTAGAAGACAAGAACAGAGCAGTGGTTTATGCTTCCAAGGAAGCACCACGTAAAGGTCTTAGGCAATCGAAGATAGATCCTTTCAAAAGGAAGGGGATATTTATACCTACAGAAGTAGGGAGGTTCGAGCTAGAATGGGGTTTCTCGATACCCTTAACCAGGCTTTCGCCACAATCATAAATGAATTTGAGAAATCGCTGGGTGGTCTCAATGCGGCTGAAATATTAGCTGCAGCCCTAATAATAATACTATCATACGTTATTGCAGTTTTATTCAAGAAGCTAGTTGAAAAGCCTCTAAGGAGAGTGGCTCCTCAGGATATAGCAACCCTGACATCGAGATTAGTGTATTATACAGTCCTATTCTTCGGCCTCCTATCGGTTTTAGCATTATTTAATATAAGCCTCTCAGGATTACTGGTTGCCGGTGGAATAGCAGGTATTGTAATTGGATTTGCTAGCCAAACGGTTTTCTCGAACTTCCTCAGTGGGCTGTTCATATATTTTGATAAGCCATTCAAGATAGGAGACGCTATAGAAATTAAAGGAGAAAGCGGTATAGTCACTGATATAAATGTGTTTAGCACGAGAATAAGAAAATGGGATGGTGTATATTTAAGAATACCAAATGAAGACATATTTAAATCTCAGATTAAGAATCTTATACAAAACAAGGTTAGAAGAGTCGAATACACTATCGGAATCAGCTATCAAGATGACCCGGAGAAAGCTAGAAGTATGATTCAAGAACACCTTGATAACCACCCTTTGGTGCTGGCTGAGCCGCTTCCTACAGTATTTCTAAGCGATCTCGGCGATAGCGCCTTGGTTATTCAAGTTCGTTTTTGGACTCTAACGAAGTATTGGTTTCAAGCTAAAACGAGTATACTCGAGGAATTGTATAAGAAGCTAACAGAAAATGGGATAACGATACCGTTCCCTCAGCAAACGATCTGGTTTGCAAATACATTAGAGCACCGGAGCCTCGGAAATAAAAACAGGGATAATGGATAGTGTCATAACTCTACATGGCCACCGGAATTTCTATATTTATGTTAATGAATATAGTGTATGGAGTGCTGTAATATTATTACGGGTTAGGGGAGAGGTATTAGCAATGTGGGGGAATGTTAACGATCAGATACTGGGGTATTATTGGATAATGTCAGCATTACAGGGACAGCCATGGGTACCATTCGTCCCGAGCAACACTGATATTGTTAGAGAGGCATTCCATTATATTAGGTTGGGAAGGGATGACGTATTATATGATTTAGGATGTGGTGACGGCAGAGTAGCAGTTTTGGCTGCTAGTGAGTTTAGAGTTAAGAAAGCTATATGTGTAGAGAAGAACCCCAAACTCGCCCAGAAAGCCGTGTCACGTGTCAGGGAGGAGAAGCTTGAAGGTAAAGTCCTCGTTATTAACGCAGACATGTTCCAAGTTCCTATAACGGAAGCAACAGTAGTTTACATGTATTTACTCACAAGTGTCAATGAGATGCTACGCTCTAAACTTGAGGGAGAACTTCAGTGGGGTGCAAAGGTACTCACACTGGACTTCAAAATACCTGGATGGAGCCCTTACAGAACTTTGGGTACTGGTAAAGGTTGGCAGAAAACGATATACATCTACATAAAAGGAGTATCTGACATCGTGACACGGCAAATATGACGTGGTGCACATAATGTCTACGAGGCTTCCCCGTATAGTAATTCTTCTCGGCCTGGTTTCATTATTTGCAGACATGACTTACGAGGGCGGTAGAAGCGTCCTCGGCCCTTATATGGATTACTTCAAGGCCAGTGGCGCAATTGTTGGCGCATTGTCCATTGGAGAATTATTAATGCACCTGTCAAAAGGCCTTGGAGGCTATTTAGGTGATAGGGCTAAGACAGAAAAGAGTAGATGGGCGATTTTATTCGCGGGTTACGGTTTGAACCTTTTATCTGTGCCTTTGCTGGCATTTGCGGGTAGCTGGATGTGTGTATTCATCCTGGTTATCGCTGAACGTGTAGGGAAGGGACTTAAGACGCCTGTGAGGGATGCCTTGCTTGCAGAGGCTTCTGTGGGTTATGGTAGGGGTAGGGCTTTCGGTATACATGAAGCTCTTGACCAGGTGGGGGCTATTGTAGGGCCTTTATATTTGGGATTGTCGATGATGACTGGGCATACGTACAGGATGGGATTTCTATCACTGTCAATTCCAGCAGCAATATCATTATCTATACTAGCTTACACATATCTATGGAATAAATCTAGCACAACGAAGTTCGATACTATGGAGTCTGAGAATCCTATCTCGACCCATCTAAGTCTCTCCGCATACATTCTCTTAGTAAGTCTTCTATCCGCCGGCATAGTACAATGGGCACTATTATCATTCGTACTATCTAGAGGGGGCATTAATGTATCACTAATCGCCTACTCATATGCAGCAGCAATGGGGATAGACGCGCTAACAGCTCTAGGCGCAGGATTCATCTATAGTCGAATAGGCCTAAAGACACTATGGACCATCCCACTGCTCTCTGTCTTAGCATCCCTTCCATTCATTTCACCAAAATCAGCATCTCTAGTCTTAATAAGCATAGTATCATGGGGAATGGTGATGGGTTTAGAAGAATCCGTGTTCCGCGCAGCCATAGGAGATATAGCTTCCAAAACAAGCTTAGCAGGAGCATACGGTACATACGGGTTATCAGTAGGTTTATCAGGCTTTGCAGGTAACTTATTCATGGGATACCTGGCGGATACGAAGCCGGTCGCCATACCCTTATTTGTCATCCTAATCGAACTGGTCGCTATCTCAGCATTAATTAATGCTTCAAGGAGAGTGAGTTACCAATCTCAAACCTCTTAATTTCAAGGTAAGATAGAAACTCTAATCCTTCGAGAGAATCGAGAGCATGGTAAAGGCTTTTATCACTGTATGCTACAGCACCATGACCCAAGAGAATCGCTACTCTACAACCCGTCCTAGCTAAAGCTCCAGCAGTAGCCTCAGCCAACTCCTTAGATCCACTTGGAAGGCTTGGCACCATTGACACGCAATCTCCAACTGTGTATTTAGACTCAACATACTTTAAGGGATTAAGAACCAATCCTAAATCGCCAGCTAGAACAGCGTGAGGCAAGTGAGCATGGAGAACAGACTTTGCCCTGGGGATCATTCTATAAATGCTTAAGTGCATTCTGTATTCACTTGAAGGATTCCCCGAGATAACGTCCCCGTTCAGACTTATAACAGCTATATCCTCAGGTTTAAGCAGGTTCTTCGGAACAGCACTAGGAGAAATATATACTATACCACGTGTTCTATCAACAATGCTGGCATTCCCACCCATAATGTTGATTAACCCTCTATCATACAGGAGCTTCATAACTTCAATAATCTCCTTTCTAGGACTAATACTACCCGCCAATGTTTTTCCCTTGTTTTCTATATAACAGGATTAAACTAAGTATTTAACCTACTAAGAAACAGAACATTTGCATGTACAAATCAAATAGGATCATTGAACAGGGTGAAACAAGTGGCCCTAACATATAGTCAACTCATGGATTTCTTCTATAACTTAATACTAACAGGAGCAACAAGAATGCCTCTAGACGTTTATAACGCGCTCAAGAAGGCTTATGACGAAGAGGAGAATCCTGTAGCTAAAAAGCAGTTCGAAGCGATCCTCAAGAACATAGACTTGGCTGCTAAAATGACTCGGCCAATATGCCAAGACACAGGGACGCCCTATTTTTTCATAGAAGTCGGCGAAGAATTCCCCTTGAAGACCAAGATAAAACAAGCGGCAGAAGAGGCTCTAGCGAAACTTACTAAGCAAGGGTATCTCAGGCCTAATAGTGTAGACCCCTTCTACTTCAAAAACCCTGGCAATAACGCCGGTAGATATATCCCATGGTATCACTTCGAGATCGTTGAAGGGGATAAGATGGATGTATGGTATATGGCCAAAGGAGGAGGCAGTGAAGCTCCGAGTACACTAGTAATGAGCACCCCCTTGAAGGGGTTTGAGAACCTTAAAAGGACTGTAGTAGAAACAATAGCTAAGTACGGGGCAATGCCGTGTCCTCCCGTAATAGTAGGTGTAGCAGTGGCAGCAGGCGCTGATATCGCTCTAACATTAGCGAAGAAGACACTGTTATGGGATACAACAGCAAGGAATCCCGATCCCAAACTGGCGAAGCTCGAAGAGGCACTGCTTAAGGCTGTCAACGAGCTAGAGATAGGCCCCCACGGATTCGGGGGTAAAACAACAGCGCTTAACGTTCATATTGACTATGCATTCAGGCACCCAGCTACCTTCGCTATTGCAGTTGTAACAGGGTGCTGGGCAACAAGGAAGAGCCATGGAGTTATAGATTCTACGGGTGAATGGGCGATTGTTTCAAAACACTACGAACCTGAGGAGGGGTGAATAGGCATGAGTGAATCCGGGATATACTATTTGAGGACTCCCCTCAAGGACGAAGATATAGAGAAACTTAGGCTGGGAGACATAGTTTATCTCTCCGGGATAGTGTTTACAGCAAGAGATGAGGCTCACGCTAAAATACTCGAGCTATTAGAGAAGGGAGAACCATTACCCATGGACTTCAAGGGATTAGCACTATATCACTGTGGGCCTGTGGTAAGAAAGAAGGACAAGGAATACGAAATAGTGGCAGCAGGCCCGACTACCAGTATGAGAATGGAAAGCGTGGAAGCAGAGTTCATAGAGAAAACTGGTATAAAAATGGTTATTGGGAAAGGCGGAATGGGGTCTAAAACAGCAGAAGCTATGAAGAAACATAAAGCGGTATATGGTACGTTCACAGGGGGAGCAGCAGTGCTAGCTGCTGCAGCTGTAAAGAGAGTCGTTGACGTTTACTGGTTAGAGGAGCTGGGAATACCGGAAGCAGTATGGGTACTTGAAGTAGAAAACTTCGGCCCACTAGTTGTCACTATAGATTCAACGGGAGGAAACTATTATGAAGAGAAGCTCACTAGGGCAAGGGAGAAAGCACAGAACGAGATAATACCCCGCCTCCTAGAAGAGAACATCCCATAGGAGGCGTGGAACCATTATTCTTTTTTACAAGACTAAGCCCTATCTAACAAAACTAGATCCCCGCATTAATGCGGGGGAGACCGTAAGCGGTTGAAACAGGATTAAGAATGTGATGGTGAAAAACAATTGCCGGTCGAAACGATAACGCATGATGTACTAATCCTCGGATCGGGAATAGCCGGCCTTAGAGCCGCAGTTGAGATAAAAAGGCAATATGGGGAAAAGGTTGATGTTGGAATAATAAGCAAGCTACAGCTAATGAGAAGTCACAGTGTCTCAGCCGAAGGTGGAACAGCGGCAGTCCTATACCCTCAGGAGGGAGACAGTTATGCTTTACACGCGTGGGATACGATAAAGGGTAGCGACTTCCTTGCAGACCAGGAAGCTGTATGGAACTTCGTTAAGCAAATGCCGGAGGAGATATTCCTCCTAGACCACTGGGGTCTACCATGGAACAGGAGACCTGACGGTAGAATAAACCAGAGGCCTTTCGGAGGACACAGTTTCCCACGTGCAACATTCGCAGCCGATAAAACAGGTTTCTATGAAATGCAGACACTATACAACAAACTCCTCCAATACGAGGGATGGGAGAGATATGACGAATGGTTTGCAACTAACATAGCAATGGAAAACAAGGAATATAAGGGGCTCTTCGCCCTCAACCTCAGAGACGGTAAACTCTACCTCTTCAGAAGCAAGGCACTTATCATAGCCACAGGAGGAGCAGGAAGACTCTTCAACTTTACAACATACGCTCATACAGTAACAGGTGACGGTTACGCGATGGCCTTCAGGGCAGGAATGGCGTTGAAAGACAATGAGTTCTTCCAGTTCCACCCAACTGGACTTGTTCCGAATGGTATACTAATAACGGAAGGTGCGAGAGGAGAGGGTGGATACCTTCTAAACAATAAGGGAGAGAGGTTTATGAAGAAATATGCTCCAAACTACATGGAGCTAGCTCCGAGAGACGTTGTGAGCAGGTCAATGTGGACTGAAATACTCGAGGGAAGAGGATTCGTCCACGAGCAGAGTGGACTAGAATACATATTGCTGGACCTCAGGCATATAGGTGAGGACAGGTTGAACGAGAGACTGCCTGCCGTGAGAGAGATAGCCATCCGTTACATAGGGGTAGACCCAGCCGAGGAGCCTATTCCGGTAAGGCCAGCTGCCCACTATAGCATGGGTGGTATAAATTCCAATATGTACTCCATGGCTTTGGATGCCGAGGGTAAGTGGATTAAAGGAGTATGGGTTGCCGGCGAAGCCGGCTGTATGAGTGTGCATGGAGCAAACAGGCTTGGGACAAACAGTACAGCCGAATGTTTGGTTACAGGTAAAATGTCCGGATTCTTAGCGGGTAAATATGTTCTAGAGGGAGCAAAGTTGCCTGAAATGCCGTCAGAGGATAGGATTAAGGCTGAGGAGAAGTGGATATACGATGAAATGCTGAAGAAGGAGAGCGGGGAGTCGTTGTACACTGTAAGGAACGAGCTTAGAGAGACTATGGGTAAGAACTTCTACATCTACAGGAATGAAGAGGACATGAAGAAGGGTCTCTCCAAGATACTTGAGCTGCGGAAGAGGATGGAAAACATTTACCCCTTCGATAAAAGCAGAATATACAATACTGACTTGATTGCAGCTATAGAAACCCAGAACCTCCTCGATACAGCCTTGGTGGTTGCTAAGGGAGCTCTTGCCAGGCAGGAGAGTAGAGGAGCACACTTCAGATTAGACTTTCCTAAGAGAGACGATGAGAACTGGCTAAAGCATACTATAGCGGTCAGGTACGGAGAGGATGATGTCCAGTTAACTTATACCCCGGTCGAGGTTACGACCTGGAAGCCTGTAGAGAGGAAGTATTGAGGTGGTATCCATGAGTGGAGGTACTCTGAAGAAGAATCTTCCAGGCCTTCTTCAGGCTAGTCTAAATCCATGGCTTGTCAGAATAAAGGATCATCCTGAGAGGCTGGCTTTCATACTTCACAGAGTGACCGGTGTAATAATAATACTATATCTTATGGCACACGTGTATGTCACCAACACTCCGACGAGAGCTGGCTGGGAAGCTTGGACGCAGGTTATGGCTCAGTTCGGTAATAACATATGGAACAAGATAGGTGAATGGATAATAGCTGGATGCGTGATATTTCACGGTTTGAACGGTATCAGGTTATTATTAGTGGAATTCTTCGGGATTGGAGTGGGTAGACCAGTACATCCGAAGCCCCCATATAGGCCAGTTAGCCTGTATGCAGGCCAGAGACTCATGCTATTAATAGTTTTCGGCCTAGCTGTAATTGGATGGGTCTGGGCAGGCCTCATAATTTTCGGGTGATCAAAATGAGTAAGGCATCCAATATTCAGGTGTGGCAATATATAACTGCAATATTACTTATATTCTTCCTAGGCTTCCATCTAGCGGAGAGGATACCTCAAATAACAGGGTTGACCTATCATCAAAGCTTGGACGCTGAGAACGTTTACCATAACTACAGTAGCTACGGTTGGGCCCTCTGGTTCCTAGCTGCCATAGCCTTATTCCACGGCTTAAACGGGCTACGGGGAATATTCCTGGAATGGCGTCAGGGAAAAACGTATACATTGACTGTTAACGCTCTCTTCTGGATAGTATACCTAGCGCTTTTAGGCATTGCTACATGGACCGTGATAAGCTTACCTGCACTAGGGTGAGGGGTGAAGAGGTATGAGTCTAGTAGAAGGAGGAATACCAACTCCACCTGAGAAAGTTATATTCAAAATAAAGAGATTCGATCCAGAGAAACAGGAATTCTACTGGAAGGAATATGAAATAGAGACGTTCCGAGGTATGACCGTGCTTGACGCTCTCTTAAAGATTAAGGAAGAACAAGACAGCTCCCTAGCGTTCAGGTACAGTTGTAGGATGGGTGTATGCGGTAGCTGTGGAATGGTGATAAATGGAATGCCTAGATTGGCCTGCCAGACACAGGTGGGTGCAATAGCAACGGAGGGCAACCCTGTTGTTACAGTAGAACCTCTATATAACTATCCGCCTATAAGAGACCTATTCACGGATTTCACGAGTTTCTTCGAGAAGCACAAGAGTGTCAAGCCTTACCTGATAAGGAAAGATCCCCAGGAAACTGAAACGGGGGATGCGGAGTTCGCAATGACTCCAGAGGAATACGAGGACATATATCAGTTCTCTCTATGTATAAGTTGTGGAGTTTGCTATGCAGCCTGCCCAGTTGCAGCGATGGATCCATTATACCTTGGACCTCAAGCATTAGCATACGCGTGGAGATATGTTAGCGATGTCAGAGACGAGGGGTATGAGGAGAGGTTAAAGATAATTGACACGGAGCACGGGTGCCACCGCTGTCACTTTGCAGCATCATGTAGTGCTGTCTGCCCCAAAGTGGTTGACCCTGCGATGGCTATACAGAAGCTAAGAAGCACGTTGTATAAGAAGAAGCTGGGTGCGTGGAAGAAGAAGACCAGTAAAAAGGTGGGGCCATACCATTACGAGGGCCCAAGCAGGGCTAAGAAGGTACCTCAATTGACAGAGGCTTTACTGCCTGGTGTTGATCTAGAAGCCAAGATAAAGGAGCCTGTCAATATAGACATAGAGCTCAAGTGATTTTTTTCTTATATTTATACTCAATATTATTTTTTACCTAACCTAACCCACATTCCCATGTGTGGGAAACTTGGAGGGATTCATTGTCCTCGTGGGTACAGCAGGCTCGGGTAAAACGCATCTCGCTGACTCCTTTGGCAGATGGCTGGAGAGTATGGATTACAGTATTGCGAGGATAAATCTGGACCCTGCTGTTGACTGGCTCCCATATTCACCTGATATAGATGTAAGGGACTATGTGTCGGCCCAGAACGTTATGTCTGAGATGAGGCTAGGCCCTAACGGTGCATTAATAGCTAGCATAGACATGCTGATCGGACACGTTAATGACTTGAAGAGGGATTTATCACAATATAGTGTTGATTACTACATAGTTGATACACCCGGCCAAATGGAGTTATTTGCCTACAGAACATCAGGGCCCATAGTTCTAGAGAGCTTGCTCGGCTCTAGCGAAGCAGCTACGGTGTTCTTAGTCGACCCTATATTCATTGAGAAACCCTCAAGTCTTGTTTCCGCCCTCCTACTCGCGGCTTCAAGTTACCTTAGACTACTTAAACCCCAGGTTAACATCGTGTCTAAATCCGACCTATTATTACCTGATATAATTGAATTTCTGGAATCAGGGTCTGAGGAGGGCGGGCTCCTAGGCGAAATGGTTGTTAGGGAGGATAGGAGTGATCCACTTTTATATAGAATGGCTGAAGTCCTAGATGAAACAGGTTTCACCGGCCGTATTATCCCTGTGTCAAGTAATACTAATTACGGATTTGAAACTCTTTATTATGAGTTGCAGAAAATATTTGCAGGCGGAGAAGAGAAGGACTAGTATAAGGTAGGTGTATAAAAAACCCTATATTAACCAATTAATTCATTGTGGGTGTGGGATAATGAATCAGAGACCGGACCTGGAACCCTTCTTTAATCCCTCAAGTATCGCTATTGTCGGTGCATCGCCGAAGGAAGGGAGTCTTGGAAGAGCTATTCTGGATAACCTGTTACTTAGGTATAAGGGTATAATTTACCCGATTAACCCTAAATACAAGAATGAGCTCGGCCTGACATGGTATTCAAGCATATCAGAGCTCCCTGAATCTCCCGAGTTAGTAATAATTGCTGTTAGAGCAGACTTTGTACCGCGCATATTGGAGGAAGCTGGAGAGACAGGCTGTAAAGCAGCTATTATAATAAGCGGGGGATTCGCTGAATCCGGAGAACGCGGACAGCAGCTTCAAGAAGAAGCCTACAGAATAGCCCAAAAGTACGGTATTAGAGTAGTTGGACCTAACTGCATCGGAGTATACAATGCGCTAACAGGAGTTGACACTTTCTTCCTCCCCCAGGAAAGGATGAGAAGGCCTCCTAGAGGTCCGATAGCCATAATAAGCCAGAGCGGTGCCTTCCTCGCTTCTATAATGGATTGGGCTGCACTGGAAGGTATCGGTATAGCTAAAGCTGTGAATTTTGGTAATAAAATGGATGTGGATGAAGTAGATATGCTGGAGTATTTCGGTTGGGATGACGATATACGTGTAATACTAATGTATATTGAAGGCTTGAAACCGGGTCGCGGGCGGGACTTTATCGAAATCGCGAAGAGAGTGACTGCTAGGAAGCCTGTAATACTGTTGAAGGGAGGTAAAACATCCCGCGGTGCTAGTGCAGCTGCAAGTCATACTGCAGCGCTCGCCGGCGATTATAATGTGTTGAAGGGAGCATTGAAGCAAGCTAGGATATTGGAGGCCGATGAAGTTCTGGATCTGTTTGATATGGGTAAAGCGTTAGCTAACCTGAGATACTCGCGTGGAAGGAGGGTGGCCATAGTTACTAATGCAGGCGGCCCTGGAGTGATAATGGTTGACAACTTGATAAAGTATAAGTTAGAAGTACCGGAGTTGTCTAAAGAGCTTCAGGAGAGGCTCAAGTCTATGTTCCCGCCGAGAGTGGCTGTTCGTAATCCTGTTGACTTGACGGGAGACGCAAATAATGAAGCGTATGAGAAAGCTCTTACAACTATAGTTGAGAGCGGTGAGGCTGATATTATAGTTGTTATAGCTTTAATGCAGCCCCCAGTATTAACCGTGGAATTAGGGGATTTAATAGCTGATATAGCTTGGAAGCACCACGGTATACCATTCATCGTGGTTACCATGGGGTCTGAAATAGCAAAGAAACTGGAGGAAAGGGTTGAAGGTAGGGGTATACCCGTCTACAACTTCCCTGAGAGAGCCGCGAGAGCGGTTTATGCTGTAGCACATTGCTCTAAGTGTGGGTGAGAGAGATGGATTCTACTGAAATAATAGATAAAGCGATATCGGAGGGTAGAAGCAAGCTTTTGGAAGACGAAGCCTATGATTTACTATCGCTATACGGGGTGGCTGTACCTGATCACTGTATAGCTAGAAACATTGAGGAACTGGGATCTTGTGCAAATAAAGTAAGGTACCCGCATGTCTTGAAAGTTATGAGCCCTGATATAGTGCATAAAAGTGATGTAGGCGGAGTAATAGTGGGGGTTAAGAATATTGACGAAGACATCGACGCTTATAAAAGGATAGTTGAAAGCGTCAATAAGAAGGCTCCTGGTTCGAGAGTTACTGGTGTACTAGTCCAACACATGGTTCCTCAGGGACTAGAGGTTATAGTCGGCGGGATAAGGGATAGGTTCTTTGATACCGTTGTCATGTTTGGTCTTGGAGGAATACTAGTCGAGGTATTACGCGACGTTTCATTCCGAGTATCACCTCTAACTTATAATGACGCGATTGAAATGCTAGATGATATCCAGGCGAGGAAAGTCTTGTATGGAGTTAGGGGGATGCCTCCAAGGGACCGGAATGCTTTAGCTAAAATAATATATGGGGTTTACCAGCTAATGGACAAGCACAGAAATATAAAGGAGATTGACCTTAACCCGGTCATGAGTTATGAACGTGGAGCATGTGTCGCGGACGCACGTGTGATAATCGGTTAGAGGACAGAGAAGTGAGGCGAGATAGGTAGGTCGATAGTCTTGCAGGAAGCAAAAAATGTTGAGGCCCAGGAGAAAGAGATAATTGACCGGATAACGGAAGTAAGGCAGAGATTGAAGGAAGTAACTGAGCACAGAAGTATTCTTATCGACGAGATTAAGGTAGAAAGGAGGAAAAGAAGAGAACTCCTTGACAGGAGGAGAGAGTTAATAGATGAACTGAAAAAGCTCAGAGAAGAAAAGAACGCCTTATTCGAGGAGTTGAATAAGCTAAAAGAGAAGAGGAACGAGCTAAGCAAAATGCTTCACGAGAAAATTGACGAGCTGAAGAAATTCAAGGAGCAATTCAAGGATGACAATATTATGAGGGTTAGCATTTCCTCTATCCAACGGAGAATACAGCAGCTCGAATGGAAGCAGCAAACACAGGTTCTATCCCCCCAAGAGGAAAACGAGATTGTGAGGAGGATCATGGATCTAGAGGAGCTGCTGGAGAAAGCTCGTGAAGCTAAGAAATTGAAGGCTCAATTCATATCGATTAAAGCTGAATTAGCTAAGATTAGGGTTGAACTGAAGGATACGAATGCTAAACTCAGAGATATTAGGGAAAACATTGGCCGAGTCAAGGAGAGAATATCTGCTCTAAGTAGCGAGGTTGATGAATTGAATAAGCAGATCGATGTTATGACGGAAGATATCGAGGTTAAAAGTAAGAATATCGAGGAACTATCTAAGGAGAGAACAGAGCTGAAATCGCACCTAAAAATCACGAATGAACAGCTTCGTGCAATACGTATGGGTGAGGATGCGAAGAAAGTTGAAGAGTTTGTTGAGGAGAGGAAGAAGCTTATCATGGAGAAAATGAAGAAAGGAGAGAGATTAACTTTAGAGGAAATGAAGATACTTTACGGGGAGCTCTAAAGATTACAGGACAGTCCAAGCTTCAAACCTTTAGTTTATCCTAACATCCCACAATATTTATTCCAGCAGAAGCAATTATTAACTAACTTGAGGGGCAGGGATGGACTATTCGGAACCAATTCTGGTATTAGTGATAGATGTTGATGACGATTTGGGAAACGCTGGAATACAGACTCCTATTATAGGTGAGGAGTCCGTTCTAGACGCCGTCCAGCGTTTCGCACTACAGTACCCGGAGGATAGCGATGTTAACGCTATCTATGAAGGAATCAAACTGTATAGAGAGCTCAAGGAAACTGGTAACGATGCTTACATAGCAATTTTAGCTGGAGACCCGGTGAATAGTGTTAAAGCTCATATAAGGATTCTCTCAGAGCTTGATAAAGTACTGGATACACTAGGCCTTGAGAAAGGTAAAGTTAAAGCTATTGTTGTCACGGATGGAGCTGAGGATGAGACAGTCATCCCAGTTTTATCAAACGCTGTGAGTATCATTGGTGTTAAGCGAATAGTAGTAACTCAACACGTGGGAATCGAAACCACCTATGTAATACTTGGTAGACTTATCAAGAAAGCAATTTTCGAACCCAGATTTTCAAAGTATTTCGTTGGTGTCCCAGGACTTATACTACTTGTAGGAGCGATTTTAGCTATTGTGAACTGGTTCACATATGTTATTGAAGCCGGAGCAGTCATACTAGCGCTAGCAATGATAGTGAGAGGATTCAGCCTAGAGCCTTACCTTGAAAAAATGGGGGAGGACATTAAAGTCTTCTTCCTCCCAGGTGGAGAACACTATCACCTGATAGTTGTGGCAAACGCTACTTTAACTCTAAACTCTATCCTATCACTATTCTTGATTTACTATAACTGGTCCATCTCTGAGGACATAGTTCATAGAATCGGTTACATCCTGGGATACCCATTGATTATCTTTGGTTTCGGGGTTCTCGCTTTCCAGATAGGTAGACTCATGGTTTACATGGAGCTGAACAAAAAGAAAATGTATGACGAAACTCTTAAGATTCTCGTAACCATAACATTGATACTAGCAGGATATGTCCTAGGTAATGGGCTTAGGAGCCTTCCAGTGAACCCCAGCTCAGATCTATTATCCACTGTTGTAATAGAATCAGGATTCTTACAGATATTGTTCGGAGGACTTGGGATCATAGCCATGTTATATGTCTATTTCAGGGTTACAGGGAAATACGAGGCTATTTCCCAAAGTTCCGCTGAACGCTCTGAAACCACTGGATAGCTCTGTGCAGGTCTTCTATACTAAACGCGGGCCACGGTTTTTCGGAGAAATATAACTCTGCGTATCTAGCGTTTACTGGGAAGAAATCGCTTAGCCTCTTCTGGCCACCAGTTCTGATGACGAGATCAATCGGTGGAAGTAGCCTATAACTTACGGGTCTCTCTGTTCCTTTCTTATCAATATCGATCTCCCAAAGAGTACTATAGCAGAGGGCTATACTGAGAATGCCTCCACTTCTATCCCTCGTTGAGTTTTCGAGTTCTATTATCCGGGCATTAATGTTTTCAGGTAACAGTAGGAGGTTCCCAAAGAAGATAACTCGTATCTGGTTCTCTATAATATCCTCGTCCTTTGAAAGCTCCTCGACTCCTTTGATGATAAGGTCGTGAAGGGTTTCCAGTTCCTCACTGCTTCTTTTAGTACAATTGTCGAGTGACATGGCGTAGACTGATAGGTATTTCACGCCGATCCTTAATAGTTCTTTCATAATATTTCTAAGATTCTCGTAGCCTACATTATATGCTATTCTATATGATAGATTCGCGAGGCGAGAGTATCTCCTGTTTCCATCTGGGATAATGCCAACATGTAACGGGATTTTAGACGGATCCAGATTCGTGTAACTAGAGCTCTTGGATACGCCTCTTAGCTTTCGCTGTATTTTCATTGCAGACGCGGCAAGGTTCCCTGTAATACTGCTATCCAATGTACATCCCCTGCTCAATTTAGCCTTGTTTGACTATTCATCTAATCAATATATTAAGATTAAACATGTCTACTGATAATTTTATGGTGGTATGTATTGGGAATAACGAATAAAGCGTTAATAGGTACTGGTAACTCTATGAAAGTCAGAGCTGCTAGGGTAGCTTTCCGCAAAATAGGTATTACCGATGTCCAGGGCGTTAATGTCGAAACCAAAATACCTCCTCAGCCTGTAGGATTAATAGAAACTATCGCAGGAGCTCTGGGACGGGCTGTGAAGACTAGGGAATTATGCGAGGACTGTTTCACCTCCGGAGTCGAGTCGGGAATACTTCCGTATCCTTCTCCCACAGGTTACATCGTGCAGCAAGTTGCTATTGTAATAGATCCCATGGCTAAAATAGGATTGGGGGTTAGCGAGGGATTCGAGTTATATGAATTTGAAGCGGATAAAGTATCTATGGGAGTCGAGCTGGCTGAAGTCTCGTCGGATTATAGAGGTGGTATCAGTATAAAGGAGAATCTAGGCTACATTGGCTATATGACCCATGGAATAATTACCCGTTTCGACTTAACAGTGGATGCACTAGTAATGGCATTGAAACCCTGGATCCATGGTGATACGTTTAAACTGCCAAGCTATGTTGATTACATGAATAGATTTAAGGAGGCATTCGGAATAGACTTATAATCCTCCAACTTGCCTAAGGTGAATTAGTGAGGGATGGTTAATGGGTGTATACCACGAGAGAGATAGGAAGAAGCTGAGTGGTGGAAAGAGAAGATACAACTATAAAGCTAAGAGAAGAGCGTTGTCTGGGAGATACTTCGTTCCAACAGTATTGGCTGCTGAAGTCGAAAAGGAAGAAAGAAGAAAACTGAGGATTAGGGGAGGAGGATTTAAGCTAAGGTTAAAGAAAGCTGTTTATGCTAATGTTATTGAGAAGAAGTCGGGAAGAGCTTTCAGGGCAAAGATACTCGAAGTCTCAGAGACTCCTGCGAACAGAGAATATAAGAGAAGGAATATAATCACTAAGGGAACGGTAATTAAGACCGAGAA
>WALV01000068.1 GCA_015522645.1 Candidatus Tiamatella sp.
GCACTTGTATATATGATTATAATATCCCGCTCATATCAATATATTTATATTTCATCTGCTTCGAATTAAAACTAAGAGTAGAAGCCGGCGATTAGTATCCTGTTATCATTCAGGTATCTCACAGCTGGCAAATTAACTAGGAGGTTAAATCACTTGGAAACGAGAATGGTTGGAGTAATCACTATAATTGCAATAATAGCTATAGCTGGAGCACTGGCACTAGGCCATGGAGGAAGCAATAACACCATAACAAGTCAAACCGAATCAACGCCGACGCAAAGCACTAGTGGAGGCTCGATAAGTATAGAAGGAACGTGGCATGGAACCTATAAGGGAGTAAAAGGTAACGGCGAATGGAAATGGGTAATAAAGAAAACAAATGCAAACTCGTATGCTGGATGCCTGCAAACTACGGGAACATATTCGTCTAGTGAAGGATGGATGCCTGTTACCGTTTCTCTAAGCGGTGACGAAATAGAAATAGGCTCGGTAGGGCCAAATGCGGTAGTATTCTCGGGAAAGATATCTGGTAACAAGGCAAGTGGTTCATGGCACTTCTCAACGAACTACGACTCAGGGACTTGGGAAGGAGTAAAGGAAAGCTTGAACAGTGAATTAGCTTGCACAGGGCATCATGTTCAAACAAGTCAAACTTCAACAACCCCATATTCAACTACTAATGAGGAGACGACGGCAACCACTACTCAACCCTCAACAACCGGAACCACTACTACAATAACACAAACAGGTATACCAATGTGCAAAACACCGCCGCCAACCAACCTAAAAGAATTAAACGATGGTGTCATGGAAGTCCTAGCAAGCGTTTTCGGTTCAACGAACATCTTCTGCAATGCAGCAGCAGTACAAGGGAACGCCTATAGCGAAGTGTTCACAGTGAGCAATATCGATCCAGCAAAAGCCAATAGCTATGTAACACAAATAGTAAACGGGTTAAACGAGAAAGGCTGGATTAACATAACAACCGCTAACGGGCAAATATATGCGTTATCCAGCGATCAAAGCATTCAACTTATAATATTGACGCAAGTACAAAGCACTATAGGTAATATAGCAATACAAATCGGTCCAAGCTGAACAACCCTTTTTCAAACCTATAAAGGATTCCACATATAGAATAATACTGTAATGCAAGGTAAGCAAGTTAAAACTAGCTGCTCCGTTTTTCATTTAATCCCACTATAACCCATTAAAAATCACTAAAAACACAGTAATGAATGCCTCTCACAATATACCACTGGTTTTATGAGATAATGATGCCTTTAATTCACACGTTATTCGGTTTAGTTTGGTTAAAAACGCTTTTTGACCTTTAAGCTCTATATATAGGAATCGATCGAGTTTTCCGGGTGAGTTGTTTTGAAGGTTAGCACAGTAGCTGAAATGCACGGAATGGATGAAACGGCTGTAGAGGAGTATGGTATTAGCCATATGCAATTAATGGAGAATGCCGGCCACGCTGTGTACTTTGTTATCCTCCAGCACCATGGGGACCTCAAGGGTAAGAAGTTCGTTGTATTCGCTGGTCCCGGTAACAATGGAGGTGACTCTCTAGTAGTTACCAGGAAATTGTATTCTATGGGTGCGTCTGTAAAGGTATTCCTCCTCACCGATCCATCTAAATACAAGGGGCCTGCCAGAGATAACTTTGAAATAGTTAAGAAAACCGGTGTTGACATCCAGGATTTCGATTATAATACTGCTGAAAACGCTCTTATAGAAGCTGACGCTGTTATTGACGGTATTTTCGGGACAGGGCTCTCCCGCGAAGTCGATGGTATCTACGCTGAAGCTATAGATTTGATAAATAAGTCTGGTAAACCGGTCTTCAGCATAGATATCCCTTCCGGGATTTCAGGTGATACCGGTAAGGTTATGGGTAAGGCTGTGAGAGCCAATTACACTGTAACATTTGGTTTACCTAAAATAGGGAATATACTGTATCCAGGTTACGAATACTGCGGAGAGGTTATTGTCTCCCATATATCATTTCCACCGGCTATCTACGAAAATAGCCGCTTACTGATAGAATTAAATGACCCAATAAAGCTGCCTCCAAGGAAAAAAGACGGGCACAAAGGGAGTTTTGGCGAAGCATTATTCATCGCTGGAGCTAGAAAATACTACGGTGCACCTCTATTATCGGCACTATCATTCTTGAAAGCTGGCGGTGGATACTCGAGGCTCGCCACACCCAGCTCTGTAGCCCCTTTCATAGGAACTAGCGCTAGAGAAGTAGTCTTCCATCCTCTCCCCGAGACTGATGATGGGAGTATAAGTTACTCGGCTAGAGAGGAGATACTTAACCTAGCTAAAAACGTTGACATAGTTGTATTAGGCCCGGGAACTTCTCTGAATAATGAAACACAGAAGCTTATACTAGAACTTATTCCAGCTATAGAGAAGCCTCTAATAGTTGATGGAGACGGGTTAACTGCTTTATCCAGAAATCCTAGTATTGTTAAGGAACGTGTAAATGGAACGATCCTGACTCCCCATCCCGGTGAGATGGCTAGGCTAACCGGGTTAGATATAGCCAGTATAATAGAGGATAGAGTAGGTGTTGCAAGGAAATATGCTATGGAATACAACTCTATTATCGTATTGAAAGGAGCTCACACGCAAATAGCCATGCCAGACGGTAAAGTCTACATTAACATGAGCGGGAACTCCGGCATGGCAACAGCTGGAAGCGGCGACGTGCTAACAGGAGCAATAGCCGCCATGTACGGTCTAGGTCTAAGCCTAGAAGAAGCCGCTAGAATGGGCGTCTTCCTCCACGGCTTCGCAGGTGATCTAGCAGCAGAAGCCAGAGGCGAAGACGGTATCGTAGCCAGGGATATAATGGAGCATCTGCCTCTAGCATTAAAGCTTCTTAGAACGAGTTTCGAAAGCATTAAAAATAAGTACTCAATCAGGGTGGTGTAACTTGAAGGCATGGATCGTAGAAGAACAGAAGCCAATAGAAGAGAAGCCGATGAAGCTCGTAGAAATACCTACTCCGGAGCCAGGTCCAGGTGAGATTCGAATAAAAGTAAGCTATTGCGGTATATGCAGAACAGATCTACATATCGCTGAAGGTGACATCCCTCTTCACAAAAAACCGGTTATACCCGGGCATGAGATAGTGGGGATAGTCGACAAGATCGGCAAAGGCGTTACAAAGTTTAAACCCGGCGATAAAGCGGGAGTAACATGGCTATACAGTACCTGCGGGAAATGCAAGTATTGCATGAGAGGAGAAGAAAATTACTGCCCTGAAATAAAGAGGACTGGATGGGATGTAGATGGAGGATACGCTGAATATTTTATCGCAAAAGAAGACTTTGCCTTCAACCTCAATGAAATGAGGCTAAAAGACGAAGATCTGGCTCCATTGATGTGCCCTGGTGTATCAGGGTATTTCGCCTTTAAACTAGCCGGTGTAGGAGAAGGCGGTAAACTAGGCCTTATAGGCTTCGGACCCACGGCATACTACGTGCTCCATGTCGCTAAGAGTATGAACATAGACGTCTATGTAAGTACTAGAAGCGAGGAACATAAAAGGATAGCATGGAGTAACGGTGCAGCATGGGTAGGAAACATTGCCACAGAAAAAATGCCTGAGAAAATGGACTCTATAATATTCTTCCCGCCAGCGGGAAAACTGGTTGAGAAAGCATTAGAAAACCTAGATGTATCGGGAACACTGGTTCTAGCAGCAGTATCAATGACACCTATAGAAATAAGGGACTATACAGCTAATCTCTGGGGGAAGAATATCAAAACACTATACCAAGTAAGAAGGGATTATGGAAAGGAATTCCTAGAAATAGCAAACAGGCTGAACCTAACTATAGAAAAAGAGATAGTACGGTTCGAAGAAGTGCAGGAAGCGATGATAAGAATGAAAAAAGGAGAGATAAAAGGGTTAGTAGCTGTAGTAAAAATGTGATACCAGTTTAATATTACCTTCGTATCCTAGGAACTTAGATAAATACTTGACCCTTTTTTTATCTGCTAAAGCAGCTACTATCCATACGGGAATCTCGCGTATCGAGAGTAAAGAATTATACTAGTAATGCATAGGTCTAACTAAAACCGAGGGAAACAAGATGCATCATAGAAATCTAGAACTTATGATGCTTTTAGTAGTCCTTACAGTGATATCTGTGAGTATAATTCCAACTACAGTTATACCGGAAAGTAATTCGCCGCCAAAAGTCCTGTGGACCAAAAATACAGGTGGAGTGCTGAGCGTCGCCTGGAGCCCAGACGGGAGCAAAATAGCAGTAGGAACAGGATGGAAAGCCAATAACACATACCACGGCCAACTACTCGTATTCAACAACCAAGGCACAGTACTATGGCAAACAAAGGACACTGGAAACTGGATAACAAGCATTTCCTGGAGCCCAGACGGGAGCAAAATAGCAGTAGGAACAGGCAAAGGAATCCTAGCAGCATTATCTGCAACAGGAACACCAGTATGGAGCAAGCAAATCAACGAGTGGATATGGAGCGTCGCCTGGAGCCCAGACGGGAGCAAAATAGCAGTAGGAACAAACATGGGTTTAATATCATATGGCTGGAACACTTATGGAGTGCTATTGATAAACGGCAACCCTGGTAGCACAGTAAAACTAATGGGAACGGGGTTCACGGCGAATTATACCATACCAGATAATGGGACGCTAAAAACGGAGGTAGAGCCAGGTAGTTATACTGTGATAGCGGAAATACGTGTACCAACATACTTTGTAGGAGATTTGTCTGCACTGGTATACACCAAGACTATTAAGATTGGATCCGGCGATCTGGAGAACATTACTATTAATGACTCTTTAGGAACTATAAAGATTAGAGCACCACCTGGATCAAACCTTAGAATAACATGGAAAACTGGAGTGAAGAATATTGAAATGCCGGAGAACGGTGTTTTAACATTATACGCATCGCCTGGAACATATAACGTATCAGTCTCCTATAATTCAATACCTTTGACAGGCACTATTGTAGTTGGAAAAGGAACATCGGCAACTATAGGCTTCCCGGTCAGCGAGTTTAATACTAGCACTGCCCAAAAAACATCGCATACCATCATAGTAAGCAGCATAATAGTAATAATCATAGCAGCAGTAGCCCTAGGAATCTACTACATGAAATATAAATAAACTCCTTATATAATTATACCCTACTTATTTCATAGCTTTATACCATGCATTGTAGAAGTCCTTCCATCGCTAATCCCCGGTTTATCACGCCTAAACATAATGAACTTTCTGTAGAAGCGAATTCTATGATACTCCTACCATATATACATCTAAAAGCAAGGCTACTATAACCCACGGCTCCAGTTAGATAAGGGTGAAGCGAAGGCGATAGTACTAGCTTTGGAAACCAATGCCCGTCCAATCCTGCTCAACAACCGATGAGACCCGCCTACAAGCCAAAAGATTAGAGCTCAGAATAACCGGTACCCTAGGCATGCTGCCACAAGCCAGGAAGCTAGGACTAATAGAGAGTCCAAGGGAAGAACCGGCAAGCTCGGGGAACAGGGTTCCACATATCAAAGAGCCTTGAAGAAGAGCAGTTAAAGCAACAGGAGAAGGCTAGACGCTTAAACAACTAATCGAAATTCAATACAGTACCTGCTATGGTGTTATTCCAGGTCGTGTACACTCCTTTCCTAACAATGTGAAGGCAATCATAGAGGAAGGCTATTAATGTCTAAATGATACTTGTGGCGGGCCCGCGGGGACTTGAACCCCGGATCGCCGGCTCCGCAGGCCGGCGCCCTATCCTGGCTAGGCCACGGGCCCTTTTCCCTTATGGTTTATTGGTTTGTTAGTTCTTATTTGTTTCTTGAGTCTTGTAATCTTTTTAGTTTCAATAAGGTGATATTTTATGTTGGTGATTTATTTGTCTCTACCTCGTGTTTATTGTGGTGACCGTGTCTTTACTGGAGAACTTGGCAAGGTCTTTGAGAACGGCTGCATTGTTGTGGATCATGATAAGATTATTAGTGTAGGTTCTGAAGGTTCTATTGACTATCCTGGAGAAGTAGAGCCGGTTTGGCTTGGAGGTTATACTATTGTGCCCGGGTTGATTGATGCTCATATACATATAACCGGGTTTAGGAGCGGTGATTATGTAAAGGAGAGCTTGCTTACTCCTTTCGGGGTTTTTATTGCAAGAGGGATTGTTGATATTGGTAGGATTCTTGATGCCGGCTTCACTACTATTGTAGATGCTGGTAGCGTGGTAGGCCTTCACTTGAGGGATGCTGTTAATGAGGGAGTAGTTAAGGGTCCTAGAATAGTTGCCTCTGGTTATCCTATTTCACAGACCTTTGGGCATGGGGATATTCATTTCCTCCCAATTGAACTAGCTGATACTAGGAGCTCAAAACTATTATCCCCGTTTATGAGTTTATTGTGCGACGGTGCTGATGAATGTAGAAAAGCTGCACGTTTTGCTCTCCGTAACGGTGTCGACTTTATAAAGATTTTCACGACCGGTGGAGTAGCTTCACAGAGAGACAGACCAGAGTATCCTCAGTTTACTCTAGAGGAGATTAAGGCTATAGTAGAAGAGGCTAGGAGGGCTAACAGGTTCGTCCACACTCACGCCGAGGGAGCTGAGGGTATCATCAATGCTTTAGAGGCTGGGATTACTAGGATAGCGCACGGAATCTATGTTGACCAGGACGGCATTAATTTGGCACTGGAGAGGAATGCTGTTGTCATTCCCACTTTATCAGTCGTTGATTTAATATTGAAGCTTGACGAAGCCTCTGGTCTCCCTAGCTGGGCTCTAGAGAAAGCCAGAGAGGCTCATGACACGCATATCTCCAATATACGGAAAGCCTACAGGCAAGGTGTGAGGCTAGCTGCTGGCACGGATTTCTTCGTCAACAGCAAGGATTACAATATCTATGGAATGAATGGTCTTGAGCTACAGTTACTGGTCGAGAAGATAGGATTATCCCCTATGGAGGCTATTATCGCAGCAACCAGTAACTCGGCTTATATTGCCGGGTTGCAGGATAGAGTAGGATTATTGAAGCCCGGTTATACCGCTGATTTTATAGCCGTCAAAGGTAACCCGTTGAATAATATTAGTCTAATTGTTGGAATGGAGAATATCGGGTTAGTTGTAAAGGAAGGTGCTGTGGTTAAGAACGTTATAAGCAAGTGAGCTTGATTAATTTTAGTAAGCTATAGTTTACTATCTATATCTGGTATGATTATAGAGTCTTTCGTTTGATTTTAACCACTCCTAGAACATTACATGATTGTTCCACGTGGGATATCTATAGTTAGGTACTTTTCCCATAGAATTATCGGTCTGAATACATGGAAATCCAGAGAAGATTAAATATTTGTTGCTTTGTATCCATAATTCGATACTGCCTTTGAGACGTAATCCCTGTCTTTGCTTGCATAGTTACAATTAAGTACATATAGATAGGTAGATAGGCGATATAGCTATCGAGGATGCAGAGGGGTATATTCGTCGCCTGGCACTATTTCTAAACTCAAGCTTTTATTATTCTATTGCCTACTGCTTCAACACAACAACGAGACAATTGTTTCTATGATAGTTTTATAATATATGTAGTGATAATAAATTGAAAATAGCAAGCTCTATCCTAGAACCTTGTTGGATCGTGGTGGAAGAATTGAAGTTAGGTAAAAACTCGAAAATAGTTATAGGATCGCTATTTATCATAGTAGCACTAGTTATCTCAGTATTCCCACTAGCCCAAGGGACGCCTTACCCTTATCTTTTCGACCCTGTCAAAGGATTATGGGACGAACCCGTTAGGGCTAAGAATCCCAGCAGTGTTACCATTCCGGGGTTAACTGGGAAGGTCACTGTTGTAATAGACAAGGAAGGTGTTCCCCACATCTATGCGGATAATGAGAAGGATCTATTTACAGCTGTTGGATGGGTGCAGGCACGGTTCCGGTTGTTTGAGATGGATCTAATGCGGAGAATAGTTGCCGGACGCCTATCAGAGTTTTTTGGAAATGAAACTTTAAACCAAGATAAGTTCATGAGGAATCTACAGCTATATGAGAGCGCTGTAGAAAGTGTTAACCTCATGAAACAGATGGCTAAATATGATCCAAATGTAGCTAAGGCATTAGAAATGATGGAAGCATATACAAATGGTGTAAATGACTATATCAAGTGGGCAGAGGATCATGATTCCCTTCCAATAGAATACAAACTACTAGGCGTAAAACCTGAACCGTGGAAACTTTCTGACAGTGCTGCAGTTGCAAAATTAATAGTATATGATTTATCATACGATGACAGCGACGTGGGGAGATTCTATCTAGCACTCGCGAATGGTCCCCAAATACTGCTTGATTTCAATATGATTAAGCAAAGCTTCAATGAACCAATAATACATGGCAATCATTTCTGGGATCATGTAAAAGACTTCAAGGGTATGGAGTTCAAGTATAATTACACATACATTAACCCTGAGACCTTCCATCCGCATACAATAGTAAGGTCGTTCAAAGGCCCTATAACGACACCCAACATTGTAGCAGTCACACCCATGAACCTATCGAAAACCGTTGATAAGCTCCTAGATATCTCAAGATGTTCAGGAGCCTCTAATAACTGGGTAGTAAGCGGGAACATAACACAATACGGCTACCCGTTACTAGCTAATGATCCCCACCTGTCACTAATGGTGCCTCCTATATGGATTGAAATGCATCTTGTCTCGAAGGATACTGGTCTAAACGTGTATGGCGTAGCTTTCCCAGGGGTCCCCTTCATCATTATTGGAAGAACACTCCATGCTGCATGGGGGTTCACGGATTCCTTTATAGATGTTGTGGACTGGTACTACTACAAGTGGAATTCACAAGGGGAATACTATTATAATGGTCACTGGATGAAGCCGTCAGAGAAAGTCGAGACGATAAAAGTAAAGGAAGGTTCCAACTACAAGCTTGTCAATATAACTGTTAGGACAACGGTCCACGGCCCACTATTCGAGAAGGATTACCAGGGCAAACAAGTATTATACGCGGTCCAATGGACAGGCTTAAAGCCTAGTTTAGTGCCTGTATGGGCGTATGTAATGGATCACTCTGAAAGCATCTGGGACTTTCTGAACGCTCAAGAATACTTCGATGCTGCTATACAGAATGCCGTTGTCGCAGATGATAAAGGGAATATTCTCTACAGTCCTACAGGATTGATACCCGTTAGAGACAATATTCCCATACTAAAGGAGGGTAATATTACTATAGTTAACTACGGCGAACTGCCGTTCAACGGTAGTGCCGATGAAGGGAAATGGGTTGGCTATATAAGCTTCCCATATATACCTCGACTATTAAACCCTTCCTGGGGATACGTTGCAACAGCTAACAATAGAATACTAGCCTACGGTCTATACCCGTGGGAGCTGCAGAGCTATTACTGTGACCACTATAGGCATTATAGAATAGAGGAGCTGTTAAACAAGTACAAGGCAAATGGTATTAGTGTAGAGGATATGATGAGTATCCAGAAAGATATCAAGAGCAGTGCTATGGAAGATATTATACCTACACTCATAAAGCTAGCGGAGGAACGCCCTGACAAACTGACAAATATAGACAAGCAAGTACTGCAAATGCTTAGCAAATGGAATTATGTCATGGATAAAAACAAGCCAGAGCCGAGCATAGCCTTCCTATGGGCACTCCTAGTTCATTATAATACTTGGAAACCGCTAGTATCTAAGGCTTCAATAGACATGGATTACTGCCTAGTTAAAGCAGAGTTCACAAGCTATGGGTTAAAACAAGTATTGAACGGTAACACTGAGCTCGAAAAATACTTCGGTAACAATGCGCCATTATTCGTAATAAGCAATCTCCACGACGCTGAGAAACTCTTAGGGTCATACTATAAAGCACCAGACAATCCGCAGAAGTGGATCTGGGGTAAGATACACTACTATTACTTCCAACACCCAATGGGAAGCGTACTCCCATGGCTGAACTACCCCAAGAAACCGGCTAGCGGAGGGCCATTCACTATTAACGTTGCACCCCAATTACCCGGGAACCCATACAAGGGCCTACCGCCAGTAAACCACGGGCCCAGTATACGATTCATTGCCATACTAAACCCAAAGAACCCTGGTACAGGCTACCTAATGCTCCCCGGAGGTAACAATGGAAACCCGTTCAGCAAGCACTTCGAGGATCAATACTTCCAGTGGGTAAACCTAGAGTACCATGAGATAAGAATGGACAGCAACCCTGCAAACCTGAAGAATGTGACAGAACACACTATAACACTCTCCCCTAGGAGGTGATTGTGAATGGAGAGAATGAATAGGGAACCCGGCCTACTCGGAGCTGTATTATACGGGTTAATAACATATTATATAATAGCATACATACCATTAGGCTACACGATAACCCTTATAGCACCATTCATAGCAGGCCTAGTCGTTGGAGCTACAAGTAAGACCGTGAAACAATCCACAATAGCAGGCTTCCTCACAGGATTATTTGCACCTTTACTAATTATCGGTGCAAGACTATTGCTAACTGGATCCCAGGTATTAACTATAACTAAAACCGGTATCCTATGGACGCTACCATTTATACAGGTGTTTGCAGTGATACTGATAACATCCATAGGGGTAACACTAATACTCAGAAATAGGGAATAATGTGGAAAATATAAAGCAAAAAACCTTTCCTTTTTTACTTACCAGTTGACTGGTAATGCGTGAACTCAAGAAGATAGCAACTCTAAGCGTAGCTATCAGCCCTAGTGGGGCACTTAGCCCCGGCCCTTTATCAGCTATGGCAGTTACAGCAGGACTTACACTCGGAGCTCTCGGCGGATTACTCCTCGCACTAGGACATATGATGGTCGAGCTACCTTACATTCTGTTGCTCTATATATCCGTGGAGAAAGCACGGAAGTACCTTGAGAAAATAAAGATACCCATGAACCTAATTGTATCAGCATTCCTCATATACTTCTCATACCTACTATTCAAAACATCCATGCAGCAGAACTTGCTTGATATTAATGCACATCAGGCCAGTGTAAGCACTATTGAAGCTATATCTTTCGGAGCCATTCTAACAGGGTTGAACCCGTACTTCCTCATGTGGTGGGTAACAGTTGGATATCCGCTAGTCAATGAAGCATCTAAGAATGGTACTAAAGGCTTGGCAGCCATGTACGGGAGCCATATATGGATGGACTATGCGTGGCTGACCTTTCTGGCAGCCGCTGGAGGGCTGGCTAGTGGTATTAGCCTAGTAGTGTATAGGGGGTTAATGCTTGCTCTAGCCATAGTGCTATTATATTTCGCGGCTAGGACTCTTGTGGATGTATATAAAGCCAAGTGACCTCGAGGGATAAAACTAATATTTCCAGGATTGTATAAATCCAAACCTGCATAATGGTAGCCGCCGTAGCTCAGCCGGTAGAGCGCCGCCCTGGTAAGGCGGAGGCCCCGGGTTCAAACCCCGGCGGCGGCTCCAAAAACCAGTTTGCTAACCAGAGCTTGCATAAGCCAGCTTTAATACCATTTACAGAGCCCATATTTACTGGTTCCCAATTGTTTGGTTCAGCCAACTGGAATGGTTTTATTAATGTTTACCGTATCTATCTTTATTACAATGTTAAACTATATTCTATACTGGTGCCAAAGAGTTGAGTAATACAGTTGTTATTAGGGGCCGTCTGGCAAGACTTGTCAAAGAGAAAGCTGAGAAACTTGGTTTCAGCGTTGATGAGTATGTAGTAGAACTCCTCAGCCAGGGTCTCGACCCAAAGGACAGGGCATTAGAGTATATTGGTGCAGCAAAAGATCTACTAAACGAAGCACAAGAGGAACTAAGGAAAGATAACATCAGACAGGCAGCTGAGAAAATATGGGGTGCTGCGGCTTTAGCAGTTAAGGCATACGCTTACTGGAGAGACGGTAGACGTCTCTCCAGTCATGGAGAGCTATGGGAATACAAGAGAAAGCTTGAGGACTTGTTCGGTGAATGGGTCAGTGACTCTTGGAATGCCGCTAATACCATGCATATATGCTTCTACGAGGGATGGTGTGCTGATAAAGATATCTCCACAGCCTATAAGAGAGTAGAGAAGTTAGTAAACGAGTTAGACATCTTACTAAGAAAGAAATCATCAAGTTAGATCAAGCCATACAATTACTATATAACGCAATTAATTTATCATTGAAATCGTTGCCAACATCACAGGAAATGGTTTTATGTTATAGAGATATCACAATCCTCCTAGGAGACCATACTGGCCGGAACTTGTAGAGATGACTAGACTATAACTTACTGTTAAAATGTTAAGCGTTAAACCAAATATGTTATATAAAAGGCGTTGATGCATAAGGTTTTGCCTATCTCAGCTGAGGTTGTCCTGGAGAATGCCTCGAAGACCATTATTATATTGCCTCTGTAGTTTTCGTCTATTACCAAGAGCCTGGCATCGATTTTCAAATCAGAGGTTCAGGTATTCAAACACTTGGAATATTCAAGTTCTTTTACTTATTATTGCAATGCCTAAGCCTGCTACTGAGAAGATTATCGCCGGATCTCCTCCGGTATGCTGAACCAACTTGAGGCTGGGATCAAACACTGGAGGCGGCGGCTTCAAAACCAAACATGTTAACTACACGGTCATCAATTCCAGAATTCGGAGTCTAATTCTATGGAGCGATATATTGTAGTTGGAAGCCCCTCTAGTTAGTTAACAGTGTAGAATCAACCCCTTCATTCTATATTCCAGTTCGACGAGAGAAATTTGGCAGTAATTATATCTGGGTAAATTAAATTCATTTCTTAGCTATAGAAACCATGCTTTGGAATAATTTATTGAATTAATCATTCAATCACTAATACTTATAGATAAGAAAAACTTTATAAAATTATTTAAATAAACAATGATTCCTTTAAAAAATAACTTTTCATAGATATAGAATTATACATTTATATAAACATTGATTCATTGATATATGGGGATTATACTAGTTATATCAAAAACTTCATTTTACTGATATACAATTTGTTTTATAAACATTAAATTTCTATAATGTTAAAATTTGGTGAGAAAAATGTCTGAAGAAAAACAAGGAAAACAACCCACTATAGGAAAAACTGGCTTATGGCTTGCTATTATTGGAGCCCTCCTAATAATAATAGATGGAGCGATTGTATTAGCCACAGGCAACTTCTACGGATGGCATTACGGTAGCGCTGCACTTGTAGGCTGGACTGAAGTCATCTTAAGCATCATAATATTCATAGTGCTATATTGGTACAATAAGTCCCCACAGGCAGTTGGATGGACGGTAGCAATACTGGCAATAATCACTC
>WALV01000069.1 GCA_015522645.1 Candidatus Tiamatella sp.
ATATACTAGAATTGCCCCGCTACGAGGGCCCGGCTGAAAAAGCCCCGTGCGGGGAGGTATCGGGGGGATAATGAAGCCGGGTGTCAGGGGCGGGGTACATGTTTAGTTTAAATCTAGCCGGGGAATGATGCTGTTTTGCCAGGGGGATATAGGAGAACCGTTAAACTCTATTGGATTAAGAATAAAAGTAGGGGTAGAAGTTATACTCAACCTGTTATTAAGATCGTTTTACCTAAAAACTTATTGGAGGATTTAAACGTGAATGAAGGTGAAAACCTTATTTTTGACTTAGAGGTAAAGGATGATGGTGTTATCACACTGACACCCCTTTACGTTGAACGCACGAAATAATTATTAGATTCGTCTAATCCATGGGAAACCTTAGGTTTCAACAATAGAAAGCCCGATTCTTTCTAATTAGTAATGAAAGGAGAGTCCAAAGGTGAACTAGTATAGTTCTGTAGTAGAGCATTATACATGTTAGTATACCATGATAAGGGAGCCAGTGGCGGGGGGTTAAGGTAATACGAGTTCACTAGTCCCTGCTAGATTCAAAAAACGAGATATTCGTGGGTAAAGGATTAATTATTGACTGGTCCTAGCCTTCTCTTCTTCCGTTTTATACATGAACTCTTCATTAGACGGCATATTGTATAATAAAACCGGCAAAGAACCCTCTGAAAGTTTTTCTATTAATTTAACACGATTACCATACGTGAGTATATAATATACCTTGGGGAACCCATCACGCATGTCTCTGATTATTCTCTCCAACAGTATTCTAGGCCTAAACTTATCTAGAACTTCCTGTGGATCAGCCCATACGACCTTCACTTTCTCCTCTAGTGGTATGGGTTCACCCATTATTCCACAGTCAAAGTAAAACACTATCTCATGCCTAAGCCTATTCTTGATCATGTACATGTTCTCGTTGATGTAAACTATTCTTTTCGGCACAGCATCTACTCCTAACTCCTCTCTCATCTCTCTTATTGCGCAATGCGTAATACTCTCATAAAACTCTGTATGCCCGCCTGGAAAACGGTAGTAGTTATATTTTGCATCATACTGGAATAACATTCTGTCATCACGTTGTACGAGGCATCTGGAGCCAACTTCTATCCCTTTTATCCTATTCTTTCTCCTCATTACCTACCACTACTATAATATCACGGTGTCCTTCCCCTTATATGGAGTTTGATGCTATTTAACTATCTAGTTGGGTGTATAGCCGAATGACCGGAGTAGTGAAAACTATTTTAAGATCACTTCAAAACTCACCTAAAGCACCTGGTGACGTAGTTTCTGAAACAAGACTGCCAAGATACCTTGTATTAGCTAGTTTCAGATGCCTAGAGGAGTTAGGACTCATAGAAACATTCTATAGTAGAGGGAGCTACAAGCTGTATGTACTAACCGATAAAGGCCAGGAGATTTTGGAGGGCGAGGGAGCCCCTTCAAGTTTGGATGAGGAAGAAGGTACCATGGCTGCTTGACCTCTCGGTTTTATTCCTTTATAACGTTTAGAATTATAGCAGGCCTAACATGATGGACTCCTTGCATGCTTTCAATTTCCCTGTGAATCCTTGTGAGCTCGTCATTGTCTTGTGCTATTATTTTAACCATTATTGAATGGTCTCCAGAAGTAATTGCAAGGAATTCGACATAGTCTTTCTTTTTAAGCTGTTCGATTACTGAGAACAAATACTCTGGTAACGCGTCCAGTCCCGTTATGGAAACCATATTATACCCGAGTTTCTTGTAGTCAACAATTACCGTATATTTCTTTATTACACCGTTAGACTCTAGTTTTTTAATGCGTTTCATAACCGCTACTTCACTTATTCCAAGCTTTCTAGCTATTTCCGAGTATGATACCCTAGAGTTCTCTTTAAGCATGCTAATTATTATTCTGTCTTTTTCGTCCACCATCATTAGTCACTAATAGAACGAATCGATAAACTAAGATTTTTAAACTTAATTGTATAGATACCTAAGTATGAGGAAAAAGATTTTAATTGTTGGATGGAGTCGCCACCCTCTTAAGATAATTCCTCACTTCTTCGATTTCATCGGGTGAAGCCTTCGAGTCGTGGCATAGCCACCAGTCGAAGCACTCGAAAGTCTTCATTCTTTCCTCGGCTTCCTTAACTGTGGATGCCGGTGATACTATTAGATGATCCCCTATTATTTCATTGTTAGGCCAGTTTGCCGGTGCTGCTCTCCCATATTTATCTATAATTTGCAGCGTTCTAACTATCCTTAGTATTTCATCCATGTTTCTCCCAAGCTCCTGGGGGTAGTATAGTATTGTTCTAATCACTCCTTTATCATCTACTATGAAGACAGCTCTTACCGTAGCCGATGCAGATTGTGCGTGTATCATTCCAAGCTTCTCTGACACTGTTCCTCTGGAATCACTAATTATCGGGAAAGGTATTTCCACGTTTAGTTTCTCTTTTATCCACTCTATCCATTTTATATGGCTGAATGTGGCGTCAACGCTGAGCCCTATTAGTTCAGTGTTTATTTTCTTGAAATCCTCATATCTCTTCGCGAATGCAACGAATTCTGTTGTGCATACTGGTGTAAAGTCAGCTGGATGGCTGAAAAGGACAAACCATTTGCCTTTGAAGTGGTCTGGCAGTTTTATTGGACCATGTGTAGTGTGTACCTCTAGTTCTGGGAATTTTTCACCAATAAGAGGTATGCTTCCAGGCATTTTTTTCACCGTTAAATAATGTTTGTCAGGATTTTATTATAAACTTTTCTATGTATAAAAGGACACAATAAAGTTTAAAAAACTAACTTAAAATTACAGGATTTTAAAAAGACGTCTTGCATTCTGATTCGCCCTAATAATAACCTCCCTGGAATCTAACTCTTTCAGTTTTCCAACGATTTCTGCAGCTTTCAATATGTATTTAGAACTAAGTCTAAGCCCCCTATAGTTATATGGGCCATCACTCTCTAAAAGCATTATATTATCTGGGATAACTGAAGCAATTTTCCTACTCTTCTCCTGGATTATAATTGCAGCGTTAATAGATATATAGTATCCAGCATACTCTATGTCTCTTACCAGATCAACTGGCCCTGTATACCAGTGAAACATGGCTCGGCCTATATCGTGTTTGAGTAATAAATCGAAAACCTCTCGCCATGCACCTGCTGCATGTATATTTAGTACACTATTATTCTCCTTGGCGTATTCTAGGAATCTAGTGAAAACCTCAGCCTGCTTATTGAAAGTTCCCCCTACGAATTTCTTGTCTAGCCCCACTTCTCCGATGCAATCTATTTGTTCTGAGATGGCAAGTGACAACAAGCCGTCAAGTTCCCGTGAATTGTCTACATTCCATGGATGAAGCCCTACGCATGGGATTATTTTCCCACTATACCTATCTGCGAGCTCTATAACTACTTTACTCGTCTCTAGATTTTCTCCGACCCCGATAATCTTGAAAGGAGGTGTATAACTAGTAAGCTCTTCTAACTCTTCTCTACTGTACTGATATATATGGGAATGAACATCTATTATTTCGTCGACAGCATCCAATATCATATACCTCCTAAACATCGTATTCAATGGATGGCTCGAGATCGCCTATTATTCCTTCAAGGATTTCATGGTCATCGGACTGTCCAGTTTTTCTAGCCTCATCAGCCATCTTTCTCGTTATGTCAGCTAATTTCATTATAAACAAGTTGTATGGAAGCTTCGAGTCTAGTAGCTCTATGAATTCTTTGCAGGAGCTATACTTGTTTTTCTCGCATATTTCGCTTATAGCCGATACTATATGCTCCATAGTTCATCCTATTTTAAAACGTTTGCAATTAGGGGAAATAAAGGAGATTTTAGATGAATCTAAGAATCAAACCGCAATAGATTCAGTGTTACCGGGTATATTACTCTCCGAATCCTGTGCTGGATTGCTATTTAAGATCCCATTCTCACCCAACCCGGCAGAGAATCTTCTTAGGATATTACCTAGACAGTTCTCCTCCCTTTTCCTGCATAGTATGAAGGGTTTTACGTTATAAAACCCGCTTGACGACTCCTCTTTCTTGCCTAAGATTTTAAAGTGTTTTCTGAATAATTTTGTCGGGATTATGATAACGGATTTAGGGTCATTTGGGTCAGGTGGAGTAAGAGGCGCTCCACACACGGGGCATGTTTTATTTATATCTATTATCCTAGATACATGCGGGGGTCCATTGTATCTCTTACCAGCACTTCTCCCATCAAGGTATTGGTAGTCGAACACGTATCCACAATTCCTACATACTACCAAAATTCCACCAGCCAAAAAAGCATCCCTCCAAAAGATAATGTTTAGCTTTCTGATCCTACGAATAGTAGGACTGCTCAAAATAATAGGGTACTCCTTGGAATAGGTTATGTATTAATGATTATTCTGATGCTTAAGCCTGGCAGCGTTAAAGTGTTTTCCATTATGTGGAACACATTTTTAGTCCTTTATAGAGAAAGAGAGCAAGTAATTGTTCAGTATACCCGATACCTGTATAGATGGTTTATACGCTTCACACAATAATTCAGGTTAACTTAATATTTAAACGGCTGGGTGTCAACTATCAAATACTGGTTTCTGCCAGGATAGAGCAGGGTGTACTGTTTTGATCGAAATAGTGAAAACAATTGATTTTCCACTAACCTACCCGGCGAACCATTACCTAGTAAAAACGGATAACGGGCTTCTACAAATAGATGCTGGAGCAAAGCTAGCAAATAATCAATCAGCTAATCCTGATTACGTACTTATCACTCACTGGCACTGGGATCATACATATGGTGTAGTAGGGAGGAAGGATCTCAATATATGTATTTCCAAGGACTCGTTCGAAAAAATTAACCCTGAGAAATCGCTGGATAGAATGCGGGAGATAGTCACTAGCGTAGAAGGCCCTCATACATGGAAGTTCACTAGGGAGAATGCTGAAATATATGTAAGCAAGTATATAGAAATATTCCAGGCCTTGAGGGAGGACCACAATGTTTTATGGCTTGAAGAGTGCCCCCCGATTCTCGAGGGGTTAGTATCATATATTAAGTGTCCAGGTCACAGCGATGACCATGTTTGTTTCATTATGGGAGGTAATGTTTTCGTTGGCGATAACATGGCCCCCGGATGGAATGTAACGCTAAATGATCCCATGCAGTATATTGAGTCAATGTATAGGTTGCTCCAAGTGAATTGGGATGTTGCGTACCCAGGCCATGGCGATCCCCTGCATAGGAGGGATGCTGTCAATTATATAGTATCCACTATAAGATCCAAAATTAGGAGGATGTGTAAAACTCTAGCATCCTTGGAACCAAGATCTGACCTAGGAAACGTTATTGGGAAAGTCTATGGGCCTGAAATGAATGGTCCATTGAGGTATGTGGCTGCACGAAGCCTACTCGGATACCTAAAGAATCTTGAGGAAATGAATATAATAAAAATAGATAAGAGTAGGTATCCGTGGCAAATAGAGAAGCTCTAGCTGTTATATATTTTAGGATACCCGCCAGAAACAACAACGAGGTAGATCGCATTGGTGATCCAGCATCCGCATAGAACTATCCACATCTCCCTTGGAGCAAAAATGGGGGAATTCGGGGGATGGGAAACACCTATCTCCTATACAAGTGTAAAAGACGAACATATCGCTGTCAGAACAAGGGTAGGAGTCTTCGATTTAACCCATATGGGAAGAATACTGATTAAAGGGGATAACGCGTCGGAGTTTCTGTCGAAAATGGTTCCAAAGAAAATGGAAAAGGCTACTCCCGGTACGATGCCCGGTCCTACCGCGCTTCTAAACGAGAAATCAGGGATTATTGACGATGTAATGCCCTATAAAATCAGTGAAAACGAATGGTTACTGGCTGTAAATGCCCCTAATCGCGATAAGGATATATCTTGGCTTAAGAAATGGCGTGATAAACTGGGATATACCGGTGTTGCCATAGAGGACTATACGTTCGAGTATTCACTTATAGCTCTCCAGGGACCTGAAGCCAGTAAAATACTCGGGAGCCTTGGGGCAGGCCAGTTAACTCAAATAAAACCGCTTACATTCATCCATGACACGAGTATAGCGGGTTGGAATATTTGGATTGCTAGTAGAAGCGGGTGGACAGGTGAAGACGGCTTTGAGTTCATAGCTGACCCGGAGAGCACTGAAGGCCTATTCAAAGCTTTCATCGAGGCGGGAGCGAAGCCGTGTGGGTTAGGAGCACGGGACAGTCTCAGGATGGAAGTAGGTTTCGTGCTAGCAGGAGAGGATATCGATGAAAATGTGACACCGGTGGATGCTAGATACTGGCTTGTGTTCGACTATGATAAAATAGATTGCATAGGATGCCAGGCTCTAAAGGAAGCGTTATCTATTGGAGCTAGAAAAGTAAGGGTTGGAGTCAGGTTCAAAAAGAAGGACAGGAGGATCCCTAGAAGAGGCTATGAGATATTTGTTCCTGGCACAGACACCGTTATAGGCACTGTAACTAGTGGAGCCTATAGTCCCTTGCTTGATAGGGGAATAGGTCAGGCTTACATAGATCCTTCGCATGCACTATTCGGTATGAAAGTGGAAGTAGAGATAAGGGGTAAACGGGTTAAAGCTAAAATAGTTGACTTCCCGTTCATAAGAAAGTAGGGTTGAAAACCCATGGTAGACTCAATTATTGTTGAAGGATACGAGATTTTTAAGGATAGGTTATATACGAAAACTCACGAGTGGATCAAAATACATGGAGAGAACGGCATTGTAGGAATAACAGACTATGCGCAAAAAGAGTTACAAGACATTACATACGTTGAACTCCCTGACATAGGAATAGAAGTAAGCCAAGGAGAAGAAGTAGCAACGGTCGAAAGCGTAAAACACACATCACCTATATACTCTCCTGTATCTGGGGAGATCATCAATGTAAACGAGAACCTAGAAGAAGAGCCTGATATAATTAACAAGAACCCTTATGGGGATGGATGGATATTCGAGATAAAGCTCACGAATCCGGGTGAGATTAAGAACCTTCTTTCCCCTGAGATTTACGCTGACTTGGTTCGTGCTGAGAAGAAGAGCTAAATGACAACCTCATATTACCCCCTATCTCTACGGCTTTCTCCAATATCAAGAGCCATCTACCAATATCCTCGGGAGTCGAACCATTAGACATTAACTCTTTAATTTTACCAGCGGAATAACCTATTAATTCTCTGAGAACGGACTCTGCCTCTATAATCGACGCCTCCTCGTCACTACTAACTATTTTTATCTTCCCATGTATAGGGCACACTATATCCCCGTTGGGAAGGCGGAATAGTGGAGAGCCGCATAACGGGCAAGTCTCCTCTAACATCACAGCGCCTCGCTGCATTAACCTAGCCATCTTTCTCACTAAATCATCGCTATTCACGGGCAAGAACATCCACCTCTACTAACTATATTATTATATCTCCACAGATTCAAACTATAACACTGACGTCTCACTGGAGGTGGAGTATAATGGCAGCTGTTGCGCCTACTGATAACGAGGCTAAAATAAAATATGTTCTAAGCATACTCATGGGAATAGTGAATGATGCAAACATACCTAGAAATATAAGGAGAGCTGCATCTGAGGCCATAAAATACTTAAGGGATGCATCGCTTTCCCTAGGTGTTAGAGCGGCAAACGCTGTAAGTGCACTCGAAGAAGTAAGCCAAGACCCAAACATGCCTATACACGCTAGAACTAGAATATGGAATGCTATTACAGTACTTGAAACAATCAAGGATTAATCTAGTTTTTACAGTTTTAACCGGCTGGTATTATTACGGGCTACATTATAATTCACACCTACTCAGGAGTCAGAGGTGGGAATCCTGGAAAACCAATCAACCCCCGCTTATAGGGTAAGAGTCCGCGGTATTTATGCTACTGCAATAGCCTCTCTATTACTAAGAAACGGATATATATTATCGGATTTGAGTGAGGTTCTTAAATCAAGAATATCAAGACCCTACATTGATCTACCTCCGCACGTTACTCTAAAAACTGACCTGGAAAAACGTGATGAAATCCTGGTAATAGGGTATCCCTGGGAGTCGGGTAAAACAGTTGAGAAAACACTCGTAGAGAACTTCGTCTTCTCCACTATTAGAAGAGGGCGGTATGGGATAAATACTGTAGTCAAGGTGAAAAACCTGGGTAATTGTAAGACATTACTGCCAGGTGGGGATATCGGTGTTATTAAAACAAATTCCAAGTGTCCAGATCAAGGAGAGGAAATTATTGCCAGCGTAGTCAAAGAGAAGCTTTCTCCGAGTGACTCTATAGTTGTCTCGAACGATATTAGAATAGTAGGGATGTACGCCATTCTGATTTACCCGGGTCAAGGTATTTCATTCAGTGAACATATCAGGAATGAAGAGAAGAAATTGGTACTCGCTGAACTCGCAGCTAAATCTGTTGACATATCAAGTTTCCACGTGAAATTCCGAAGCAGCTCTCGTATAGCCCTACTAAGGGATGTCGAGCAGGAGTTAAAGGGTCTAGCGAGTAACATAGAGACAATTCAAACCGATGCAAGTTCCATTGACACAGGTATCATTAGGAGAGGAGAGTACATCTCTATTATAACTCTCTCCCAACCAGATAAGAGATTAGCTGATACATTGAGAACTGAAACAATACCGACCATAGTATTCCATCATACTCTAAAATCAGGGGGAAGGTTATTCAGTGATATAGTTGATTATGCAGAACACCTTCTTATAGATTTGAACTTAGATTCCACGCGGCTGGGTTATTCAACTCTTAACTATGCGGTTCAAACACTTAGGGGAAGGATCGTTGGTATTAGGCACATAAAACCTGACGGTGATTTTTACAATCTTTCCCCCGGCCGGGTAGAGTCCGTTGAATTGAAGCCAAATAAGCAGCCGGTTATTGTTTTGAAAAGAGTCTTCAAGACTCCAGGGGTACTCGACGGTCTTAACGTGGAGAAGAGGCCGGGTGACTATGATGTCATGAGAATAGATACGTCTGCATGGAGAATCGTCCACGAGTATTATACTTCTTCTGGGGATCCTTTGGGGATATACGTTAACATAAACACGCCCCCAGAAATCGAGGAGAATAGTATAAAATATGTTGACTTATACGTGGATGCTGTACTTAAACCTGGTAAGGAACCAGAGATATTGGACCAGGATCAACTGGATAAGGCTTACCAGGAATTGCTTATTACTAAGGAATTATACGAGCAGGCATTAAAGGAAGCGGAGAAATCGTATTCCATGCTAAGTCAAATACCATTGTGAGGTAATGTAATGAAGTGAAAATAGACAAGGTCTTAATAGTAGATCTCTATACCGATGAACCGTCGGGTCTAGGTGTATCGCCTTACATTGACGTGTATCCTAGATACCTAGCTGGTGCTATATGGCACCACAATGGTTCCTCCACAGTAATTCACTATGTTACAGCGGACGAGTTCAGAGCTACATCCTGGCTTAAGCGGGCAAACACGTATGATATAGTTTTCTTTGTAGGGGGAATAACAGTCCCGGGAAGGTATCTGGACGGTAATCCGCCGACACGTAGGGAATTGTTCAGATGGAGCCGATTGCTGACTAATCCGTTGAAAGTACTGGGAGGGCCCGTATCTAGGTTTGGCACCGGTATCAGAGGAGGGGAAGAAGCTTATTCCATTAGGGACCTAGAAAAGGCTGGTATAGATGTCGTTGTCACTGGGGATTTAGACGAGTATGTTAGGGATCTTATTGAAAACGGGTTGGAGGGGGCTGCTACCTGGAGAACTAGGAGGACTTATGGGTTTGTAGATATCTATGCAGTGAAAGGAGCCCGAATTGTGAGAATGCATAGAAGACTAGGTCACGGGCTTATCGCTGAAATAGAATCTTACCGCGGCTGCTCCAGATGGGTATCAGGAGGCTGTAGTTTTTGCATTGAACCGCTATACGGTAAGCCTATACAGAGAAACATAAAAAGCATAGTCAAGGAGGTTGAAGCGTTATACTGGCACGGTGTTATTGACTTTAGACTAGGGAGGCAGGCAGATTTCTATGTCATAGGTTCCCACGATTTAGGAACCTTGGAATGGCCTAAACCTAATCCTCGGGCCATTAGATCCCTGTTAACTGGTATTCGAAACGTGGCTCCTAATTTAAGAACCTTACATATAGACAATGTAAACCCCGGTACAATAATCAGGTATCCTGAGCAGTCTATTGAAATCACTAAAACTATTATAAAATACCACACTTCGGGGGATGTTGCAGCTTTAGGAATAGAAACAGCTGATCCTAAGGTAGCCAAGATCAATAATCTGAACACTGTGGCCGAAGAGGCGATTACAGCAATCGAGCTCTTGAATAAATATGGGTCAATTAGGGATGGAGACGGTGTCCCCCATTTGCTTCCAGGCGTGAATTTCGTCTTAGGACTACCGGGTGAGAGTAGAGACACGATAGAGTTAAACAAGAAATTCCTCAAGGAGATCTTGGATAAAGGGCTTCTATTAAGGAGAGTCAATATTAGACGCTTGATGGTTATTCCAGGGACAAGAGTATCTAGCTTAAAACCTAGAATCTCAGGGAAATGGGTTAGTAGGCAGTCTAGTTTCGTAAAATGGGTTAGAAATCGTTTTGATAGAGAAATGCTCAGGAGGGTGTTTCCTCCCGGCGTGATAATTAGGGATGTCTATGTAGAGGAATACTCTTCTGGTTATAGTTTGGGAAGGCCTCCCGGTAGTTATCCTCCAACGGTCAAGCTCAAAGGATCTATTCCCCTTTACTCGAAGGTTGATGTCATCGTTAAAGGCGTGGCTTCATCTAGATCTCTTAGAGTCGAAACTGTCGGATGAACCTGCTTTATATTTCACCCGGATTCTGTAAAAATATTAATATAAAACAACTATAATCTCCTAAAAATTATTAATAATATTTTGGAGGAATAATGATATACTAGTAAAGAGGTAGCGGGACATGAGAGCGAGGAAAACTAGAGGAATCTATGACAGGCTTTCATACAGTTTCATAGAAATCATAGAGAAAATACAGGAGACACAAGGATTGCCCACTATAACAGGGTTAGCAGAAGATATGGGTTTACATGTTTCAACTCTCTGGAGGAGAATAAAAACGCTGCACGACTATGACGTCAAGTTTGCCGCTGACATAAACTATACAGGACTAGGTATTAACAGGCTATTAGTTTACTTGAAAAGCACTCTGAGTGGAGAGTTCTACAACATCCCATTCCTAGAGTATTCAATGCCTCTAATTCCTAAAGGCGTAATCCTACAGTTCGCTGTAACCCAGAACAAAATCAATGATCTCCTGAACAGTTTATCTTTGAAAATACCACAGGATTCTGAGGTATATTTATTCGAGTACTATTATCATTCGAAACCCAATCTGAGAGTGTTTTACGATATTATAGATAGAAAGGTAAAGCCGAAGTGGGATTACTTAATGGACTCCATAAAAGCAGCAGAGTTCCATAGGCTACCTCTACCGAAAAGAGGGATCAAGTATGACGAGATAGACTTATTTATACTTGAGCAGCTTCAAACTGACCCGTTCGTATCTATGAGAGAGATAGCAAAGAAGTTACAGGATGCTGTTGCAGTGAGAGAATGGGCTATACAGCCGGTCTATTCGAATGTTACGTACAGCCGTGTCAGAAGGCATTTTATTAACCACATAATCGGAAAAGGCATGGTGAACGGTGTTCATATAAAGCTGAGGCATCCGAGCAGTAATATGGAAATGATAATAGTATACTTTACTAACGAGGGTATGGCTCATAAGATAGCCTCGGTTTTCTCTGAACACCCATATACTAAATACGGTCTGGTAAACGGTGAAGGTGATAGAGGCCTCATAAGTATATCTGTGCCAGCGATGTATGTTAGAGGGTTGCTGGATCTTCTAGACAAGCTTCTAGAAGCCGGTATTATCAAAGGATGGGACGCTCTCATAGTAGATAGTTACAATGTTAAAGAGAGGAGGGTTTCATTCAAAAACTACATATGATAGGATAGCGATTGGGTGGAGCAGGTAAAAGCACTCTCTAGACTCGAGTTTCTAATATTAGCAAGCATGGCTGCGCAAATGGTGTATGGTGCTGTGGCCGGATGGTACGTGGTGCTCGTTAAGAAAACAGGATAGCGTCTGCTAGGTGTTCGAGGCTTTGAAGATAGTTTTCCTCTACAGGTTTCTCGGAGAATCGAAGTATAGTCTTGCCCAGCTCAGAGCTGCACTAGAAAAGAAAATGCTTGAACGTGGAGTTCCATTAATAACAAGGTCTTATAGAGATCCCAGCGTAATGTTATCCGATGCTCAATACTTCGCGAGCAAGGGATACGAGGTATTCATAGGTTACAGTATTTTGACTACTATTCTACCTAGTCTATTAAATGAAATTAAACAGATAACAGGATCTGTTAAGGGGAAGAATATACATCTCCTTGCGGGAGGGCCGCATCCTACAGGGGACCCATATGGTACATTAAAACTGGGGTTCGAAATAGTTTTCCACGGCGAAGCCGAGGAAAGTCTACCGGAGTATTTAATGAGATTCGTAGAAAAGGACGACTATCTGAGAGTCAAGGGAATAGTTACATGGATGGACGGTAATCCCGTGTTTACAGGTAAGCGAAATAAAGTCAACCTCAACGAGCATCCCCCCTTCCCATACTGGGACGGTATATTTTCACCGATCGAAATAACAAGAGGATGCGTCTGGGGTTGTAGGTACTGCGAAGTCCCCTATATGCACGGAGCTGTAATCAGGCATCGATCACCGGGTAACATATTATACTATGCGAAAATGTTTTGGTCGAGTGGACGAAGAGACCTGAGATTCATAACTCCAAATGCTTTTTCTTACGGCTCGCAGGATAAAGACGTTGATGTAAGTAGGTTATGTTGCCTGCTAGATAAACTAAAGAGGGAAAGTAAAGAATATTTGGGGCGAATATTTATGGGCTCTTTCCCTAGCGAAATAAGACCGGAACACGCGGCTATAGATGACGCTGTGAGGTGTCTTAGAAGAGCGGTGTCAAATAATAGTGTAATAATTGGTGCGCAAACGGGCTCACCAAGGCTTCTAAAAATGCTTAACCGAGGGCACGATGTTGACACCGTTCTAGAAGCAGTTGAGAAGTTGAATAAACACGGATTCAGTGTGGATGTGGATTTCATATACGCCTTGCCTTTCGAGGAGGAGGAAGATCTACTTGAAACAATAAATCTAACTGAAAGACTAGTATCGAATTACAATGCTAGAATACATGCACACTACTTCCTCCCACTTCCAGGCACTCCTCTCGAAGAATTTAACCCAAAGGACCCACCGGAGTGGTTTATGAAGAGACTGATGAAGCTAGTTGGTAGGGGAAAACTTTTCGGTGACTGGCTGAAACAAAGGGAGATCAGTATGAAGATTGTTGAACTACGCGAGAAAGGGATTATAGTGGGTTTAAAAGGATGGAGAAATATTAGGAAACACTGATATACTATGGTTAATAATGAAGGCCGGTGATGAACCAGCTATCCATGAGTAAGTGAATTAATTGGCCTTTCCTGAGGCCCTAGTCCTACTACTTAAGATTTATATTTTTCACATGCAAATACACCTTTCTTATGTGAAGCACGTTATAATTCTCGAACAATCCTGGAGGTGTGCTTTATTTGGTATTCAATCACCTAGATCCACAGTTACCAGTTATAAGAAACATGGTCAGAGAATTCGCTGAAAAACGGGTCGAACCCTTGGCTAGGAAGATTGACGAGGAGAACACTATCCCCCAAGATCTCCTAGACTTACTAGGAGGAATGGGTTTTACGTCAATGAGAGTCCCAGAAGAATACGGTGGCCCCGGATTTACGTTACTCCAGACTGCAGTCGCCGCTGAGGAATTAAGCAGAATAAGTAGTGGGGTAGGAATACTGGCAACAGTATCAGGGGACATGGTCGCTTATCCTATAATGGAATACGCGTCTGCTGATCTAAAAGAGGAATACCTAGCCAAGCTAGCGAATGGAGGAATAGGGGCTTTCGGGTTAACAGAACCGTGTTGCGGAAGCGATGCAGCATCTCTAACAACAAAAGCAGTCAAAGAAGGCGACGAATACGTTATTAGTGGTAGGAAAACTTTCATCACAAACGCAGTGTATGCTGATTTCTTCCTTGTAGCGGCGAGAACCGGGAAACTAGAAGATAAGCATAGAGGCGTATCTCTGTTTGTGGTTGACCGATCCAACTGTATCGAAGTCTCAAAGCTAGACATGATGGGGTATCGGGGGTCTGGAACAGGCGAGATCCTCTTCAATGAATGCAGGGTTCCCAAGGAGAATAGAATAGGGAGAGAAGGAGAAGGGTTTAAGATAGCAATGATGGCTTTAAACGAAGGTAGGATCGTTACTGCGTCAACAGGACTAGGGGTGGCTCAAGCAGCGTTTGAAGATGCATTGAAATATGCTAGGACAAGAACCAGTATGGGTGCATCACTAATTGATCATCAAATGGTAGCTTCCCATATAGCTGATATGTCCGTTAAACTCGAAGCTATACGAAGCCTCATATACATGGCTGCATGGGAGGCTGATCAAGGGGATTCCGACTATATTAGACTAGCTAGTATAGCGAAATACTCGGCTGCCAAGTGGGGTACAGACATAGTAAGGTTAGCAATGCAAGTTCACGGAGGATTTGGTTATAGTAGAGAATCCAGAGTAGAGAGGCTGTACCGAGATATAAAGATGATTGAAATAGGAGACGGTACTAATGAGGTTCAAAAACTAGTTATTACTAAAGCATTAACAGGGAAAATCCATCCATTTAAACCCTGAGTTGGATTACTTTTAATTTTTACTCAATATATTCTAAATGGTTTACAATATATTATTAACACACTAACCCAATATTCCTAACGGCAGTTTATACGAGGGGATGGATCATGTCTAAGATACTGACCAGGCAATTAACTGATAATCTATACTTATTACGTGTCGATGACGAAAAGACGCATTACTTCGAGTCATTATGGGAGATACCTGAGGGTATAACCTACAATGCATACCTACTCAAAACAAGAGAAGGGGACGTCCTATTCGATGGCTGGAAATCAACCTTTACAAATGAACTACTCGATACACTCTCAACATTGACCAGTCCTTCCGACTTGAAATACATGGTTGTTCACCACATGGAACCCGATCATACTGGTTCTATAAGGACGCTTACGCGTTTCTATAGTAAAGCAAAAATACTGGTCCACCCTGTTGGGAAAAAAATGCTGGAGAAATTCTATGGAATTCCTTCCAAGAGAATAGAGATCGTAAAAAACGACCAGACAGTTAAATTAGGAGGGAAACATCTGCGATTCTTATATGCTTCATGGATACATTGGCCTGAAACAATATTTACTCTAATCGAGGAGGATAATTTACTCTTAACTTGCGATGCCTTCGGAGGGTACGGCTTGCCTGACTGCGTAACAGACCTAGAATGCATACCGGATAGCTATATGTATTCAGCTGAAAAGTATATGGTAACAGTAGTGGGTCATTATAGGAGAAACCTATTAACAGGTATATCTAAGGTTGAACAATTAGAGTATAAGTTGAATGGTATCCTCCCCGGCCATGGTCTACTATGGCTGAAAAACCCGCAAACCATTATAGATGCTTATAAGATTTGGGCTAACGGCGAACCGGTAGGAAACAGGGCAACAATCGTTCAGGTTACAATGTACGGCCTAACTGATAATCTCGTATTATCCCTCGAATCACGTCTCCGCTCAAGCGGTTATCGAATACGTAGGTTTGTCCTAAACGATGAGGGTAGACCTAATCTATCCGACATACTCGCTATAGCCAATAGGACTAAATTACTAGTACTAGCCACTGGAACCTATGAGGCAAAGGTGCATCCATTAATGCAGTTTATTATCGAGGAAATCAAAGAGAAAATCCCTCCAACTGGAAAGAATGTTATAATAGTCACATCCTATGGATGGGGGAGTGTTGCTGGAAGAGAAATAAAATCAGTACTCGAGAAATCGGGATGGAATATAATTAACGTGATAGAATCTGATTTAACCCGTGGAACACTGCCAAGCATACAGCTACCGCTAGCTAATTCGGGCTAACCTGTTCCCATACTGATTATTAAATCTGTATACATGAAGTATACATGAATTAAGCCCATGAGGATGCGAAATTGAAGGAACCAAAAGTAGCTGGACTAGATATAGGCACTAGTAAAATCAGCCTAGTAATATACGATGACGGATTCAATGTAATAGACGAAATAACAGTACCGAATGAAACGGATCTAGTAGGACCAGTAGCAGAGCAAAACCCAGATGTGCTTTTAGCGAAGGTTAAAGGACTAATGGATAAGGCGGTGAAGGAAGGAGTAAAAATAATTGGAATAGCCACATACAGAGGCTCTCTGGTGATCTGGGATAAGAGCGGAGGCAAACTTTCTCCAATAATAACATGGATGGATTACAGGTCAGCCATAAACTACAGTAAGCTTCCATTAAAAGCTAGGTTCGCGGGTAAACTACCGGTTATAGGATCAGCTTTCTCCCCTGAGTCCATGGCTGTTAAATTAAAAACCTACCTGATAGAGAATCCCAAGCTAAGCGAGTTACTAGAAAAGAAAAACGGTTTTGCATGGAATGTAGATGGGTACATAGCATACTCCCTTTCCGGTAAATTCATAGCAGACCCATCTACGTCTGCCTTGACGGGTCTAATCAACCCCAGAACGCTGAAGCCTCTGAATATCGTTCTCAAACTTTTGGAGCTTCCCTCTATAGCTTTCCCTCTGATGCCTGGATATGATGAAATGAATATCGAAACTATGGGACTAGAGGTTAGAAGCCTTCTAGGGGACCAACAAGCAGCGAGCATTGGTTTACAATGCCTGGAAAAGGGATGCATGAAAATCGGCCTCGGAACAGGATTCTTTATCGACTACTCACTAGGCAGCGAGTTTCCGGGTACCTTTCTTCCAGAAGGTTTGCTGCCAATAATTCTATACGTTAATACGACAAAAAGGGTTATGGGAGTGGAAGGATACCTAACGGGAATGGGTAAATCAGTTGAATGGTTCGTTGAAAACCTTTTTGGAGGAAGCTATAATAGCATGGATAATAGTATAAACAATACTAGTCCTCCTATCGTGATCCCATACCTATGGGGGGGTAGAACTCCGCGTCTTCACAAGGGGGTTTCAGGGATAATCGGCCTAGAACCCGGATACAATATTGAAAGTATAGCTAATGGATTAGCACACGGCGTGTCTGCAGCATTGTCATATGTATATAATAAAATTACGGCTAAATATGGGAGTCCGAGCAAAATATTTGTGATGGGTGGCTTAACAAGGCTAAATAAACTCAATGAACTCGTAGCATCCTATCTCAACACGAAAATACTGGTTTCGAAAAGAAGGGATGTAACCGCTTTAGGAGCAGCGTTACAAGCAGCGGAATCAAGAGGCTGGCATCTAACACCAGATATAGAATTCGTTGAAATGGACCCCAATCCTGATCTCGTTACAGTTAATCCTCAAACTATAGTAAGATGGGCTAGAATGATTCAGTCCAAAACCCGTATAAGAGAAGAGGTGTAACGTCTTGCATGATGTAGTGAAAACATTTACGCGGTGTGCTTTATGTCCCGGTGTATGTGTAACGTACTGCCCTATATATATGAACACGCATATTAGAGCTTCCGCACCGAATAATCTAGCAAGGCTAGGATTGAAATACTTGAAAGGCTATGAAAGCTATGATCCTGCCTTATGGCTATGCACTGGCTGTAGAGAATGTGAGTATAATTGCCCTATTAGTAACCCATTATGGAATGCTGCCAGGATATCTAGGGGGAAGAAAAGCCGGGTAGAAGCCGTGAAAGTGGAAACTAAAAACCTAGGAGGCAGAGGCTCTAGCTTACTAGTAGTTTCATCAATTATCCCGGATCAAGCCTTGGTTGAATACTTAAAACAGTTTTATAGCATACATTGGTTAGACACGGGTTCAATATACATGGCTTATTGGAGCGGTAGCGAAGTTCAATTAAACCTTGACGCTTTCGACTATATTATAATAGATGATTTAGATGTAACTCCCGCATTAATTCCTGGTAAATTGAAGGGTAAAGTGATTTACTCTATTCAGCTACTTGAGATGATGGGGTATAGAAGCATACTTGAGAATAAAGCTTTCGTTCTCCATGTTCCATGTAAAATCAGTGTCGATGGGAAGGAATTACTTATCAATGTTTCATATAAAGTTCTAGGAAAACCGATTAGAACGATTAGCAAGTGCATCGGGGGAGGTGGTGGGCTTCCCGAAAAGCATCCAGTCATTGCAAGTGAGCTAGTGCATTCTGCGATGAAGGGAAGCAGGAAAGATTACTTAGTAGTTACACTCTGTTCCCGGGCTAAGACTCATTTACTGAGCTCTGGATATCAGGCAAAAACACCATTGGATTTCATCGCAGGTGATATGAATTGAATAGGGAGAGGTTTATAGAACAGGTACGGAAGTTGCTTGGTGACCGTTGGGTTATAACAGGTGCTTGGGAAACTTATCCTTATTCTAGGGACTACTGGCCATTACTCGTTTACAGAGAATTGAGAGGATTAGAACATGTTTCTCCCGCGGCGGTAGTTCTCCCAGAAACAGAGGAAGAAGTAACGGAGATCACTAGACTTGCAGAAGAAAACGATATAATACTAGTACCTTATGGGGGAGGTTCAGGTGTTCTTGGAGGCGCAGCACCTGAAAGTGACTGGGTGGTAGTTGATCTCTCACGGTTAAACTGGATCCGCTGGTATGACGAAAAGGCAGGCATAGTCGATGTAGGTGCAGGCGTGTACCTTAGATTACTGGAGGAATGGCTTCAAAGTCAAGGCAGAACGCTAAGACATTTCCCTCAGTCATATCCTGAAGCCGTGATTGGGGGGCTTGTCTCAACTAGGAGTATAGGGCAATACTCAACAGGCTACGGTGGTATAGAAGATATGATTGTTGGTTTGAATATAGTTATCCCCAGAATAGGGAAATTACAAGTTAAGCCGGTTCCAAGACGAAGTGTTCTCTTACCTTTAGACCATATGTTTATAGGAAACGAGGGCCTCTACGGTATAATAACCAGAGTATATCTCTCCACCTATGAATTACCAGAGTGCTCTGAGAAGGTAGGTTGGAAGAACGAATCATTTAATGATGCATTAGAAAACGCTCGCATAATTGTTAGAAAGAGAATTCACCCAGAGCTTTTCAGAATATACGATGAACGCGAGTCAACTCTGCATTTCGGTGAGGATGGAAGCATTTCGATAGGTGTGATTGAGGGTTCTTGCAGGATTGTTGAAGCTAAAATAGAAGATCTCGGGGAATTGATTGGGAAAGACATACGCTCGGGTAGTAGTTATGCTGAGAAATGGCTGGATAAAAGGTTTAATGTAATAGAAGACCTCTGGAAACTATACGAGGTAGGTATGGGATTTGAAACCATAGAAGTTTCAGTTCCATGGGGTTGGGCCTATCCTCTATACACGGACAGCCTTCGTAAATTAGACTCAATAGAGGGATTATATTTTGCTGGTGTTCACGCAAGCCACTTCTATCAAAGTGGAGCTGCATTATATTATACAACAGCTTATTCTCTAGAAAAGATAGATGATGTTTACAGGGAGATATGGGATACCTTAATGGAGGAGGCTTCCAAGCATTATGGCAGCATATCCCATCATCATGGTATCGGTAGGATGAGACTTAAATACCTGAAGCTTGAGTATGGAGAAGAAGGAATACATTTCCTACGTCAAGTCAAGAAGGCAGTAGACCCTTCCAGTGTATTGAGGGACGACCCATTGAGGCTTGGGTAACATTGAAAATAGGGATCATAGGGGCTGGAATAATCGGTTTACAGGTTGCATATAAGGCTTTATCTAGAGGGATCGATGTAACAGTCTACGAGCAAGCGTCTGAGCTAGGTTTCGGAGCAAGTGGGCATAATGCTGGAGTCCTACACGTCTTGCAGCCTCCTTTTATAAATAGGAAGGCTAGATTAGCGAAGAAAGCTAATCCTTTATATGATAAGCTGTCAGAGGAGCTAGGTTTCAGAGTTCGCCGACTGCCCTTATACCTGGTATACACTAGCAGGAAGGGGAAGTTTCTGGGAAGCCTTGCATCATACTTACTAAGAACTACGGGTTACAAGACGTCCCTTGCCAGTAGGAATGAGGTTTTAGGTAACTGTCCTGAGTTATCCAGTGATGTTATTGGTGGAGTGAAAGTTGAGGGGTATGGGACTGTTATGCCTAGAGAAGTTCTATGGGCTTTAGCTAAAGGTGTAGAGGAGAAAGGTGGGGTAGTAAAGTATTCGACTAAGGTTGAATTGTTGGAAAACAATTCTAGCAAAATCTGTGTGAAACACTCAAATTATAGTGAATGCCATGATAGAGTAGTAGTCGCGGCAGGAGCTGGAGCAGCTAATCTAGTCTCCAAAGACCTACCCAGGATAGGTTATTATAAGGGCGTCATGGTCTATGTCAAACTCGACTGTAACGCTATAATAGCTCCTCTAATCTCTAGTTCACGGTCTAAGAAAACAAAGGGCGGAGGTATAATTCCTTTGCCAGACGGCCGCGTTCTACTCGGGCCTTCATTCGAAGAGACCAGGAATCCCTGGGATACTAGTGTCTCACCTGAGGAAATAGCCGGTACCGTTAACTTGTACAGTTATCTGTTACCAAGTATGCCGGAAGTCCTTGGAGCCGATGCTGGAACCAGGGCTAAGAATATGTCAAGAGACGATTTCTACATAAACAAAAAAGGAAGAATAATTTTGACTGCAGGGATAGACAGCCCCGGGTTCACTGCATCTCCGCTAATAGCAGATATACTTCTAAGGCTTGCTACTTCCCTTTAGTTCTCTCCCAAGCAATTTTAGCACCCTTCACCAGGTAGAGTGCGGCAATAGGGTACCGTAGAACAGTCGCATAGCTACCTTTCTCTATCTTAAGTTTTCTCCTCATCAAGGCTGTAGTAGGATTCAGTTTACCCTCTAGAATGCTAACCCAATCCTTGTACGTTGCTGTTATAACATATTCGGCTTCAGCTTGACTTGCATCGTTAAACCACTCCACTCCACGGCAGGTTCCATTGTAGAGATCAAGCTTCCATCCTATTACATTACTATTATAGATATTCTTGACGTCATCCGGAAGTTCGATGGCTTTAAAAAGTATGGGCCATACCCATCCTTTTGCACTCTTCTTATATCCTTCAAGCTCGTTTACTGCGTTGCAGAACAGCTCAGCCCATTCGGGTGTTGGAATGAATTTCTCCTCCAAACTCGATCACTTCCACATGTTTAGAAATAGACATAGTTATTTAATACATGTTCTCAAGAAGGGATTTTATTTCTTCAGGGGATGGAACCACTGGAGCGAAAACTATATCAGCGTCTTGCAAAGCGAGAAATGGGACTTTATCCACTGCCTCAGAGTATTTCTCTTTACTAATACCAGCATCCCTGAATCTAGTTGGGAACCCCAAGTTCCTATAGAACTCTCTGACTGCCTGCACAATGTTCTCGGATCCCCCGTTTATATACACACTCAGAATTCTTGCTAACTTCGTGTATTTACCAGCTACTTCATCGCTTTGACTGATGTTATACTCCATAACGTAAGGTAGAACCACACCTACAGTTAAACCGTGGTGTGTACCTAATACACTTCCAAGAGGATGAGCGATAGCGTGCGCCATACCTAATCCACTATTAGAGAACGCCGCACCGGCCAATGTGGCAGCTATATGCATTTTACTAATCGCATCCTCGTCTCCCTTCACTGCTCTGGGGAGATATTGGAAGATTAACGTAGCTGCCTTCTCAGCCAATGCATCGGAAAGAGGGTTAGCCTGGTTTGAGACGTATGCTTCCATGGCATGTGAAAGTGCATCAATCCCCGTAGCTATCCTAAGGTTACTCGGTAGGTTCTTCACCATTTCGGGGTCAAGGATAGTTGCGTATGGGACTACTTCAGGGGATCCTAGAGCGATCTTTATTTTATCTCCATCAACGGTATCTGTGAGTACGACTCCCAGTGTTGCATCACTCCCAGTTCCACTAGTCGTCGGTATAGCTATCAATACCGGTTTCCTTACCTCTAGGCCGATAACTTCAAAGGGACTAACGTCTCTAACATTATATTCAGGTCTAACGTGTTTAACCAACCCTGCCTTAGCCGCGTCTATAACACTGCCTCCTCCAACAGCGATAAATACGTCTGGATTAAACTCACTTGCAATACTTGCAATTTCGTCTGCAACGGATATAGGTGGCTCGGGAGGCACTTTATCGAAGACCTTAAACGGAATTTCAGCCTCTTCTAATACAGCTAGAACCTTTTTTACTAGACCTATTCTATTGAGAGTTTCATCCGTTATCACTAGAGCTTTAGATGACCCAATCGTGGCTATTAGACTGGAAAGCGAGTCAGCTAAGCTTTCGTTGAAAACTATTCTCCTAGGTAAAACAGCTTCTGGCAACACGAGTACACCTAAAGAATTCTACTATGTCAGTATAATAAGGATGTAGAAGGTTTTATCTATTAGCTAACTGGTTCTCCTAGGCTTTTAATCACCATCTCATGTAACTTCATCAGCAGTTTTCTTCTATCCTCCATCAACACTACATCGTTGTAGCCTTGTACAACTAAGTGATGTGCAAATGGTGAAGGAGCGTAGGGGGCTTCGAAGAACTCAACTTTGACATCTCCATTGTTAATCCATTCTAGAACTTGTCTAGCCGCATCTAGATCCATATGGTCTTGAAAGATTTCTCTATATGTTTCTTCAAGTACGGGGAACCCGTCCATCTCTCCCACTACTCTCAAAAGGGTCTCTGCATTCAATTGCATTCTATGAGGGCTTTTTTCCCTGCCTTTATATCTTTTAAGTATCATAAAACTCCTCTGAGCTACGTGTCTAAATATTCTCCTCATCATCTCAGTGGTTTTAACCGCTTTTCTCAATATACCCTCTATATTGTGCGGCGTAACACGGTATGGTAAACTGTATAAGTCGACAATACCAGCCTCCGGAACCGTCAGCATGAACCCGTTATCACTTACAGTTATTCTAACGGGATAAGAGGTTTCTTCGGCAACTACATATGCATATGCTCTGCTTAGAGCTGCATTGGTTCTTCTGCCAAACAATGAATGGAAAATAATGTTTTCCTCCCCGAAATCCACCCATTTCTCTATCAAGATGAGATCATTCCCGGGAACAATTCCCCCAGTATATTTGAGTTGCTCCCATATGTATTGGTAGATATTTATTGCAGCAGACTCACTTAACCTATATTTCTTCCTCAGCAAATCAATTACTTCCCCTCTCTCCCGTCTAGAGATTAAGTCCGCTATAAGGCGCCTAAACTTCCCTACTTCAAGAGCAGAATCAAAGGCTAGCGGGAGCATCTCTGAGAACCAGCTTGGTACCGTTGGCCTCCTCCCCTCTGCTTTCCTAACGTATGCCCTCATACCTTCTGTTCTGATAAATTCATAGGTCCGCCCTCCAAGGACAAACACATCGCCAGGGGTCAATATTTGTACAAAAGCTTCTTCCAAATTTCCAACATATCGGCCGTCCAGTGTAAATACTCTAACATGGGATTCGTCAGGAATTGTACCGCTATTCAAGTAGAATATCATTCTACTGCCTCTCTTCCTCCCGAATACGCCTTCATCCCCATCGAACCATATTTTCCTATATACACGTTGTCTTTCAATTTCCTCACCGTATATGCCTGCAAGATAACGGATGACGCTCATAAACTTGTCAAAACTCAGATCCTTGAAGGGATAAGATCTCTTCACAAGCTTATACGCATCGTTAACTCTCCATCTGTCCTCAATGCTCATCGCAACTAACTGCTGGGCTAGTACATCTAGAGGGTTCTCAGGTATCTTAACTCTATCTATCTTTTTCTCCATAGCAGCTTTCGCTAGTACAGTACATTCAACTAAGTCGTCTCTGTCAACCACAATAAGCCTCCCCTTACTGGTTTGCCTTATATGATGGCCGGCTCTTCCTATTCTTTGTAGCAATCTGCTTACGCTTTTAGGGCTGCTCAATAGAACTACGATGTCAATATAACCTATATCTACCCCTAACTCCAGACTAGTAGAACTCACGACAACTTTAAGCTCGCCTTTCTTCAGTTTCTCCTCGACTTCTAAACGGAGTCCACGGCCGAGGCTTGAATGATGAGCTTCTATCTTATCTATATCAGCGATGCCCATATCCGTTAAAATCTTCCTCAGCTTATAGACAACTCTTTCCGTTGCACTTCGCGTATTAGTGAATACCAGAGTTGTCCTATACTTTCTAACTATCCTAGCCAAGGTCCTGTAGATACTCTCGTTAACATCATCGGTAGGTGTGTGGATGAGATCCCTAACCGGGGTGACTACCCTTATGTCTACTGGTTTAGCGAATCTAGCATCAATTATCCAGGCGTCGCGAGGCTTGCCATCGTCATTGTAACCCACTAGGAACTCAGCGACCTCTTCTAGCGGGGCAATGGTGGCACTCATCCCTATACGCTGTAAAGAACTGTTTACAAGTCTCTCTAATCTTTCGACGGATACCATTAGATGGCTTCCACGTTTTGAGGAGGCAAGTTCATGGATTTCATCGATAATAAGCCAACTAACATGCCTTAAGTTTTCCCTGAATTTGGGGGCTAGTATGCTGATAGAGAAGCTTTCAGGGGTGGTTATAAGGATATGAGGAGGGTTTCTAGTCATTTTCTGTTTTTCATATGGAGTTGTATCGCTAGTTCTAACTGCAACCTTAATTTCTGGGAGATCTATTCCGTTTTTATGAGCGATTTTACTAATTTCATCCAAGGGTTCCAAGAGGTTTCTTTTCATGTCATTGTTCAAGGCACGGAGGGGAGAAATGTAAATGGCGTAGACCCTGTTTTCTAATTCCCCTTTCAACCCTAGGCGGTATAATTCATCTATAACACCTAGGAAGGAGGCTAGCGTTTTTCCTGTTCCGGTAGGACTGGAGACTAGGACATTTTCTCCTTTCTTGATGAGGGGAATAGCACCTCTTTGCGGTAAGGTGAAACTCTCATACTTATCCCTAAACCACAGGCAAACTGGTTCAATAAGTAACTTATAGACCTCACTGTCTGTCGGGATATTTGACAGTTTTTTAACCGCCAATTCTAACGCCGCCTCTCTTTCCAGGAGGTTGGATCTGCCTCTTTTAACAGATGCGTATATAGGCATCAAATCATACGATACTCCTGACGAAGAGTTTTCAGCTGCTAATAATTATTATATTGGGTAATCCTTATTAGGCAAAGCCTAATAGGGTATATGGAAATGGCAGAGGGGACGCCTATTGTTGAGCCTCAAATGATTATAAAGGAGGAGCCCTCAACGCCTTTTAGCAGGTTCCTTAACGAAATTGCTAGAAAATGGCAGGAGAAGTGGAGTAAGGATAAAGTGTTCTACTCCACGCCTGATCCTATGAAACCCAAGTATTTCATTACAGCAGCTTTCCCTTACCCTAATGGACCCATACATATAGGTCACTTGAGAGTTTACACTATCACAGATGTTATGGCGAGATACAAGAGAATGCGCGGTTACAATGTTCTTTTCCCCATGGCATTCCACTATACTGGTACTCCTGTGCTTACGATGGCCGAAAGTGTATCTAAGGGGGATAAAGAACTAATCAGGCTGTTTAGGGAGGATTACGGGGTTCCAGATGATATAATCCCCAAACTCGGGGATCCATTGTTCATGGCCCGGTACTTCCATGAGATAAGTAAGGTTACCATGAAAGAAGCAGGTTATAGTATAGACTGGAGACGGGAGTTCACAACTATAGACCCTGACTTCAGTGCGTTCATAAGGTGGCAGTTCACGAAGCTGAAGGAGAAAGGGTTCCTGGTACAGGGGACGCATCCGGTAGGCTGGTGCCCTGTACATAATATGCCGGTTGGAATGCACGATACTAAGGGGGATGTCGAACCTGAAATAGGAGAGTTTACTCTCATTAAATTCTATGATGAATCGTATTATTATCCTGCTGCAACCCTTAGACCAGAAACTGTTTTCGGAGTAACAAACCTGTGGATAAATCCAGGGGAAGACTATGTTTTGGCTGATGTAGATGGTGAGAAATGGGTAATAAGCGAACGGGCTGCCTTTAAACTCGGGTTCCAGCTTCATAAAATAGAGATTATAAAAAAGGTGAAGGGAGAAGAGTTTGTCGGAAAATGGGTTACGAATCCGGTGACAGGTAAGAAAGTTCCAATACTACCTGCAGTTTTCGTAGACCCGGATACAGCCACCGGGGTAGTTATGAGTGTACCGGCACATGCACCTTTCGATTTTGTAGCACTAAATGAAATTCCAGGGGGATTCCTCAGTAAGTTAGGAGTAAATAGAAAGTCTCTAGAACCTATACCTCTAATCGAGATAGAAGAATTTAGTGAGATTCCAGCACGCGATGTTGTAAACAAGCTAGGTGTAAGGGCTCAATCAGAGAAAGAGAAACTAGAGCAAGCCACAAAACAGGTATACTCGTCGGAATTCTCGAAAGGCAAGATGAGAAAAGACATTGATAAACTCATATCTAAGAATCTTCTACAGGGACTTCAGGGTGAAATGTATAAAGGGTTCATAAACGCTTTCATTTCAAGTAAGCCTGTTAGTGAAGCGCGTAATAAAATAGTTGAGCTGCTAAAGTCGACGCCTTACGGCGGGTCAATGTATGAAATTCTGAATAAACCTGTTTACTGTCGTTGTGGAAACGAGATAGTAGTAAAATTACTGGACAATCAATGGTTCCTCGATTACGGCAATCCGGAATGGAAGGATTTAGCGAGGAAACTGCTTTCCAGGATGTCTATAGTCCCTGAAATCTACAGGAACCAGTTCAAATACACTGTGGAGTGGGTAGATAAAAGAGCCTGTGCAAGGACCCGTGGATTAGGGACAGAATTACCCTGGGCTCCTGGGTGGATAATAGAAAGCCTGAGTGACTCGACGATATACATGACATTTTACACTATAAACTATAAGCTGAGAAAAGAAGGTGTTCGGCCTGATCAACTGAAACCAGAGCTGTGGGATTATGTTCTACTAGGAAAGGGAGACTTGGAAACGGTTTCAAAATCTACAGGTATCCCCGTGGAATTAATAGAGTCCCTAAGAGAGGAGTTTGACTATTGGTATCCTCTAGACTCGAGGAATAGTGGAAAAGATCTCATACCAAACCATCTGACGTTCTTCATGTACAATCATGCCGGGTTATTCCCAGAGGACAAATGGCCTAAGCAAATAACAGTGAATGGTTTTGTACTGATTAGAGGATTAAAAATGAGTAAAAGCCTTAGGAACGTTATACCGATGAGAGTGGTCTTACACGTCTACGGTGTTGACGCAGCTAGAGCAGCAGTAGCTATGACTAGCGAAATAGGTCAAGACGCTAACTTCACAGAGGAATTAATGGCTAGTGTAACTGATCAATTGAAGAGGATATATAATACTGTATCACAACTGGAATCCTATATCAAGGATTCTCCCAGAGAGGTAGATCTAGCCGAATTAGATATCGTTGATAGATGGATGCTAAGTAGACTATCATACCATATAAAGAGAGCAACCATGGCAATGGATAACGTCAAACTCAGGGACGCATATAACACGGTTTTCTACATGTTGGGGAATGATCTTGCCTTCTATCTGAGACTAACAGAGCATCGCCAGGGTGACCCGGTCAGAAAATACGTTGTTAGAAGGAGTGTAGATAGTTGGATACGGATGTTACAACCTGCCGTTCCTCATATAGCAGAGGAGTTATGGAGTATTATAGGAGGAAAGGGCTATGTAAGCCTAGAATCATGGCCTAAACCCACTGGCAGGGATATTGAGGCGGAAGTTTACATGGAGTATGTTTCAAGACTCATTGACGATGTGAAAAACATTGTAAAGGTAGCTAAGAAGCCTCCTGAGAGAATAGTATTGGTTCCATCTAACCCGGAGTTAATCAATGAGCTGAGGCTTGCTATACATGTTATAGACGAAGGGAAACCTGTCAGGGAGCTCATTAGAATAGTTACATCTACTGCTATAAACAAGAGGGAAGCAGCGAGGAGGGCAATGAAACTATATGACATAGCAAAGAACATACCCCCTCTAATAAAGGACTATATTATGGAGAGTACTCTGGACGAGGAAAAAGTGATAGATAGCTTAAAGTATGTTATCGAGAAAGCAACTAATGCTCCTGTAATCGTATCCAGGGAACATCCTAGAGATGCTAGGAAAAAAGATTCACTGCCCATGAAACCCGCTATTTACATCTTCTAACCAGTCTTTTCTTATGGTATAACCTCAGTAGAATCCATTAAAGGGTCGTATAGGATTTCATCCCAAGAAATAACGCCTTTTTTGCTAAGTCTATCTATCAGTGGAACGAGTTTCAGTATATGGTCAATGGTTCTCTTCGTGACCCAGCATATTTCCTTTTGCCCCTCATCCCCCCAGTATTTCTCATATAACGAATAAAGGCAGCGTCCACCGCACCATTTGAAATAGTCGCAGCTTAAGCAATTAGGTGACACATAATCAATTCTAATGACCTTCTCAATGCCAGACCATATATTGCCAAGAGTAGCCCACTTCTCCCCAATCGCTATAGGACAAGCTAGAATTCTACCGTCAGTGGCTATTGAGAAACTTCTAAGCCCAGCTCCACAGGGAATATGTCCCCATCCCCCTGTTTTTTCCGCGGTTAGAACTCCGAGAAAAGGGATTATCCCAGGTATTTCGCCATCAACTAGTTTTCCCGCCATATACTGAACTAAATTTGCAATTCCTCGTAGATACCTGTTCTTAGCCCACTCGAGAAACGGCCATTTGCTGCTCCACACAACATTTAGTTGCCAGTGAACGTGAGTAAATGGGCCAAGCTCGAGTAAATGAATGACATCTCTGTATATGCACGTATCACGGGTAACAGTCATTCTAGCTATTCTACGGCAGTTACAGAATTCCGACAGCCATTTCGCTGTACTTAGGACTCTGCGGTAGACACCTTTACCCCGGTATTTATCAGTCAGCCATTCGACTCCATCTATACTCAAAAGAACCGTGTCCATTCTCTTCCAATAATATTCTGGTAGAAGGTGAGGAAGTGTTCCATTGGTTTGAACACCAAATCTAGCTTCTATACTATCCATGACCTCCATTATAAAATCAGGGTTCAGAAGTGGTTCTCCTCCATAAAAAATTATCGTTGGATCGGGATCACTATCAATGAGTTTTTTGAGCTCTCTAGCTGAGTACCTTGGTTTCCAAGGCATCAATTCTTCAGGTATAGAACCTCCACAATAGGAACATTTGAGATTGCATTTTCCAGTCGTATGGATAATCCACAGCAATTTGGATTCCGTTTCAGGGTTCTATGTCCTTGTCTAAAATATGTTTGATTTCGTAGTCTGTTCTCCTCCTCTTGTGGTTTATATCATAGTAAATCCATGACTGATAAAGAGTTTCTCCCTGTTTTCTAACCCTGCTTAAAGCATGATATGCTAATTCTATAGAGGATACTGTGTGTTTATCAGCTATTTCGCCTCTTATTTCATTCTCTATAGCCCTCGCAGCTGAGGGAGAAAGACCGTTTTTTATTAGGCTGACTACCAATTTCTCCGGTATATACTCTTCTACTCGGCCATCTCTCTTCCTTACACGTGGAAGGCCACTTTCCATCGTGTTCCACCAACCGTTTCCTATTACTAGATGTTTTTATGCCAACATTAATATTCTAAACTCTATTCCTCTAAATACACGCAATTTGGTGGGATATAGTTGGTTTCACTAGTGATAGACAAAGACAGGTGTCCATCCATACATACATTATTTAAATGGTCTCAAAATAACGCTGGGATAACTATTACCGGGAAGTCCTTAGAATCTGTGGCTAGAGCCAGAGAAGTACTATTGAAGGAATCCAAGCGGCGGACGGTATATGGAATACATACTAGACTTGGAAAACTTTATGATTCAAAGTATCTATTGGATCCGAGTTATGAGGAAACGGTTATAAACGAACATGCTGTTGGCGTTGGTCCTTTAACCTCTCCTCAAATAGGCCGTCTCTTTCTCGCGATCAGGGTTATCCAAGCTACGAGAGGATTCACAGGGATACGGCCGGAAACAATCGAGCGCCTAGTAAAGCCTCTCGAATGTAACGCTGCCCCTGCCATTCCTGTAAGAGGTAGTGTAGGTGCTTCAGGTGATTTAGCACCAACCGCCCATCTTGTAAGCCAATTTCTACTGGGAAAAGGTAAGGTCTGGGTTAATGGTGAATTAGTAGATGCTAAAAGAATGCTTGGAGACTGTGGTTTAGAAAAATGGACGCTTGACAGAGGAGAAGCTCTCCTACTCGTAAACACAACAGCGTACAGCACCGCATTGTTGGGATACTCATTGGAGTTAACAAGAATTCTCTTCGAAGATGTAATCGAGGATACATTGCGTATAGGTGAGATTATAGGTGCGAACTGCGAGCACTGGTCCCAGGTAGTCTCATTAGCAAAAAGACATCCGGGTATGAAGAAGGTGCTTGAAACATTATCGAGAAACTGTAAGGGTGAGCAAAGAAGATTACAAGACCCATATTCATCTCGTTGCGCTCCAAATATACTCGGAGCCATTCAGGACGGCCTGGATTATATCGAGCAAATCGTGGCTAATGAAACGTGTAGTGCATCCAGTAATCCAATATCGGTTCAGGAAGGAGTCGTGCATCAATGCGGTTTTCATGCAGTATATCCTGCACTGGCTAGTGATTATACGGCAATACTGCTAGCATGGATAGCTAATCTAATAGAGAGAAGAGCGAATAAATTATTAGATGATAACTATGCAAATCTACCTAAATTCCTTGCACATTCGAAGAGCAGTGTCGGGGGTATGATCCTTCACTACTCTATAGCATCACTGGCATCTGAAATAAGAGCAGACTCGGCTCCTAGGAGTGTGCATAATATTCCTACGAGTCTAGATCACGAGGACATAGTATCTATGTCCCCGAATTCTGGGTTAAGGTTGCTAAGAATGCTCTCACTGTTGACCGATGAGTTATATCTAGAGAAAGCCTTAGTGGAGATAGCTGAACAAGTAGGAAAGGGCGGTCACCCGGATATAGGAAAAATATACGAATACTACAAAGCGTTAGCCGAAGATGTGAAAAGGAAATATGGTATTCCCCAGTGCTATTGAGATACAATGAAATATTGAAGGATTTCGCTTCCTATAAGTAAAAGCGGTAGTAATAGTACCCCCCAAATGACTAGAGTTAACCTGAGAGCTTCTCTCCATCCATTATTCAACCTAATTTTCAGAGCCCACATGTAAACGGGGAAGGCAAATAGTACTGCCAAAGGTCCCATGGGATTTAGGAATAATAGAAGTAGAAAACTTAGGAATCCAGCGTATAGTACAGCCTTCACCGATTCTTTCCATGTCAGTTTACTAATGTAAAAAAGGAATGGCGCAGGGCCGACTATGAATATGATTACTAAAATTAACTGGATAATAGCCCCAGTCAATGTTAGACTCTCGGGTAAGACTTCTTTTCCAGTGCCAGTAGCGTTCTCCAAGGTTACCATGGTCTATTCCCACTATAACATTTTTACCCGCCTGTTAAAATTCTCAGATATATAACCCTGTATCTATTCCCAATATATATTCGAGCATGAAACTCTGTGGGTGCACTGAAAAGTGGAGGACTCCTTCATTGGTCATTGTTCACGGTACTACAGTGACGAATACAGGTTTATAAAGATAAGAAGTATTAGTATCGAATACCACGAACAAGCAGAAGATGATTTAGGGGATAATCCTAAATTACTAGGCATAGTTCTTAAAAATCTCTCGTTACCGAGCCCGGATGAAGTACCTTTAGTTCATGGTATAGGTTTACTTGCTGACCACTTATCCTCACAGGGTTACACGGTCTCTTTCTATGAATACGAACCTATAGATAAGAGTGTTGATAGGGCAGAGGAGCTTAAATCGATAGTGAAGCATCTTGATGAGACTAAAACGCCTACATTGATCATTATTCCCAAACTAATGAGTACTGTACTAGCTAGCCTAGCTGAAAATGAGGGAATCCCGGTATATCCACTGCTAAGCGTTACTGTAAAACGCGATCTTGTGTTTTACTTACCGAAGACCTTCATCCCGGTTCTCCATTTTATCGTGAAGAGGAATAGTATGGCGAGTTATAGGAAGTATGAATTGATGAAGCATCACGCACTGCAACTAGGTTTCAAGGTTACTAAAGAGAAACTGCTTAGTGGGAATGGCGAGATATTGGAATACCTGGAGAGGGAAGTGAGAAGTGAAGGGGTAAATGCGTTACTCAAAAATATACCCGTGACGCGGCTCTCTCTAACTGTACTAGCTACTCTGAGATGCTTGGGTAAATCTGATGTTGTTAAGCGAGAGAATATACCTTCAGGTGAAACAGAAACATTCCTCATAACATCTACCATACCAGGAACTCGTTTATTAGAGAAAATTAGGCCAGCGCTTGATTCTATAGTGGAGACATACCTGAACTCTAGTGCATACCCGAAGGATGTGCCTTGGACTAGTATTACTAGGAATATTGTTGAAGGTTTAGAGAAAAGAGTAATGGTTGAGATAGTAAAACTCTATAGGGCAGCCACTATTAATATTGACTAAGATTGCTTAGCAAGCGACTCATCGAATTTTAGTTCTAGTCTTCCGAGTTCTCCAAGCACTCTTTTTGCAAAGGCCTCTAAATGCCTTCTATAAACTCCTTTACTCCTAGCCTGTTTGAAAGCTATCTCCTCGACGACACTGTACTTCTTATAGGTCTCGTTAAGAGTCTTCCATGGAATCCCTTTCAAGACTTCCGCATATTTTCCCTCAAATGGGAGGACTCCTTTCATCATTAGTACAGCTATAATAGGATAGCCAATATAGCCTCTATGGATAGTTCCATTATCGTCACTATAAACTGCCCCGGAGTTCAAGTCAACTATTACCGTGTATGTTTTCTCTCCCGTTGAGCTTTTCACTTTAGCGGTTACCTTAGAATCGTTTTCTTCAACGATTTCTACTCTACCGTCCGCAATACTTCCGAGGGCTTCAAATATTTTTATTCTAGGAGGCTTTGATAGGACAGGCACTCTAGACACCTCTCAATAATAATATTTGACTATCCACCATAAAAAGAAATCACGGTTTTGTACCTAAATTATCTACATTGGGTTGAAAAATCAATTTATATATATAAAAAGTTAATCCCCCCATGCGGGGTGTATGTTTTGGATGTGAAGAACAAGTGGGATGTAATCATCGTAGGAGCTGGTCCAGCCGGCTCTGCTGCAGGGTATATGTTAGCTAAGAAAGGCTTTAACGTCCTTATCCTTGAACGAGGAAGGCAACCCGGGTACAAAGAACTTTTCGGCGGCAGAGTCTATGCGGAACCGCTTAGAGAAATATATGGAAACGATTTAGAGAAGGCGCCTATTCATCGGTGGGTAAAAAGGGAAAAACTCAGCTTTGTAGATGGCAGTAAGCTTGTATCTATAGAATACCAGTCTGACACCTCTACTAGCTTTACAACTTACTTGCCTCAACTAGCTAGATGGATGGCAGATAAGGCCGGTGAAGCTGGTGCACTGTTAGTCGAGGAGGTTACGGTTGACAGGATAATATATAAGGACGGTAAAGTTATCGGGGTAGGAAGCGGTTCAGATGAGGTTTACGCTGATCTTGTTATAGATGCGGAAGGCGTGAATAGGCTTCTCCTAGAAGGGTTGGGTTTAGTCGTAAAACTACAACCTGAGCAAGTAGCTGTAGGGGCTAAGGAAACTATCAAACTAGGCGAGGACAAAATTAACGAAAGATTCGGGCTTAACAAAGAAGAAGGAATGGCTTGGCTCTTGATGGGAGGAATTACGGACTACATTCCAGGAGGGGCTTTTATTTACACTAACAAGGATAGTGTAAGCATAGGTTTAGTCCTACATCTGGGACACGCTATAAAAGAAGTGAAAGACCATATAAGTCAAATGGTTGAGAAACTAAGATTACATCCCCAGCTCAGAAACTTATGGATAGATGGTGACATAATGGAATATGGAGGGCATCTTACACCGGAAGCCGGACCAGCTATGATGCCCAAAAAACTAGCTCTAAACGGGTTCCTAATAACAGGAGACGCTGGTGGGCTTCTACTCAACGTGGGCTACACGATAAGGGGAGTAGACTTTGCGGCCTATACTGGCTACCTAGCAGCGAAGGCGGCAATAGAAGCACATGATAAAGGAGGTTTCACTGAACAGAACCTGAAAGCCTATGAGAGCATGCTAAAGAATAGCTTCGTATATAAAGACCTGACGAGGTTGACTGGAATGCAAGACCTTTATAATGACCCGGGGATGTTCAAGGCTTTGCCTAAACTAGCTGTAGGTACAGCTGCCAACGTCTTCGAAATAGATCTGGAAACGCCAGGAGTTTGGAACAGTTTTAACAAAGCGAGAAGGAATGCAGGTTTAGGCTTACTCTCACTAGCCTGGAAAGGCTACAGGCTTATGAAGAAGATGTAGGGGGTGGATGAGTTTGTCTCAAGATCAAGGTAAGACGGAAGTAAAACCCATGAAAATAGATGATATACTGCAAAGAGACGTATGGGATGTGGATCTCGAGCCGCATATAACTGTTGATTCGTCGAAGTGCGAGAAGTGTCCTACAAAGCCCTGTCTATACCTTTGCCCGGCAGGGTGCTATATTCTAGCCGGAGAAAAAGTGGTGTTCAGCTATGAGGGATGCGTTGAATGTGGAACGTGTAGAGTGATATGCCCTATGAACGCGATTACATGGCACTACCCTAAGAGCGGTAGAGGAATAATGTATAGGTTCACGTGAGAGGTGAGTTAGATGAAAATTGTCCTGGGAATAAAATGGGTACCAAATACACAGGCCGTTAGATTCGATCCCAAGACAGGTACTCTCATTAGAGAGGGGGTTCCCAGTATAGTTAACCCGCATGATCTGGATGCCACTGAATTCGCGTTACAGTTAAAGGACAAATTCGGTGGGAGAATAACTGCAGTATCAATGGCACCTCCAGCGGCTATTATGGGTTTACAGCATGTAATAGGAATGGGTGTAGACGACGGTATACTAGCGAGTGATAGAGCATTTGCTGGTGCAGATACTTTAGCTACTAGCTATGTCTTAGCAAAGGTTATAGAGAAAATCGGTGGTGTAGACCTAGTAGTTTTCGGCCAGGAAACTATAGACTCAAGCACTGCTCATATAGGAGCACAAGTAGCAAGCTGGCTTAAACTACCCTATGTGTATTATGTGGAAAAACTAGTTAACTATGACGAAAAGAAGAAGGAGATAGCATTCCTAAGGAAGCTGGAGGATAGAGAGGAAGTCTATAGGATTAAGCTTCCTGCTGTAATATCGGTTGCAATGCACAGTCAGAAACCCCGTCCCGTGAGGATGTCCTATAAGATAATGGCGAAACTCGAGAACCCCATTCAAATATGGACCAACAAGGAAATGGGATTGGATCCTAGGTGTATAGGATTAAAGGGAAGCCCAACCATAGTAGGCGGCATCACGTGGACCCCTGAAGTTCCTAGGAAGAAAGAGGTATTCCAGGGAGATCCTAAAGAGGCGGTGAAATGGTTGATTGATAAGCTCAAAGAAGAGGGTGTCATCCCATTCTAGAGGTGGTGAACCGTGAGTTTTGATCCTTCCGCGAGGAAAAAGAAGAAGGTTGACTGTGGAAAACTTTGCCCAGAGTGGGAGTGCAGGCAGCCCGGGGAATTTGAGGGAATATGGGTTATAGGGGAAATCGAAGACGGCCAGATACACGAGGCCAGCCTCCAGATGTTAACTCCAGCGAGGAATATTGCCGAGAAACTGCAGACGTGGATAGAGGGGGTTCTTATAGGAGGGGATAAGGAGGCTCTCGAGAAGGCGGCGAAGGAGGTAATCTATCATGGAGCCGATAAAGTACGCATAATATATCACCCAGATCTAAAGGTTTATAGCGCTGATCAATACGCTCTCGTCCTCTCTGAAGAGGCTAAGCGGGTTAAGCCTGAAGTAATATTTGTAGCTGCTACTTTAAGGGGAAGGGAATTCGGGCCTTACATAGCGAATACACTGAGAGCTGGTATAACAGCGGACTGCACAAACTTCGATGTCGACATGAAAACAGGAGACGTTGTGATGATAAGACCTCCCTTCGGAGCTATAATGCTTGCACACATTAAAACACCGACACGCAGGCCTCAGATGGGAACAGCTAGACCTAACGTCTTCCCTATACCGGAGAGGGATGAAAGTAGAACAGGGGAAATAACTTGGATAGAATTAGAAAGTATTCCTCAGAGAAGAGCATTCCTAGAAGAAGTAACGATTATTCCCCAGACAGAATTGCCGATAGAAAAAGCGGATTACCTAGTCTCGGGTGGAAGAGGGGTTGCTACAAAAGAACTATGGAGTCTCTTAGAAGAACTAGCTAAAGAAATGGGCGCTGTCGTAGCCGGTTCTAGAAAAGCCGTGGATATGGGGTTCATACCCCATGAGAAACAGGTGGGTCAAACGGGTAAAACAGTGAAACCTAAACTATATATTGCGGTAGGTATAAGTGGAGCCGCGCAACACACATTCGGTATAAGGGAGGCAGGTATCGTTGTAGCTATTAATAAAGACCCGGAGGCACCTATTTTCAAGGCATCCGACTATGGAATAGTAGGTGATGCAAAGGAAGTACTTCCATTGCTTATCGAGGAAATTAAGAAGCTAAAGTAGCAGCCAAGTAACTCTAGCTCATAACTTTGATTTTTGACGTTTAATTAGTCACTTTTTTATCCTGCCAGATTATATATACACTAGTCGCGTTAATCGAGTGATACCTAGATAGGTGCCTTAGAGTGATTGATATAGCGCTAGTAATTTTCGTTGTTACTATAGGCTTCATAATATGGGGAATTATAGATAGAAGTCTCGTAGCTCTTCTAGGAGCACTGTTACTGGGTTTAACCGGAATTCTTTCTCTCGAGGATGCGGTTCACTATGTGGATTGGGATGTTGTATCTATTCTCTTGGGAATGTGGATTATTGCGGAATACTTATCTGGTGCAGGGGTATCTAACCTCATCATAGAATGGGCGTCCAAGAAATCCAAGGGGTTCCTGGGTTTCTTAATGATAGTAGCAATCATAGCAGGATTCCTAAGTTTATTTGTTGATAACGTGTTGATCGTCGTATTATTCGGCGGAATAGTTGCCAAGACGTCGAAGAAAGCAGGTATAGATCCTTTGCTACCTGTTATTTTAGTCTCGCTGAACGCTAACTTTATGGGCACTGCATTATTACTGGGAGATTTGCCTCCGCAATTATTGCATAGTGTGGCAGGGGCAGAGTTTAATGACTTCATATGGATAAACGGTAGACCCTCCAGTTTTCCTCTATTGACTCTAACATATTTAATATTGAACTATCTCATCTACCTTTGGCTCAAAAGGAGAGTTACCCCTGGAGAAAGTCTTGATATCTCTGTTTCAGTTGACGAGTTCCATGTTAGAAGAGGGCAATTATGGGCGTCGATAATCATATTTGCAATCACTATAATAGGCATGGCTTTCAGGCAGGGAATATCAAACTTACTTGGCTTCAATGTAAAACTAGGAGAAATAGCGCTGGCTGGGGGATTAATAATGGCGGCCATAGCTGAAGTAGGTAGAGTTCTGAAAAGAGACTATGAAAGCTTCAACGAGATCTCAAGTAGAATCGAGTGGAACGCACTCATCTTCTATATTAGCCTATTCATACTAGTAGGCGGCTTAGTTAAAACAGGTTTCATAGATGAAGCTGCCAAGAGGATGATATCACTTGCAACGGGACACGAGCTCCTTTACTCGTATTCAATATTATACTGGTTCACGGGTTTATCGGCTACAATAATAGAGCATGACGCATTAATCCTATCCCTGTTCAATATAATTAAGGATCTCTCCCTTCATACGGGGCTGAATCCATGGCCGTTATATTGGAGTATAGCATGGGCTGGAACATTGGGTAGTAATGCAACGATGGCTGGTGCACCGGCAATATTTGTCGGAGTATCTATAGCTACTAGAGTCTCTGGGAGAAAGTACACTGGATTCCAGATACTCAAGTATACGTTACCATATACTATGATCTCTCTAGTTATACAGTATATTGTGTCTATACCTGTTTGGGCGCATTAAATGTAGTTTGCGAGTTTAATTTCAATGTGAAACATATTTACTACAATATTATTATGAACTCTTGGTTGAGGAGCAAGCATTGCCAGGTCAATCTATTTTATCTCTCTGTGACTAAATAACAATAAATCGAGTGGACCCTGGTCCCGTACGAATTGACCCCGCGTCCTCGGGGATAAGTGTGTACGGGGCGGGTCACTCCCGGCTCTACTCATCTTCCTTGACCAGTCGTCTACCTTTATCAGTTATGGTGTAGATAGTAATTCTCCCAGTCCCAGACGGGCATGACCCACCGCATATTCCTTTCAAAGGGCATGAATCGCATGATTTGCCTTGCTCAAAGGTCATTCTTTTAATGTAACCCTCTGCTTCAAGCCTAGCTAGTAACACGTATACTCTGGACTGTTTTACACCTGATTCCCTAGCTATAAGATTGGGGCTTATATAACGGCGTTTATATAAATAGACAAGGAGCCTCTTCATTTCCTCTTCCAACGCCAGTAGCCTCCTACAATTCGTTAAGCGAAAAGCATGCCAAGTGTAACGGCTAGTGCTCCCGACAAATAAATCCCGTCAAAAACACCTGCACCACCAATGCTTATTAAAGGTGCATTTATACGGTCTTTATTTTTCATCAATCTTAGAACGTCCGCTCCTAATAAGCTACCAAAGCTGGCTCCGACATATGCTGGAATAAATATGGGCCCTTGGTTTAGAGCGGGAATAGAAGTTGCAAGTGAAACTAAAGCTATGCCAAGTCCGGGAGCGGCAATACCGACACCGGGTATAACGCGGGATGATAGATAAGTGTAGATAGTTGTAACTATTATTGATGCAAAAGTGGTATATAACACGATATGATTCCCCATTAGAATAGTTGAATATACAAATACTATTCCAACTAATACTGGGACAACGGCTCCTCCTAGGTTAATAGCAACAATAGTTTCCTGTTCAGCTATACTGACCCGCGGTATTGGTATAGGTATTCCCCAATAAATAATGTAATCTATTGAGGCTACCTGTCCTCTGGTTCTGAAGCTCCCGATTCTAATGTTAATGAAACTAAGTATAGGGCTGATGCTTAGGAGAAACATGGACAGCAGTATTAGTCCCTTAGTTAGTATGTTGATATTTCCTTGGAGCCAATGGAATAGATACGCTGGAGTTATTGCCATTATATAAGCTATGGGTATAGCTAGGAATAAATAGAATGGTAAAAGAAACCAGTGGAATGGGAGATAGATTATAATTCTCTTATGTTTAGCTTCTAAAACTCACACCTCAACATTTCTCTATTGGTTTATCCTCTTGAACACTTGGTTTGTTCGGTATTGTGCAAATGATTTCCCAGGGGCCTAGACCAGTGTTCCAGTATTCATGTACAATGTTGGGGGGCACGTAGATGAAGTATCCCTCTCCTACGGTATAGTGTTTTTCACCTATTCTCACTACACCTTCCCCTTTCACAACAAATATCTCGTGTTCCCATGGGTGGTTATGTGCGTTAATGTGGCCGTTGGGTCCTATTCTAAAGTAACGCATTGCATAAGTTGGTGCCCCGTCTTTTTCAGAAATAAGCCAACGGATCGTTGTTCTTGTTCCCATTTTCTCGGAAACCTTTTCCTCATCGACTTCAGTATAGTGCATGACCTTTGCTCCACAGGGATCAGGCTTATCCATTTTTAAAACGCCTCAATTTTAGTATGGATATGCTGTCATTTTTATAGTTCTAACTCGGTTTAACTGTTACCTCAAACTCCAGAGAACATAACTAGAATGGAGGTATGAAGTGTCAAAGAAAAGTTGGTTTAGGATGAAATATGCGAGATAGCTGTATCTCGATGCTCCCTGGGTATGCTACAAGTTAAGGTTATTGTGGTATATTGTCTTAGTGAGGGATAATGAAAGGTATGACTTAATGGCTTTGGGAATCAAAACAGGAGGGAAGACATGTTATCCGCCGGGGATAATGCAGATAAGAGGTCACCATGGCCTAGAGTTTGTTATAAGTAGGCACCGCTTGAAACTCATTTTGCCCGGATATTTCTCTCAGAGTGGAATATGCTCCTCTTGCTTCTTGAAATCGCACTGATCAATGAATTAATCAACCTATTGTTGTAAAGCTGGAATTTCCACCTGTTGGGAAGAACACTTCCGGGAGGGAGGGGGGAGGGAACTAGTATATTGATGCTTATGTCTTTTTCAGCAGTTTACCGGTTATCATGGTTAGATGGGACGATAATGTAGTTTACTTCTTCTTGACAGTTATTACTAGAATATTGTCTTTTCTTCTCGCCTCTACGGTAGATGTATCTATAGTGCTGGGAAGCATTATGTTCGTACTAAAGTTTTTAACCCACACCCTTCTTCCAAGTGTGGTCTCATACTCGTATCTCGCCTCCTCTTTTATATTGGCCTTGATTATTATATGGTCCTCGAATACGTCAACTACTACACTATTAGGGTCCACTGCTGGTAGATCGATTAGGATTCTGTAATGGTCTCCGTGATCTTCTATACGGTATAATGGTTCTTCTGGATTACTCGGCCTATATCCCGAGAAGAGTGAGGAATCGATTTCACTGTATAGCTCGTTGAACAGGTCTTCAATGTTCTTTATTCTCTCTCTCATATACCTTCTGAACTCTTCGAACCAGTCCCAATAGCTTGACATTCTTTACACCTCTACTTTAATGTTATTAGCTATAAATTACAGGTCCCTGGTACTCTAGTCCCTTACCCATTTTCAACATAGTGTCTTTTGTAGAACGCATAAGATCTTTCATTCTCAGCTTGATCATCTCTGCTTCTTTCAGCAAATCGCTTACACTCATATTTAGACCAATCATTTTATTCAAGCCTTCAATGACTACTGATGCTGCCTCGGGGTCGGGGAAATCTAGGAAGGACTCGGCGAGTAGTAGGACATTTGAAACTCTCCTTGCTATGCTTTCCTTTAATACTAGACTATATGGTCCTGCTATTATACCGTTAACGAATCTATCTGCCCCTGTCTTGGTAGCTAGGATCTCTCCATGCTCATCGGATGCCATCCAGTAGAGTTTGGGTTTGCTTATTTGAAGCCTATTCGGAACCCCTATTCCTGTTACGCTTACTACGAATGTGAATCCTCTGAGTCTTACCCAGTATGTGAGCATTTCTGCAAGGCTAAAATACGCTTGGGGAGGTAAGGGTATATCTGAAACGAGTGTGTATACCTCGTCTTTCCTAAAGACCCTGACTGGAGGCCGTGGATTACCCTCTATGATTATTGTAGCTGGTGGGAAGAAGCGTTTACTATCAATTCCAGCAACTTCCTCCATCCCGAGAGATTTCACCATATATGAAACAGTTATAGAACCTACAAGACCAGCGTCAGGAAACCCTAGAACAAGATAACTAGGTGTCGCAGGTTTGAATTCTTTATATTCTTGGAAAATAAATCCACCTATCTCTTCTTGGTATATAGGCTTTTCCAATGAAATCAGGCCCCCAATATAAACATTCAGTATAGTGTAATATTATAGGTAATGGTTTTTAGATAAAGTACACATAATCCGCTATTATAAACATGTCATTTTTCATGGTTCTAACTAGAGC
>WALV01000070.1 GCA_015522645.1 Candidatus Tiamatella sp.
CGGGGCCGCCGTCGCCTAATTTAACACCCCCCACGGGTGGGTAAACATGTTTTATAGCCGCGTAGACCTAGCCCTCGCAGCCCTAGGATTCATCTTCTCCACCAGTTACATCTTCATAAAAGCCCTACAAGTAGTAGGACCGACCAAGGCCTTCCTGTTAACCCTGATGCTCGCCGACCTCTTCATCATCATGCTGATGCTCCTAGGCCTCGACAGGCCGTGGCGGGTACTATACCTTAACGGGAGACCCTACTGGACCATAACATACCTACAACTATTCCTAGCCTTCAAGCTACCGTTAACCATCTACCTAACATGGAACAGGGAGCAACTCCAACGAATACTAGGCAGCTAACTGCACGTCTCTACAGGCTGGGCTAACTCATAGTGCAACACAACCCTAGCCTCAACATTTTTATTAGTAATAATACTATAGGTATTGTCTATCCTGATCTCATATGAACCCGTCCCAGGTAAATTTATAGTTGTCGTATATGCAGGCCCGACTTTACCTGATTGCCATATGATCTTGTTATCCTTCAAGAGGATCAGTTTAATATCGCTGCCCTGGTAGATTTTTATGTTAATCTCTAGACTAGGGTTAAACCAATTATCCTGGACTATAAAAGTCTGATACCTATAATTCCTAGCCTCTACTATGAACTGACTATTAATAATCGGTTTCTCCTCGGGAACATACTGCGTCCTTGTATAACAATGCGAGCCAGAGCCAGAGGACCCGCCTGAGCTGCCACTATTCATATAAACATACCCGACACCTACAGCAACCAAGAAAACTATAAGAGCCACGACACCCCAAGTTGTCCTCTTATCCAAAAATAACCACCTGTGAGAATATTATTCCACGAAAATATTCGGAAACGCCATAAAATAAAGGTTGTTTAACCATGTTAACCCCCCAGTTAACGCTTAGCTGTGAACACTTCCATCAACGTGTCCCCGCTATAAATTTATAATATAAGGATATATGGGTGAGAGGCATGCCCTGCAACAAAGCACAGCTCAACATGCTAATGGAAGCCCTGATAAGGGACGCAGAGGAATCCTACAGGAAAGGCGGATACAAAACCTGCATGGCAACACTCAGACTATACGCCGAGAGAATAAGGGAACTAGCACTAGACGAGGTATTAAGAGAACTATTCTAAAAAGACAGAGACACATATAGACATACCCCACCACGGACACACTGTAAGCGAATCCCATAATATTATATATTATATAAATAATCATGATAAATATGACAAATCTTTAAGTATTCAATCACTACAAGCTCTATCTCTTTATTTATATAATATATAATATTATATAAGACCGTATATAGGATTCCAGAAAGTTCTCTCTATCTATCGGACACATTTTTTAAGGCAACTTGCTATTTCTCTCCCTTTATTCGTGAGTTTCAATATTTTATTTTCTGATATGTCTAGAAAGCCTAGTAGTGCTAGTTTATATGCTTGCGGATATATATTGCTTCCAAATTCTCTCCTCGCCTTGCTCCATTCTACAGGTTCATTATCATGGATCCATAGTAATACTCTTGCACTTGCTGTTAGGAGTTCTCTATCTATCTGTCGGTCAGTCATTTTTTACACCAAGTGTTTATTGATGTTTAAAAATTTTATGCTCTTGTTTTTTGGTCAAACTTTTATAAATCTGACTGTCTAAATATATCTATATGACTGTCTGAATATTGACAATCAGACAGTCGGAAGGTGAGATGAAATGTATAAGTCAAATGCCCTTAAGAAAAGACGTCTCATGTCCACTCTAAACGAGGTCAAAATCCTCGTGTATTCCGAGAAGAAAATCAGTCTAGCCAAGGCGGCACTCGAACTAGGATATACTAGTGTTGAGTACTTCAAAAGGGCAATACTACCGTTCATCCTAGAGTTTCAACCTTGCATCGATTATGATCAGATAACCCAGAGCCTAGTGTGGAAATGTGGGAAGGATGTGGAAGAGGTGGTGATGGATGGGTAAGCGTGTAACAACTATAAGTCTAACAGACGAAACCGAGAGCCTTCTAAGGGATATAATGAGTAAATATGGTTGGAAAATGAGTGAGGCTATTGAGGAGTCTATAAAATTCTTCCATTCTGTAGCTAACGAAAAGAGTTATGAAACTCCTCATGTCACGGTGAATGCAACTATCATGAAGGTTATTCCTAAGGAAGCTCGTGAATTCAGCAATTGTAGTAGGACTATACGAAGTTTAGAGATGCAGATTTCTAGTTTGAAGGCTAAACTAAGTGCTTGTAATGCTAGACAGGAAAAGATTGTGAAGTTCGTTGGCGATAAATGTCCTGAAGCCTTGCCTGAGGTTGCTAAGGTGCATTATTCTAGTGCGTTGTCTGCGTGAGGTGGGTGTCGGTGGCTAGGGTTGAGAGGGATGTTTGTCTTCGTCCCAGGGATCTGGAGAAGTTGAGGAAGGTTGTTTTGGAGTTCGCTGGTGTGCTGGACGAGTATCTTGCGGGGGTTAACGGTGGGAAGCAGCAGGCCCAGCATAAGCAGCAGCCTGCTAGTAAGCAGTCTAAGCAGCAGTCCAAGCCTAGGGCTGGGAAGCAGCGTAACAAGTATACGTTCAACAAGGCCATCCTAGCTGTGTTGCATAGTAACGGCTGTATGTCGGAGAGCGACCTGTGGAACGCTCTCGCCCCCAGGGACGGTTACGAGGAGAAGGAATTAGAGGATGCTTTCAGGTACCTCGGGGAGAAGGGTGTTATCCAGTTCGACATGGTTCAGGGTTGCTGGTTCATCAAGGGGTGAGTGGCGTGGAGACTGTGGCTTTGGAAGGCTATAGTATCCATGGGATACTCGATAAGGCCGAGGACGCGGGCCGCTCCGTTGGTGTCGTCATAAACAAAAGGTACTGGCTGGAGAGCTGGGTATCCTATGAGTGTAGCGACAGGAATAGGACTTGCATGGTGAAGAGCAGGGACGGCCTGGTGCTGATGCTCAGCTACTTCGCGGATAAACCTATTGTGAGGGTCTACGATGAGAGGAAGAGCCTGGAGTGTGACTAGCCTTGAACAGTCCAGGGTACTATGCAAAGCTATCCTTGTCCAAGCATTATAATATGGTTTTCCACTTGATAAGGGAGTACCTGGAGTATAAGAAGCGGTTTAGCAGTAGCGAGTGCTTCACGTATAAGGGATTGTATAACTGGTACATCCGCAAGAAAAACGGGAAACTCCACTGGCATACGGTTGAACGGGTTATCCGCAGGATGGCTGAGGACGATTGGCTGTATAGGGTGCATGGTAGGAAGGTGATGATCTTCTGCCCGAGCAAGTACTTCAAACAGGCACTTCAGGAGTATGAGGATATTGTTAACGGGAGAACGAGCAGCCAGCCCTTCGTCCCGTTGGATAGTTTCCTAGGCGGCCATGAGACGGGGGGTGAGATTGTTGGGTGAGATACTGCTGTGCAGGCGTGACGGCGATAATTTCGTCTGCATGCCCCTCAACGATAACCGTGAGAGGGATAGGGGTGAGGAGAGGGATGGCTAGGGTTATAAAGATTTTGGATTTGTTTGCAGGTATGGGCGGTGTAGCTAAAGGCATCCAAGGATATTTGGATAAGTTAGGATTGGATTATGAGTATATAGCAGTAGATATAGACCCAATTGTGTTAAAACTGCATAAGGAATTTAACCCCAAGAGTATTGTAATCCGACGGGATGCATATAGCTTCACAGTCGATGAATTAATGCAATACGATTTTATTTGGGCTAGCCCGCCTTGCCAATCTCACAGCAAACTTAATGCTATAAGGAAACGTTTCAACCCAGACCATAGGCTATGGTATCTAATACATAGGTTATATAATACATATAGACCCTTCGTTGTAGAAAACGTACAACTATACTATAAGCCGTTGTTCAAGCCAAAAACGAAAATAGGAAGACATCTGTTTTGGAGCAATCTACCAATAACCGATAAATGTAGTATTCATTTACCGTATAAAGAACTAAAAATGATGAATATCCATGACCTCATCGAATATCATAAGGTTCCTACTAAAATATTGATTGGAGTTAGCTATATGAGAAAACGAAAATATCTAAGGAATATGGTTCATTACTCTATATCATATTGTATCATGAAGCAAGTCTGCAAAATAACCCAATGTTTTAATGCGGTAAACCCAGGGTGACAAGCCTTGACTAGGGTTCGTTTTGACTGCTACGGGGACCAGAGGGGCCGTAGGCTCGTTAAACGCCGCTACTTCGACGGGTGGGACGAGGCCCACCAGTATCTCCACAAGGTGTTCCCTGGGGAGTGCAAGAAGGTGAGCATAAAGGTGGTAGGCCGTGCTGGTTGAAGTGTTCGACCTAAGGGAAGAGGATAACATGTTGCATGCGGACCTGACTATAATCCATCCAGACCCGCCTGACGAGACGGGTTTCGTCATGGATGTGGTCACACGGGTGTTCAGGGACTTCGAGGACAGGTATTATAGGCCTAGGAAGATTCTCAGCGGCATAATCGAGGACCTTGCTAGGGAGAAGATTTACATAGCCACCATACCGCGGAACACACGTTTCTACGAGTATAGGGACAAGTGGAGCGAATGCGGAACCTACGACCTGTTCATCGACAAGGGGAGCCCCGTTAGGACAATCTACCTTGTCTGGAGAAACTATCTGACCAGGGGTATAATACCGAGGCAGTACTATGTAAATGGTTACAGGCTGAACTTCGGGTCCTACATAAATATGTACGTTGACGTTATCAGTGTGGACCACAGGCTCACCGACACACTACCCCGCTACCAGCTCACTAGGGGGGAGAAACAGCTGGCATATGACAAGGAGAAACTAGCCATCAGGGTTGCAAAGCAACACACTCCATCCAACTACATACGGGCGATGAAAATAGTCTACGGTATCCAAGGAGAAGGGAAGAAGAAAACTAAGATGGCTAAATCCAGGCCTAGGAGCCTGAGGCCTGGGAGAAGGAAGGTGGTGGGTAGTGGGTAGCTGTGAAGCCCTGAGGGATACATGTATGAAAACATGGAACGATGATTTCATATGCGGCCACCTGTATTCCAGGTGCCTCAATAGCACCGAGCTATTCCTCAACGCTTACCTATGCTATATCTCGAGGGACTACGAGGAATGCATGGTGCAAGTGATACGAGAGGCGACAGGCCATGGATAACTTGCTTCTAGCATTGTTCGCTTACTACGTGTTAGTTGTTGTTATAGCGGTGCACCAGCAGGAAAGGTGCCGCAAGTACTACGAGGAGAACGCATGCTTGTATTGTAAAAGGAATAGGAAGAGGTGAGCGTGGCGTGGGTTTCGAGCGTTACGTCTGCTGGTTGGGGGAGAATATTATCGCTGAAGGGGATACCTTGGATGAGCTTAGGGACAATCTCGAATGGCAGGTTGACGGGGATATCCTAGACGCTATAGACTGCTATGATAGTGAGAAGCAGGAAGACGTTGATGTATACGAGCTTCTAGGCATATATGAGGAGTGGGAGAGGATGCTGGAAGAATACCGTGACGAGATAGAGAGGATAATCAAGATTGGTGAATAAACCGTGAAGGTTCTCCCTGATATTCGTGAAATGGAAGGTTATAGAATAACAGTATTAGCTAGGAGCGGCCATGGGAAAAGCTATCTCACACGCTACTTGATCGAGCGGATTATCGATAATTACGCTATGCCTATAGTTATAATTGAGCCTGTGAGCGAGTATGAGAGCCTTCTAGAGCTCTATGACGGGTTATTGTTCAAGGACGAGGATGGAGTACCGCTTGAACCATATACTATGGCCGAGGCAACCCCAGAGGCTCCAGTAGTAGTGATAAACTATGAGGATACCACGATGACTAGGGCTAGACAGCTCCTAGCCAAATACCTGCAGTTACTTATAGGTAAGGCTAAGAGGAGTAGGCGGCCTTTCCTGTTGGTGGTAGAGGAAGCCCACCTACTGGCACCACAGCGCTATACCAAGGCATCCATGGATGTGTTGGAGCAGATGGAGTATATAGCCAAGCTAGGCCGTAAGCTGGGCATTAACTATATCCTGGTGAGCCAGAGGCCCGCTAACCTGAACAAGGATGTGCTAAGCCAGGTGAACACCGCTTATCTGGGAGCGTTCAGCCACCCGATAGATGTTAAAGCAGCTGTAAGCATCGCGGACAGCTTAGGACACACCGTTGATCCCGAGGAGCTATCAGGGCTAGATAAGGGCAAGTTCATACAGTTACTACCGAGGAGCAAGGCGTTGTTCAAGGCTCCCAAACCGAAATCCAGGCACCTAGGCGGGACACCTATCGACATCAAACCAATACTCGCGAAGAGGCTGGACTTCCAGGAACTAGCCGAGAAGGCCAGGAAGAGACTGGAAGAACAAAGGCAGTACATTACAATAACAAAGGAAGAATACGATACCCTGAAAAAACAGATAAGAGAGCTAGAGAGGGAGAAGGAGAGGCTAGAGCAGGAACTTGATAAGTATAAGATAAAGCTGGAGACGATTCAGCTCATATCCGAGAAACTAGCGACAACACAGGCAACCGTGGAAATACCATCTACACTGCTACCTGAGCTAGAATCGAGGATACTGGAATCGCTAAGACAAGAACCTACACACAAGCTAGCGCTCTATGAGCTAGCTAGGAAAGCAGGGACAAGCCGTAAATCCAGCAGGTTCCTAAAAGCGCTCAGGACCCTGAAAGCCCTAGGATACATCGAGTACGACACCAAGCGAGGCTACGCCAAACTAAAACCCCAGGGTGATAGCTCTTGAAGGTCGTCACGTTCAAGCTAGAGGAAGAATTGCTTAGGCGGGTAGACCGTTTCGCCCAGGAGAAAAACATGGTTAGGAGCGAAGTAATAAGAAGGGCGCTGAAGACGTACCTAGAGAGGGAAGCACGGAAAATAATCACACGGAGACTAATAATATACTAGGGGGTAGATGGTTTTGCTTCAACAAGTTTTTGAAGCCGATGACTCGTGGCTTTTTGAAGCTGTACTCAAAAACTGCAATGCCCGACTCGTTAAAAACTGCGATTTACGTAAGGCTTCAAAAATGGGCTTCAAAATGTACATCTTCGTTAAAAAGTTTGTCCAGAACGGTAAGACCTATTACTACCTAGTGATTGAACACTACAACCCCCAGACCAAGAGGAAGAAAGTACTATTCCAGGTAAGCCTCAAGAGAATACTGGAAGCCTTCAAATCGGAATTGAATTGCGAATCCGAAACCCTTGGTTTCGGATGGTGCGGGGGGTGGGGTTCGAACCCACGCAGGCCTACGCCAACGGGTCTTAAGCCCGTGCCAACAATCGTTGGCAGCAACCCCCCAACGATTGGTTTTTTGAAGCAAACCTTGGGAATAGTGTTTTCTCAAAAACTCCTCAAACAATTCCTTGAATGGTGTAAAAATAACGCTAGCGAGGAAACCTGCAACTACTATGCTAGACGCCTCGAAGAAATAGATAACGGCTCCAAGGAGATAGGGAGCAGCAGGTGGCATATAACAGCCTACAAGAAACTAGCCAGGTACCTCTGCGAAAGGGGTAACAGGAAGGCTTGCGAGGAGTATAAACGGGTAAAGTCGAGGAAGAGCAACCCTGACAACTACATACCGCCAGAC
>WALV01000071.1 GCA_015522645.1 Candidatus Tiamatella sp.
GTTTACCACCGTCGTACTAGTCCTCTCATACTCCATGGGCTGCGGGTCTACTTCATGGCTAGTAACTACTATGGAGCCAGGGCAGTTCTCCAGCACTATTCTCTTAGCCTCCTCCTCGTGAATAGGGTTCTTGTAGCTGTGGAGGAATGATATAGCGTAAACTCTTATTCCCTGGTTACAGAAGAATCTGATCTTAACTGAGAGCCCCTCCAAGTCCAGCGGCTCCAGCTCTCTTCCCTCACTGGTTATTCTACCCTTAACCCCTACCCTCCTGTTCCTCGGTATGAGGGGCCTGGGTTTCCCGTAGTACGGGTTGTATAGTCGAGGTCTGTTCTGCCTACCTATCTCTATCACATCCGTGAACCCTTGGTTTGTTACGAGAACCGTTTGAGGAGGCTCTATCCCGGTTTGCCCTAGGAACATGTTTGTCCCCAGTGTTGTAGCGTGCACAAGCACAATTACTTCACTCAGCTCCCCGTCTACTCCCTCCATGACAGCGTTCATAACTCCTTCAACAGGGTTTACGGGTATGGTGAGGACTTTTAGATGCCGTATCCTCCCGGTTTCCTCGTCGAATGAGACGAAATCCGTGAATGTACCTCCCACGTCAACGCCTATTCTAAGCAAGGCATACACCATTAAAATGACGCTACCGCGATTAATATGGAAAAGTAAGGTTAAAAGCCTGGTTTAAAAGGCGACGGGGGAACTGTGGGATTAGAAGTGTATGAGAGGAATCTGTGTTTACGGTAAAAACGTTTATGAGGAGGGAGTTGGGGGAGGGGTGACCGGCTTGTAGTGCACCCTCCTCCCATCCCTCTCCTTGTCCACTAAGCCTTTCTCTGTAAGGCTTTTCAGTACATCATATAGCTTGTGTTTACTCCAGCCTGTTCTCTCTAGTAGATCCTTTGGACTTGTAACGCCTTGGATTATTAGTGACAGAATAGTCTCCTCCAGCTCCTCCATGTTGGAATCCTCGATTTCGAGTTCCCCGCTGTCTTCTAGAGCTTCCTCCTCTTCCAGCTCCTCCTCTAGCTTCTGCTTTATATACTCTATGTCCTCGATGACTGTGTTTAATGCTCTCCTACTCGCTAGAAGCTCCTTCTCTAGCTTGGAAACCTGCTCCTGCAGGTTCTTAACGGTCTGCTTCAGCTCCTCGTTCTCCTCTCCTAGACCCTCGAGTTTACCTTGGAGTTCCTCGTAGTCGCTCTTGTCGAATCCGAATAATAGTTTCAGGAGTCCCAAACTCACCACTATAATTACTTTGCCCCAGGACTGATTAAACGGTGTCCCAGGGTATGACCCGTGTATAATACCAGTATTAGCCGGGTATTACCGTTGAAGGCGGATTGGTGGGGCCGCGGGGATTTGAACCCCGGACCACCAGCGCTCCGGTATGCCCCGCATCACGGGGGATCTACCCCCAGGCTGGCATCCTAGCCAGGCTAGACGACGGCCCCAGCAACCAGCGTTTTACAAGTATTAGCCGTCCATGGTTTTAAATGGTTCTCCTTAACTTACATTTATACCATGTTAACCTTTTATTTAACCCATCTATATTACATATAGAATAGCAAAACTATCCATAGATGGTGAACCTGCCATCCATTCCTATATGAGTGTGGAGTGTGAGAAGTTTGACTCTACCCGAGAAAGTACCCTTCAGGCCTGGATACGAGTTAACCATTAGGAGAATATACGATCAAATGACATCGCAATACCCTGACAGTGAAATAATCTATAGGGACAAGGTTAGATACACGTATAAAGAGTTCGGTGAGAGAGTAGAGAAAATCGCTGCCGCCTTAAGCACTCTAGGGGTAAAACACTTGGATAAGGTTGCCACACTGGACTGGAACACCCACTGGCACTACGAGCTCTATATGGCTGTACCCATGATGAGCGCGGTAATCCACCCGGTCAACATTAGACTAGCACCCAAGGAGATCGCTTACGTTATGAACCATGCGGAGGATAAGGTTGCAGTGGTCAACACTGACTTCACGAAGCTCGTCCAACTGTTAGGGGATGAGTTGAAGACTGTTGAGAGATACATATTCATAGGTGACGACGGCCACCCTGACAGTATAGCGGGTAAACCCGCCAACAACTATGAGGACCTCCTAAGAGAGTACGGTGGAAAATTCGAGTGGCCCACTGTTGACGAGAACCAGGTAGCAGGCATGGGGTATACCAGTGGGACAACTGGCCTCCCAAAGGGTGTATACCACACGCACAGGCAGCAGGTGCTCCACGCCTTAATGGGCCTCCTCCACATAACAGCAGCACCGAGAGTCAGCTTGAGCAAAGGAGAAGTCTTCATGCACATAGTCCCAATGTTCCACGTGTGGAGCTGGGGGCTTCCATACGCTGTACCCATGATAGGCTTGAAACAAGTGTATCCCGGTAAACTCGATCCAATAGTAATGCTGGATTTGATAACGAAGGAAAAAGTGACATACGCTGCCGGGGTTCCAACAATACTCTACATGCTACTAACCGCTCCTGGATCCGAGAACTATGATCTAACAGGCTTCAAGTTCGTAGTTGGCGGAGGAGCACTACCGAAGGGACTAGCTAAACTAGCACTAGCTAGGGGAATAGACGTTATCTCAGGCTACGGTTTAACAGAGACAGCGCCCATACTGACAATAGTGCATCTGCCACGGGAGAAGCTGGACCCGGAGAAAGAGCTGGACCTTAGGACGAGAACAGGGATACCTGTACCCCTCGTTGACCTCATCGTGGCGGACGAGAACTGCAACCCTGTACCCAAGGATGGCAAGACGATGGGTGAAATACTCGTGAGAACCCCGTGGGTCGCATATGAATACTATAAAGACCCTGAGAGAACTGAGAGTGCATGGAGGTGCGGCTGGTTCCACACGGGAGACATAGCGGTATGGTATACTGACGGATTCGTCAAAATAGTTGACAGGGACAAGGACGTGATCAAGAGCGGTGGAGAGTGGATAAGCAGCCTCAGGTTGGAGGATATAATAAGCAGGCATCCCGGTGTTGGGCAAGTAGCTGTTATAGCAGCGAGGCATGAGAAGTGGGGTGAGAGGCCTGTGGCACTCATAGTCCCCAAGCCAGGGTCTTCAGTGGCGCAGGAGGATGTAATGGGTATTCTGAAGAAAGCAGTGGAAGAGGGGGAAATCCCCAAGTGGTGGCTGCCGGATAAAATACTCATCGTGGACGAGCTGCCTTTAACCAGTGTGGGTAAGGTGAATAAGAGAGTCCTAAGGGGGAAGTACTCGGACATCCTCTCCGGGTAAAACCGGTTAACTCCCTAAAAACAATCAACCCTTTTTCTCCAGCCGTTTATATAAACCCCTGCATATTAGAGTATTAAACAGCATGTAGCCATAAAGGTTAGCTGCAGTGATCGAGCCTTGCATATAATAGACTTCCACATGCATCTGCCTCCGACCCCTAAAGACCCTGTTGAAGCAGGGCGTAAGCTGGTTGCATCGATGAACAAGTCAGGAGTATCCCACAGTGTGTTAATAGCGGTTGAGACGAGTAAGAGCCTCTTCAAGCTGAAAATGGATGAGAAAGCCCTGAGGAAAGCGTTGAGTGAGAGCGGTATCCACGCGGTGATGAGTAAATGGGGGGTTATAAGGAGGATAATAGAGAACCCGGAAAAGGTCCTAGAGGAGCATGAGTACCTCCTAGCAGAGCACCGTAGGGATAACAGGCAGATACTAGCTGCTGCCGAGGCAAGCGGTGATAGGCTGATACCGGTGATAAGCTACAACCCCGACATAACAGTGGAGGAGAACATTAAGTGTGTGGAGAGAAACAAGGGTAGAGCCCTGGGCATGAAGCTCTTCCCAACGTTCCACTTCATAGACCCTGGTGACAGGAAGCTCTACCCGTTATACCAGGCTTTGATGGATAATAACATGGTCTTAATAGTGCACACGGGATGCGATCCGGGAATATGGGAGCTCCCCGCGATGTGTAAGACCGCCAGGCCGAGGAGCCTGGACGGTGTGGCGAGGAGTTTCAGCGATCTAGACATAATAGTCGCCCACCTGGGAAGCTATAGTCTACTGGAGCCGGGAATATTCTTCCATGAAAGCATCGAGCTTGGAGGGAAATACGAGAACGTGTACTTCGATACAAGCGCGGTAGACATATACTTCGTGGGGAAAGCCGTCTCCAAGCTCGGCGCGGACAGGCTCCTCTTCGGCTCTGACTACCCGTATATGGTTGGGCTGACTCTGAGGGACATAGTGTGCGAGTACATTAGAGCCGGCTGGGACGATGATGTTAAAATGAAGATCCTAAGGGAGAACGCTATTAGGCTTCTAGGCCTTCACGGCTGGAAAATACCTTGAAAAACTATTCTACCACTCATCTTCCTCGAAGAACTCGTCGAGCTCCTCTTCCTCCTCACCTAGCTCCTCTATATCATCGAGGTCCTCTACTTCCTCCTCCTCTTCGAGGAGATCGTAGAGCTCTTCCTCCTCATCTTCCTCCAAAGGCCCATACACCAATACCAATCCCTCCACTGGTTCCAGCTATATTTTTATTGTGGAATGGGTTTTTCAAGGTTCCCTTCTTTTCCAATGGAAATGATTTATAGTTCGAGGAGCGAATAATCAAACAGGTGGTTCGTTGAAAGTATTCCTAGTCAGACAATGGTTCGACACCAGCATAGGAGGGTACTACTCACCAATATACCCGGACGGCTGCATGGACCTCATCCCGAGACCCGGCCCTGTAGGTGTACCATACAGGGAATTCCCAGCCAAATGCATGGAAGGCAGCCTAGCTAGGTACCTCCCAGTAGACTCGCTCCGCCTATCCACGCGGACCATACCGGTCTCGAGGACGCTCACAGCCGGGTGCCCCGTAGTGGACCACGGTATATTCTGCGATGACAACAGGAGGCTCACACAGCTCGGGGCAAGCGAGGGGGACTACATAGTGTACACAGCTGGCCTAGCCCACTACCCCAAAGACTTCTTCAAGACAAGGTGGAGGCTCCACGATGTGAGGAGCGTGATGGAGCGCAGTAGTAGGGGGATCTACATAGTAGGCTACATGGAGATATCCAAGATAGTAGACACATCCACGCTAGGCTGGGGGGAGGCGGCCCTAATAGACCCCAGGGTAGACTCTATTGGAAGACCAGTCGGATACGCGTGGAACCCAGTGTTCTACCTATCACCAGCGCGTGGAGGAGTAGTCCTAGGCGAGCCGTTGAAAATAGCGGGGGCAGAGAGGCCTGGGTTAAAGTATATCAAGCCTATGGGTCTCCCAAGATTTAAATCTAAGTACTTCCGGAAGACCGTTCTCAGGGGGAGAGCAGCGGAGCGCCTGTTAAGATACCTGGAGTCCCTCTAGTACCAGGCGCAGCCAAGTCGTGTTTGAGAGGTGTAGGCATTGAAGATCCTCGTCATAGGAGGGGGAGGCGTTGGGGAAAGTCTATGCGTGAGGCTCGCGAAAGTAGGTCACAGTGTAGTGGTAGTGGATAAGGACGAGTCGAAGGTGAGGAGGATAACGGCAGAGGCGGATGTAGAGGGAATAGTTAGGGACGCCACAGACCCCATGCTCTACGATGAACTAGACCTTGAAACATTCGACGTGGTGGTGGCCGCCACCGATAGGGACGAGGTGAACCTCTTCGTTTCAAGTATAGCGAAGGAATACGGTGTGAACAGGATATTCGTCAGGGCGAAGAACAGGGCTACGATAAAACTGCTCAACATGCTCGGGGTGGAAGCCTCGGTAGCGGAGAACGATATAGTTGCAGGCATACTTTTCAGCGAAATAGAAGGCAGGTTCTCCGCGGTTGAAATTGTGAACATATACACGGGTAACTTCGTAATAGTGTCGAGAACAGTGACGAAGGTAAGCAAAGCACTAGGCAAGTCAGTGAGGGAAATAACAAGCGAGCTGCCGCCCACGCTGAAGATTATCGCCGTGTTCGACGGGGAGAACTTCCTAGACCCGGATAAAGTGTTAAGCCTTGAGCCCGGGTATATTATAATCGCACTATCGAAGATAGATAGTGTAGACAAGCTGGATGAGGCAATAGGGTAGCCTCGGGGTGTAATACGTGGACCTATCGATACTGTTACGGGACCTCCATAACGCTTGGGTCTTCATCAAGTCAAACAGGCTGCTCCTAGACCTAATATGGACCGCGGTAGTCCTCATAATCCTATACCTGACAATTAAACTGTCCCATAAAACCTTCGGAGGCCTCTACAGGAGGGGTATGATAACTGAGAAGGCAGCGGAGAAGATCTCTAGGACGATAGACCTGCTAGCATACATCCTAGCACTCATAGCTATCGTGTACATATTCACCCAGGCACAGCAGCTCAGCATACTAGTTATCGCGCTAATAGTGCTGGGGATAATAGTCAGCTGGGACGTGCTAGTCAACGTAGTCGGATACTACACTATAATGATCTCGAGGATAATCGAGGTAGGGAGCTACATGGAGATAGGCAGCATCGAGGGAAGAGTACGTGAAATAAACCTTTTACACACGGTCCTGGAAACCAGTAGTGGAATACAGCGGATACCCAACAAGGAATTCCTGAGGAACCCTTACAAGGTACACGGGGAGACAATAGATGTATGCCTGAGAATACGAGTACACCATGGAGGAGACCTAACCGCACTAGCGAACCAGGAGAAGAAGCTCCACTCGCTACTAGAGTCCAGGAAAGGGGAGTACCTCGCAATGCCGGAGGAGAAAACCAGGCTAACACCCACCAGGATAACCAGCGAGTACGGGGAATACTTGTTTAAGACGCGGATGCAGGGTCCTAAATACGACCCGCATAGAATAGGCCAGCTAGTGAAAGCAGTAGCGAACGCGATGATCACGAGCGAGATAAAGGGAGAAGTGGAAATAGTGAAATGCCCCTAGCCAAACCCTTAAAACCACCCGCACAGGAAAAAACAGGAAGGTGAACCCATAGTGCCGAAGAGGAAGCAGGACCCATTCGTATGCCCAGTATGCGGGACGAGGGTAGGGGAACCGGATAAAACGTGGCAGCTAGTCTCCCCGCTGCCGGATAAGAGGGGGAGGATAACGGTCACAGTGATGGGGTCGTTCACATGCCCCAACTGCGGTTATAAGTGGAGGGCAGTGATTAACAAGCTCAAAGTAGGAAGCGGGGACCTGGAAATAGAGGGAGCTAAGGGGGCGAGGAAACTAGAGCCAGTAGAACCACCGCCGGACAGGGAGGGCGAAGTAATAGAGATAGACCTAGACGACCTCTAAACCCGAGCACCTCAAACTTTCTCCTAATCCCTGAAAACAGTTATTAATCCTTTAAACTCGTAGTATAGTAGAAATACTCTAGTTTAAAATATTACAGTCCATTGTAAATACATGTACATCCGTGTCCATGCATGTCAACAACGTTTACGGTACGCCTCCCCAAACAATTAGCCGATAAAATGGGGGAACACGGGGAAATAAACTGGAGCGAAGTCGTTAGGAGAGCCATAGAAGAGTATCTAGATGCAATAGAAGAAACAAGAACAACAGTACCCGCCAGAGAAATAGTTGGTGAACTAAAGCAGAAGGAGTCAGGCAAGAAGATCTCGAGCCTCTTGAAGCCTCAGAGGAAAAACAGCTCTACGAGAAAATGGTGAAGATGAAATGGAAGCGTCTCTCTACGATACCAGCGCCGTAATAGACATCATAGCTAACAAACATGGAAACATCCCAGGATACATATCGATATTTACAGCCATAGAATATCCTCTGTCACTCCAATACACGAGAGAAATACTCTACCCAGTCAAAAACGATTATAAACAAGCCATCAAATGGCAGATATCTCTGAGGAAACTAGGAAACCTGCTCCCCGCTACGGATCTGATAATTACAGCACAAGCATACAACAATAACCTAACACTCGCAACACTAGACAACCGCTTCATAAAACTAAAAACAAGCAATCGCCCCAAACTTAAAGATAAAATACTGAAATATAAATGGAGGCAAAATCAGTTTAATCCAAGCATCTTCTTAACAGTCTCCCTTATCTGCATCTTATGAATCTTACCAGTACTAGTCAACGGTAACTCCTCGACCCGTAGGAACCTGTCAGGTATCCAGAACTTAGCTATCCTACCCTCCTCTACAGCCCCCATGAAGTGCCTCCTAATACGCTCCTCATCCACGCCGCCAACATACACTAATACAGGCCTCTCACCCCACTTCTCATGCCTTACAGGGACAGCAGCAACCATCTCCACACCCTCAACCTCACTCGCAATACTCTCCAAAACACTACTCGGAATCCACTCCCCGCCACTCTTAATAGCATCCTTCACCCTGTCCAAAACCTTCAATCCACCGTCAACAGTAGGCTCACCCAGGTCACCGGTACGGAACCATCCCTCCACAAACGACTCCCGCGTCTTCTCCGGGTTATTATGGTAGCCGTCCGGCATCCACGGGCTCCTATACCAGATCTCCCCGAGCTCCCCTGGAGCAGCTAAGGATCCATCCTCCTTCACTATCTTAACCTCCGCGTAAGGCACCGGGTGAGTAACCAGGCGGGCCTCCTCGGCACTAGTATGGTCAGTGGCAATGGAAATCGACGTTGCAAGCATATCGGTGGCACCGTATATTGTCGAGTAAACCATGCCAGCCCTCTTCATCTTCTCAGCCAGGCTAACAGGTACGGTGGAACCGCCTATCATCGCCTTCAACCCGTCGAACCGCTCCCCACTCTCCAGTAACATATAGATCATAGTAGGCACGCCATTCATCCACGTCACGCCCTCCCTTTTAATCACGCCAGCCAAATACTCTGGGTCCATCTTAGGTACAAACACTAGTTTAGCACCGACGAAAGGCGCTATGAATAATGACCCCCAGGACAGTATGTGGAACACCGGTATCAGGGACAGCATTACATCCCCGCTACCCAGCTTAGCCGGAGTCTCATACAGGGACAACTGGTGGACAATAGACAACGCTCCAGCAACCATCTTCCCCTGACTATACAGCACAGCCTTAGGCCTACCAGTCGTGCCAGAAGTATACAGC